>NZ_CP011010.1:1000357-1311785 GCF_001274595.1 Stenotrophomonas maltophilia
CAGGCGTCTATCGGGTAGGTGCCCACGGTCTCGGGCACTTCGACGCCCTCGACCTCCTGGACCACTTCCCACTCCTTGCCATCTTCCGAGCGACGCACCCAGGTGTAGAGGTTCACGTCGTCGTTCTTGGTCTTTTCGTCGCGTTCCTGGGCGAGCTTCTGCATCACCGCCGCGCGGATCGAGTCCGGCAGCATGGCCGGGGCGATCTTGTCGAGCGTGATGATCTCCAGCACGTTGCCCAGGCCGTCGCGGTCCGTCACATAGGAGGTCAGCGGGTACAGCTTGGGCTTACCCTCGTCGGGGTCGTAGAGCAGGAAGTTGCCGAGGACAATGGCGTGCTTGGCCGCCTCGCTGAGGACCGGGCGGACGCCGCTGGTCTCCAGGTCGTTGACGATGACCCGCTCCACGTCCACCAGCGCGGCCTCCAGTTCGGAGGTCTCCACGCCAGCCTGCTCGGCGATGTTCTCGGCGACGGCCTGGTCAGGCGCGAGCTTGAACACCGAGGCGTTCGGCGGGAGCCAGGCCAGCACGATCTTCGAGGCCAGGGCGTTGACGCACTTCGGGCCGGTGTCGATGTAAGCGGAACCGGGGGTACGCGATTTCGCGCCCTCGTCCACCCACAGGCGGGGCAGGGTGACCTTGGCGCAGCGCTTGGCGCGCGTCTCGGCCTCTTTGCGGTTGGACTTGAGATCGCCGTAGCGCTTCGCGGCCGTCTGCTTCTCGGCCGAGGTCTGCTTGGCGTCAGCCATTCGGAATGGTCAGTCCTTGGTACTGCGTTGCGTTGTTCAGGTCCAGGCGGACCTTGGACTTACGCCGCTGATCGGCCGCGTGGCCGGTCGGCTGGGTGTCCTGGCGGGTCAGTAGGATCGGGTCTTTCTCCTGCTGGTCCGGCATGTTGGGCTTGCTGCACATGATTAGCGGGCGCGGTGCTCCATCTGCTCGACCTTCCGCAGCGCCTTGAGCCGGAGGATCAGGCGGCGCTCGCCCTGCCGGAGCAGGAACTCCTCCTTCGGCTGGGCGGGGTCGTAGATCACTTCGGGGTGCAGTTCGTCCAGGAGGTCGATCAGGTCGTAGGAGTGCAGAGGGATTTGCATAGAACTCCTGGGTTATGAATAGGTGGGGAAACTGACGTTTCCCCCGATGATGACTACTAAACCCCTAGAGTCGGGCCAGCGATTCCGCGACCATCCGCAGGCGGTGGATCGGGCCGTTGTTGTCGATCACGGTGTCGATCAGGTCGCCGTGGACGCCTGCCTCCGAGGCATGCGCCGAGACCGTAGCCGCGCTGTCGCGGAGCACCTGGACCACCTGGCCGCCCCACTCACGGATGAACTGCGCCTCGTTGTCGAAGCGAACGTCCGACACCACGACGCCAGCAGCGCCGTCGCGGCGGGCCTGACGGATCTTCTGCGCGACAACCTTGACCCACAGGTCGCGGTCGATCATTTCGCGGCCCCACTCGGTGCCTACGGTCTGCATCAGGCGGCGCGGGGTCTGCCCGTTGAGCCAGTCGAGCGGCTCCTCCTTGAGCGGGCCGTCCTCCATCGCGGACACCGGCAGGCCGGTGATGTCCGCCACGAAGGCGCGGATCGGGGCCGCGAAGGACAGCTTCACGAAGCCGTGGTCGCTGACCAGGAACTCGGCCAGGGTGTCTTTGCCGCTACGGGCGCGGCCGGTGATTCCGATGATCTTCATGGGGACTCCAGAAAAGGAAAGGCCCGCACGAGGCGGGCCGGGGGGGACTTGGGGGAGAGGCGCTACCAGCCGGGACGGCCGTGCAGCGCCAGGTTGATGGCGAGGGCCAGCAGCTTCGGACGCATCAGGCGAAGCACCGGGCGATCAGCCAGGCCGCACCAGCAGCGCCGACAGCGGCCGGCCACAGCTTGACGCGGCCAGCCGAGCGGTACAGGGCGCGTTCGAGGGTGTTGAGGCTGCGCCACCACAGCCAGGCGGCACCGTAGGCGACGAAGGCGAACAGCACGGCCAGCACGGCGACGATGGTGATGAACAGGATCAGGGTTTCCACAGCTTCACTTCCTTGGTCTTGGGGTTGTAGTCGCCGTAGCGCAGGATTCGCGCGAGGCGTGCTTGGCGGATCGCATCGTGCTTCGACAGCGGCTCGGTGCCGCCGCGGGGGATGCGGGTGGTGTAGGTGGTGACGACGGTGTTCCACAGCGCGCCGAGGTGCTCCTCGACGGACGCATCGCGGTACGCCTCGTGGATGGGCATGAGCAGCTCATCCGCGCCCTTGTGGCCGATGCCGGGGAAGCCGGGGTAGTTGTCCACCTGGTCACCCGTGAGCACCTGCTTCATCCAGAACAGGTCAGCGTCGTGAGCCGAGATTGGCCGGACGCCCACGTCGGGACGGTTGGGGTTGTAGAGACGGATGCCGGGGATCGTCTGCATGTCCTTGTCGATGGACACGACGATGCGGCTGCCTGGCGCGCGCTTCGGATTCGGGTGCGAGGCCAGCAGCCCCAGCACGTCGTCACCTTCCAGGTTCTCGATCTCCACGATCTTGTCGCCGAACTCGTCGTAGACGAACTCGTCGAGCACGTACCACAGGGCAGGCTTGTCCTTGCTGGCACGGTTGAGCTTGTAGGTCGGGTCGATGTCCTTGCGGAAGTTGTGCTTCTTGCAGGACAGGGCCAGCAGGTAATCACGCGCGCCGAACTTCTCGACGATCTCGTCGATGTAGTCCTCCAGCTTCGCCTTCGCGCGCTCGGGCTGGATCGCTTCGACCTTGTTGCCGTCGCCGTTCCAGTCGATGTTCGCGGTGTTCGAGAACGCGAGCTGGTAGCGCAGCACATCGGCGTCGATCAGTAGCAGGGGGCCGCGCTTGTTCATGCGTCCACCCACTGCCATCCCAGGAACGCCAGCGCGAACCAGCGGTGCAGCCAGTTCGGACGCTCCCGGACCTGCACGAAGAAGTTGCCGCCAATGACCCAGGAACCGGCCGCCTGCGGTGGCCGATAGGTGACGTAGGAAGTCATGGCCGCTTCTCCGGGTGGCGCTCATACCACGCCTGTAGCTCGGCGGCGTAGCGCTTCATTCCGGCCTGGTACTCCGGGCCGTCGCCGAGCGGGTACTCGTGCTCGTCGCACACGAAGTCGGTGGTCGGGATGGTGTACGGAATCTGCGTGCAGGAGTTCCCCGTACACATCGACTGCCACATGATGATGTAGGAGTTCTCGCTGTGCCCTTTCAGGCACGAGCCATAGTCCGCACTCGGCGGCCAGGGCTTCATATCGCACGCAGCGAGGCCAGCACACAGCGCCAGGATCAGGAGAGCGCGCTTCATACCATGCTCTCGTGTACGGCGACCCAGCACTTCTCGCTAACGCGGCGGATGAAGTAGGTCGCGGTGCTCCACTCCACGGGGCGCAGCATGCGCTCGGTGCAGCACGGGCACTTGGCGTTGTAGGCATGAACCTCGGGCTGGTGTTCGAGCACAGCCACGCGGTAGGTGGTACACGGATCGATCACGCGGACATCGCCGTCAGCGGGGCCGCCAATGAAATGCACGCGAAGCCGGTTCTCGTTCATCGGTTCGATTCCTTGAGGACTTCCAAGGCGCTCGCTTTGTCGGCGTTGCAACGCTGGAGGCCGTCCTCGGCGTTGCCGCCGAAGCGGTAGAGGTCGTAGGTGGTGGTGGTCGGGTCAGCCATCACGGCGTCGAGTGAGGAGTGCGTGCCCTCAATGACGGTCGGCTGGAGGAACTGCTCCGGCACGACTTTCGAGGTGTGCGCGGCGCAGCTCGTCAGGAATGCGGCGAGACAGGTAATCGCCAGTTTCCGGGTCAGCATTTGCTGCAATCTCCACAGAGCGGTTGGTGGTGGCGCGGGCGTTCCGCAGCGCTGCATCGAAGGCAGAGCGGCGCACGGCTTCGCGGTTGAGGGTCTCGACGGTCTGCTTGAGGTCGGCCAGTTCCTTTGCCGACTCCTCCAGCTCCGTCACGCGCTGGGCCATTGCGGTGTACTTCCAGGCTGCGAAGCCGCCAGCCGCGAGCGCGGCAACGACCAGCAGCGCCGCGAGGGCGCGCAGGATGTTGGTTGGGTTCATCGGTTCTCTTGGACGTAACAGGCGACTCGCAGAAGCTCCGAGGGAGTCGCGTCGGACTTGATCTGATTCGCGCGTGCGGAGATCACGCGCACGTTGCCCCGGACGTAGCCGAGGTCAGGTTCGATGCGGTCGAGCGTGGGTGAGTTGGGGCCTTGGGCCTTGCGCCCGACAGCGCGGTACAGCGGGATGCCCAGCGCCGGGCAGAAGTCGGGGACCGCGATGTCGTCCGACGTGAGGTCGAACGGCAGTCCCTTTCTTGCTGCCCGGCGTTTCGCTTGGCGCACCAGGGCGAGTGCAATGTCCCGCTTGCCGCGGATCAGTGCGTCTCCGCCCAATTCCTTCCGATCTTGAACTCGCCATCGAGCGGACAGCGGAAGCCGAAGTGGTCGCCAGCTTTGCGGATGGCGGCCTGGGCGGTCTTGCCCACGAACTCGGCCTTGTCCTCGTCCACTTCGATCTGCCACTCATCGTGGACGTTGGCGAGGAACTCGTAGTGGACGCCCGGCACCAGCCCTGCGGCTTGCAGGTCGGCGTCGAGGATCACCAGCGCCTTCTTCATCACCAGCGCACCGGCCGACTGGAGCAGGGTGTTGAGCGCAGCGTGGTCGCTGCGGATGTGCAGCTTCCGACCGTCGAGGCCAATCAGGTATCCCTTTTCGGCCGCGCGCTTCTTGACCCCGCGCACCAGCTTCTCCAGCGCAGGCAGTCCGGCCAGGAACTTAGAGCGGAGCTTCGCGCCGGCCTGTCGTCCCTTGCCCACGATGGAGCCGAGCTTCGCGTCGCCTGCCCCGTAGAGGAAGGCGTAGATGAAGGTCTTGGCGTTGTCGCGGGTGGGCAGTCCAGCCGCCGCCTGGTTGACCGAGTGGATGTCGCCTTCGAGGATGACTTTGGCGTACTCACCGCCATCGTGCTTCGCCATGAAGTGCGCCAGGCAGCGCAGCTCCAGCCCCGAGGCGTCCGCGCCGACCTGGAGCTTCCCTGTCGGGACGCAGAACAGAGAGCGGCATTCCTTGCCGTAGGGCACGCCGCACTTCGGCACCTGGGCGATGTTCGGCTTAGAGTGCGTCATGCGGCCGGTCACCGCCGCGTTCTGATTCACGCTGCCGTGGATTCGGCCATCTTTCTTGATGGCCTTGAGCCATGCCTCGTCGCCCTCGGCAAGCTGGCCGAGACGCTTGTTGACGATGAAGTGCTCCAGCAGGAGCGGGATGATCGGGAACTTGAGCGCGCCCAGGACATCTTCGTCGATCTTCGGCTGGCCCTTCTCGGTGAACTCCTGCGGTTGCCAGCCATACATCGCGGTCAAGCGGTCAGCGATGTGCTGGCGACTCGCCGGGTTGAACACAACGTCCTTGTAGGTCGTGACCTCCACGCCCTTGACGTAGCCGCGGCGCTTGTCGTCGCGCTTCGGTACGAACTTGCGCTTCACCACCTTCCACGGCGGGATGACCTTGCGCAGCTCGGCCTCCAGCGCGGTGCGCCGGGACACGAGGACGCACTCCAGCTCGCGTGCCTTCTCCTGATCGAACAGGTAGCCGTAGCGCTGCTGACGCGAGAGGATCGGCGCGACGGCCTGCTCCAGCTCAATGGCCTCGGTTGGGAGGCCCTTGCTCATCAGCAATGCGAACAGGGCTTGGGTGACCGCAACGTCCTGGTCGCAGTAGTCGTCCATTTCCTGAGACCACTGCGCCCAGGGGTCGAGGCCGCGTGCGACCATCTGCGCCGCGTAGTCGCCTTTCCAGCGACCGAGGCGGTAGCCCCATGCTTCGAGGGAATGGCGGCCGATCAGCTTGCCCGGCAACACCGGGTTCGCTCCCTGCTTCTTGCGGGCTTTGAAGTCGCGGTCCTTGAGGTCCGGGTAGACCAGCGTGGACATCAGCAGCGTGTCGAAGTACGCCTGGACCTTGAAGTCCGGGAACACCTTGGCGATAGCCGGAATGTCGAATCCGGCGATGTTGTGGCCGACAACGCGCGTGGCCTTCTTGAGCCTCTCGACGGCCTGACGGACTGTCATTTCGCCCGTGCCGTGATCGTTGGCGGACAAGATGGGACCGCGCGGTGCGCCGGTCTCATCTACCTCTTGGAGGGAAATGCAGTGGATCGTGTCAAGTTCGTCGAGGAGGCCATTGGTCTCGCAGTCGAATACGAGGATCAACGGCGGTCCTCCTTACGGGTAGCCGTGGTTGGTTACGGGGATTGCGCGGACGCGGCGGCGGGCGCGGAGGATGTACTCCGGCTCGGGGGCCTTCGGCGGCGTGTGGACGCCCTGCGGCGCGTGGCCGGGGAAGTCGTCGTCCTCGAAGAGTTCGCCCTGCTCGGGCTGGTCGGGATGCAGCGTGTAGCCGTAGTCCTCGACGTAGTGCGTGATGCGGCGGATGGTGCGCTCGGTGCCGTTGTTGTTCAGCACGAACAGCAGCTTCTCCGATGCGTCGGCAACCGCGCCTTCGAGGGATACGACCACCACCTCGTCGGTGCTGGGTTCGTAGATGGCGACATGGGCGCAGCACCGCAGATCGAACCGGGCGCAGTGCTCGTGCGGCGTACCAAACTCGAAGCCGATCAGGCTCACGAGGTGACCCTCGGGCGAGCGGAAGTTGCGGATGCCGTTCGGAGCGGCCTCGCTGGTCCAGTCGCTACGGCCGCTCAGGTACGCGGCCACGTAGGTGTAGCTCGCAAGTGACACGAAGAAGCAGTCGATGTCCTTGATTTCGGTCCCGTCGTAGAACGCGCGCAGGCTTCCGCCACCCAGGATCACCAGGTGGCGGACTTCGGCCGGCAACACGTCGAACAGGGACCGAGCGTGTTGCTCGGCAGTCATGGTTGGTCCCTTAGCGGATCAGGTTGGTGAAGCGCTCGGCGACGCGCAGGGCGCGCTCGGCTTCTTCCTCGTGCTCGTCGGCCTGCGAGTGCAGGACATCGGCCTTGTCGCGCAGCGTCGAGGCGGTGGCGATGCGGTCGGCGCTGATCTTGAACAGCTTGTCCACCTGGCCCTCCAGAACCTTCACCACGTCGGTCACGGTGTCCTTGCGGAACGGAGCGGTTAGCAGGTCGATTGCGATTGCGACGATCTCTTTCATTGGGGTAGTTCCTCGGCTTTGATGTGGATGACCACGCGCCGCCCAGGCTTGCCGTACATGACACGGCAGGCTTGGTCGGAGCGGGGGAGTTGGTAGGGGAGAACGAGGCTCTCAGCGAAGGAGAGCGGCGCATCAGCTGGGATGAAGCCGACGACCGAGCGGCCGTCAGTAGTCGGAGGTGGATACATCGGATGACTCGTCGGCGAAGTCGCCGTATTCGCCCGGAGCATCTGCATTGAGCAGGCGGCCGGATGCGTGGTCGTAGCTGTAGTAGAGAACCTGGCCGTTCGACTGGCCGGTGAAGCGATCCTTGAGGACACGGAAGGTCGTGCAGTTGCGCTCGGCCTCGTTCTCGGCCTGCGTATTGCGCTCCAGGCCAAACGCGAAGTGCGTCCAGAAGCCAATCGCGCGGCTGCCCTTGAAGTGACGGAGCATCACGCGCCCGCCTTCCTCGTGGGGCTTGCCTTCCGGCGTGGCGAGGTGCGAGACCAGGTAGATGCAGATGAGGTGGCGCTGCGCGAACTGCGCGATCTTCGCCATCGTGTCCTCCAGCATCTTCCGCTCGTCCTCGGCACCGGCCGCGAACGACGTAAGGTTGTCGAGCACGATGTGCTTGACGCCCTCGGCGACGACCATGTGGGCCATCTTGGCTTCGATCACGTCCCACTCGGACGAGCCGAAGTGGTCGTAGATGAACACCTGGCCCTTGTCGAGAATCTCGAACGCGGCTTCCAGTTCCTCCTGCGTCCAGCTCCCATCGGGAACGTGGAAGCGGCGGCCCGCGACCTTGCCTGCCATGCGCTTCGCCGTCTCGACCGGCTGCTGCTCCAGGAAGAACAGGCCAACACGGTCGCCGGTTTCCTGCGCGATGAAGGCTGCTTCCTCCATCAGCCAGTCGGTCTTGCCGATGCCGGTGCCCGCGCCGAAGGTGTAGACCTCGCCATACCGCTTGCCGTAGGTCAGCGCGGTGAGGCGCGGATCGTGCCAGGGCATGCCCATCGAGACGGGCTTGAGTGCCTTCTCCTTGAGGGAGCCGAACGTCACCACGCCATCGGGGCGCTTGGTCTGCGCTTCGTAGATGGCGCGAGTGATCGCCTCGGCGTCGCCGCGCTGGAGCAGCTCGTTCGGGTCTTTCGCGGGGAGCTGTGCGATCTTGGCCTTGCCGGGAGTCAGCAGCAGCGCCACTTCCTGCGCGGCGGCCTGGCCCGGTTCGTCCATATCGAACATGAGCACGACCTCGTCGAAGCCATTGACCCACTCCAGCTCGCGCTTGATGGACTTGGCTGCGGCTTGTGCCCCGTTCGGGACGGACACCACCGGCCAGCGGAGGCCGAGTGCCTGCGCCACGGAGAGCGCATCAATCTCGCCTTCGGTGATGACGAGGCGTCGCCCCGGTTCGTAGAGGTGCTGGCCGAACAGCCCGCACGCCTTCGAGTCGCCGATGAACGAGAACTTCTTGTCGGGGTAGCGGAGCTTCTGCGCGACGATGCCGCCATCGCGCTTGTAGTTGGCGATCTGCACGGTCTTGCCGTGCTTGTCCTTGCCGATCCAGTAGCCGTACTTACGGCATGCTTCCTCAGTGATACCGCGCTTCGCCAGGGCTTGCGGTTCACCCTCCGCAAAGTCGCTCATGGTTTTCCTGCTGGTGGGTTGAGAGACCTCTTCGCCTTCGGCTGGCTCGTAGTGACCGCAGCCGAAGCAGTAGCCGTGCCCGTCGCTGTAGCGCGCAAGGTTGTCCTTGCTGCCGCAGTTCGGACACGGCTCTTTGTGGAGGTATTCGGAGTCAGCGCTTTGCACGCTCCACGGACCACATGCGCTTGCGGTAGGAAATGCCGAGGCGACGGTTCAGCGCACCCTTGACGGTGCGGCCCAGGCCGCGGAACGGCTTGTCGGCGCTCGCCCATGCGCGCTCGAAAGCCAGGCGCATCGCGGACGGAATGACGGTGGTGGCGGTGTTGGTCATGCGTTCTTCTCCAGCAGGAACTTGGTGAATGCGGCGACTTCTTCGGTCGCATCGTTTGCGTCGAGGCCCAGCTCGTCGGTGCAGTAGTTGCGGTACAGCTGGAGCAGCGCATCGACGCGGTACTGCTTCGGAGCGCGGCGCGCTTCCAGGAGCGGGGCCTTGCTGCGGCGCTGACGGCGCGACAGGCGATAGCGCGTGTACCGCTGCCCCGAGGCGTCCTCGCAGGTCTGCGTTTCGATCTCGAAGCCAGTAGCACGCAGCTCATCGACGCGCGAGGCGAGGCGGCGGATGCGGTAGACGCCTTCGGCCTGCCACGAGGTCAGGTGCGAGTGGCGACGCAGGTGATCCAGGACGACCTGGGTTTGCGGGGGCAGCGGTTTCACGTTGGGTTCTCCTATCGAGGGAAGTCAGGTGCCCACACGACGGGCTTGCCGTAGGCGGCGAGCAGGCGTCGCAGCGCGGCGTGTTGGGCTTCGGTGAAGTTGTCCTCGGGCTGCATGGCGTCGTTGACGCCGCCCAGGAGGCAGACTTGGTATGCGGATTGGTTGTGCTTACCGGCGAGAGCGCCGGGCTGATTTAGCGGGCGACCGTCGTAGATCGAGCCGTCACGTTCGATGACGAAGTGGACGGCGATCTTCGAGTAGCCCTGCGAGCGGTGCAGGCGTGCGAGTTCCTCGCCGGTCGTGACCTGCTCGGGGCGGGTCATGCTGGCGAGGACGAACAGCGCCTCTACCGATTCCAGAGGTTTGAGGCGCACTTAGAGTTTGTAGAGGTGGACTTCGGTGCGTGGTTCTTCGTCCGGCTGCGCCCAGCGCTTACCGGAGAGCAGCCACATGACTTGCTTGTCGTCGGCCCAATAGCCGGTGGCTTTGGTCACAACGTCCATCGGCCCCTTGGCGAGGTTGTCCACGTCGCCCTTGGGAAACGCGGCCTTCGAGGTCTTGGCGCGTTTGCATACCGCGATGATGACTACTAAAACCGGATCGGTCGGCGATAGGTCCAGATCACCGGCTGGCAGATGCTTCTCTGCCGCTTCCTTCCAGGTCTTGTAGGTCTTGCCGTAGTAGACGCCCCAGCGCGATACCTTCGGGCGCGAGGCGGGCACCGGGTCGAACGGGAACGTGAGGGAGGCCAAGTGCTTGGCCCCCCTCGCGGTGTCCACGATGACCGACAGCGGATCAGTAGTCGCCGTCATCGCCCTCGTCGTCGGAGTCGCTGTCGTCGTCCGAGTCGTCATCGCTGTCGCTGAACGGCGCGCTGTCGTCGGCCTCGTATCCGTCCTCCTCGCCGAAGCCGTAGTCCTTGGCGTTGCGCTGGCCGAACTCGACCAGTTCGATCACCTGGACGGCGACCATGTAGCAGGTCAGGTAGAACTTCTTGGCCGATTCGACGAACGAACCACCGATCTCGTAGGAGACCTTGAGTTCGCTGCCGCCGCCGATCTGCGGCGGGTTGTCGATCTTCTTGCCGCGGGCGTCGAAGATGTCCGGGCGCATGGTGAACTTCTTGCCGGTGCGCTTGCTGACGCCGCTGGCCTTCATCTTGAACTTCACCAGCACGCGGCCGGTGTCATCGCCGTTCTCGTCGGTTTCTTCGGTGAACACCGGGGCCACTTCGGCACCCTTCTTCTTCTTCGGGTTCTCGCTCAGGAACTCCTGGAACAGCTCGTCGCGCCGGGTTTCCAGCTTCTTCGCCAGCGCCTTGAAGTCCTTGTCGTTCGGGTCGAACGCCAGGCTCACGGTGTATTCGCCTTCCGGCTTGAACTTGGTGTCCGGTTCGTTCAGTCGCGGCCACACGGCGGTGCCCTTCGGGGAGACGAATCGTTCGCGCTTCTTGGTTGCCATCAGTTGTCGGTCTCGTAGTTGGTCGGGAGATAGATGCCCGCTCGCCACAGGTCGGCGGCGGCGGTCAGCGGGGTGTCGGCGGAAATGCCGAAGGCTTCGTCGATGTCGAAGCCGACGAGCGCCTCGTCGATGAAGGCGTCGGTGATCGGGTCACGCATTACGGGTAGTGCGGTTTCAGCTCGCGCTCCGCGTAGCGGCGCACGGCGTTGAGGGTGTTGACCTGCCGGTAGCGGCAGTCCTGCTCCATGCGCGAGACGACCCGCAGCACTTCCATCGGATCGAGGCCGAGCACTTCGCAGAAGTTCTTGAAGGCGCACGCCAGGCCGATCACCTGATCGGCCGGGTGACCGAGGGATTGCACGCTGTCGATCACGACGAAAGCGCCGCGTGCGGCGCTCTCGGCAGAACGTGAGTGCAGTCCGTCGATGACGCGATCACGCACCTGCGTGCAGCTCCGTCATGCGGTGCTTGAACTCCTCGACCGTGCCGTGTTCGGCCGGGTTGTAGATGCCGAGGACCACACCGAAGTGGTCTTGGGCAACGTAGGTGTTCAGTGCGTGCTGGTAGTTGATGCTCATGTGGATGTTCTCGTTTGGGGTATCAATTGCCAAAGGGGGATGGACTAGGCAAAGAAGTAGCGCGACTCCAGCACCAGGCTGAGGTCCAGGTCGCCGTGCGGCGGGAGTGGTGGAAGTTTCTCTGCCGCTTCTGGCGGGAGCTGCTCGACGAGTTGCTGTCGGAAGTCGGCCAGTACGTCGCCGCTGTACTGATCGACGAACGCCTGCCGGAGCGCGGCGGCGAGGATTGCTGCCTTGCCCGCGTGTGTACCGTAGGAGTCATGGATCATTGCGAACGACTCGATGCCGTTCTCTGCCGCGAGGCAGGTGGTCAGCATCATGTGGCTGGCGTCACAGGAGTGGACGAAGTTCGGGCTGATCCCGAGGGTCTGCCTGCGACGGTCGAGCTTCGTACCGCCGATGTTGACTACTAAATTCGTCAGTCGGCCGCCCAGGTGGGCCTGGACGCGCACGCCTTCCTCCTCGCGGTACTCCTGGAGGACCGGGAAGCCAGCGGGGGTCGTCCAGCTCACCGGCAGGTCGGCCGACGAGGCGACCTTAGAGGCATCGCGCAGCCAGTCCATCGCCGCGCGGGCCGCGATCACGACCTCGCCGATGCACTCCCACAGCAGGGTCGCCAGGTACTCGGCGGTTTCCCAATCGTCCTCCATGCCCAGCTTCTTGAACTTGGAGAGCACCTGGGCGCGCATGCCCGACTTCGTGACGCCGTAGGGCAGCGTCATCACCGGCTGCTTCACGATGTCGCGGGTGAGCTGGCCGTCCAGCTTGATCGCCAGCGGGTCGCCGCCCTCGGCACGGGCGCGGAGCTTCTCCTGCGCCACGTCCTTCACGCGCGAATAGATGTCGGCGGGCTTCGGCTGCGGGATCAGGTTGGTGGCTGCGCCGCCCACGGAGTCGCGGAGCATGGCCGAGAAGTTCTGGAGGCCGTTGCAGGAACCGTCGAGCGCGATGGGCAGATGGGAGACGTGATCGCGGCCGTTGAGGCTGTAGCCGAGCCACTCGAAGCACGCGGCCAGCGCGCAGAACGGGCTGTCGGCGTCCATCCAGAAGCGTTGGCCGTCCAGCGGATCGAGGGCGCTGTCGAGAATCTGCTCCTCGTGCTCGCGCACCCAGGCCACGCGCTTCTCGAACGACACCTTGTCCACGCCGAAGCAGTTGGCAACGTGGATGGCGAGCCAGTAGGCACCGTCCTCGCCGAGCGGCACGCCTTGGGCGAACGTCAGCAGGCCCTTGGCCGCATCATCACCCTGCGGGGTCAGCGTCGGGGGCAGGGGGTAGCAACGGCCGCGGAAGTCGAGGTTGTGCGGGAAGTAGATCGCGGGGTACTCGGCGAACTTCTCCGCCAGGGCGATCTTCTGCGCGGCGGCGAGGCGGGTGGACACGCTGCGCGCATTGGCCTCGTAGACCTTGGCGCGGTCGCGCTTCCATTCCTTGAACTCGTCGGCGTGGTGCTCCTTGAAGTAGTCCGGGTCGGTCTCCAGCAGGGCAGGGCGGCTCGGCAGGTCCATCAGCTCGCGCTCCGGCAGCCCGGCGACACCGCCGCCTGCGTTCCACAGCTCGCGCATGACCTCCAGGACTGGCACGTTCACCTTCCAGGCGGTTGCCTGGATGGCATTGAGGGCCTGGTAGACGTTGGGCATATCGACCAGCGCCAGCTCGCGCTTGTAGGCGCGGTTGCGGGTACGCACAAGGTCCGCCCGGCCGCCGATGTCGGTCAGGTAGCCGCCGTCGCGGGGCGTGGTCCACGGACGGGGCGGGACGACCATCGGCATCAGCACCGGCTGGTACAGGGCGGCGCTGTCGTGGGCCTTGGTCAGCCAGTCGAGCACCTTCTGATTCCCGGCGATCAGCAGGTGGCGCTTGCCGCGCTCGGCCACGGTGACCAGCTCGACCAGTCCGGTCGCCTCGACGAACAGCTCGATGAGCTTCATGCCCACCAGCAGGGCGTCCTTGTCGGACAGGTAGAGGCGCTTGTCGTCCTCGGGGCTGAACTCGGCGTCGGCAACGACGTGCCGCATCACTGCGGTGGAATGCCGAGCCGAAGTGGACTTCTTGAGCTGCTCCTGGACGACCCGGTATAGGCCGGGATGCTTCTCGCGGAGCAGGGAGAAGTTGATCTCGTTGGCGACCTCGTGGCCCAGGGTGATCGCCACGGACACCGCCTTGCGGTGATCGGCGACGAGCGCGTTGACGCAGGTGAAGCTGGTCAGATAGGCGAGGGCGTGGGGGTTCAGGTGGCGGATGAACTTGAGGGCGGCGTGGCGCTTGCCCGGCTTGCCGGTGTCGGCTTCGGCCACGAACGCCGCGATTGCGGCGGCGGTGGCGTCGATGCTCTCCAGGACCAGCTTGCGGCCGGGGCCGGTCTCGGCCTCCTGGCGCTGCTCCCTGATCTTCTCGTAGCGGGCAATGCCCAGGCTGGTGCTCTCCTTCTCCAGTTCGAGCTGGGCGGCGTGCAGGTCGTTCTCTTGCCAAGTCGTCATCGTTTGCCCTCGGGGGATGCAAAAGTCAAAACGGGAGGACCGCACCGGGGGCTGCCCGGTACGGTCCTGAGTGGTTCGGTTGTTGGTCCTGGGTGGACCTATGTGGAACTGTAGTAGTCCTCGGTGGTGAACAGCAATGAGTAGTTCTGAATGGTTGTCCTAGGAGGAGGTCCGCCGATGATGACTACTTTATTCGGCGTCACCTCGCGTCACCTGTGACGGCACGAGGCGTCACCTAGTTGTCACCCGTGATGTCACCTGTTACGATGTGCGTCTCGTAAGTGCTTGCACTTGCTGGGGTTCTAGATCAGCGGAATCAGATTGTGATTCCGGTGGTCGGGGGTTCGAATCCCCTCAGCCACCCCACTGATTCAACCGCATCGGCGCAGCCGAAACGGTATTGCAATAAACAGAAAGCACGCTACAATGTGCGTCTGAGTTTCACGGGCCGTTAGCTCAGTTGGTAGAGCAGTTGACTCTTAATCAATAGGTCCAAGGTTCGAATCCTTGACGGCCCACCAAGACGGAAGCCACCTGGTACGCCAGGTGGCTTTTTTCTTATTAGTGTGACTCCTTCGTTGCGATGGATCACGCCCTGCGGAGTCCGGCCTGGTGCCGTTCTGCAGAGGCAGCTGGATGTGGTGCTGGTTTCAACGATGTTGAAAAAAGCGCTTGCACCCACCGAGCGGATCGGGTCATAATTCGCGCCCCGATTTCGGGCTGTTAGCTCAGTTGGTAGAGCAGTTGACTCTTAATCAATAGGTCCAAGGTTCGAATCCTTGACAGCCCACCAGACGAAAGCCACTTGGTTCGCCAAGTGGCTTTTTTCTTGCCTGTGTGCCGGGTTGAGCATGCGAATGCCTGCACGCCCGGCCGCACGTCATCCAGGCATGGCGTGGATCCACTGAAGCGATGCTGAAATCAGGGGCATACGCGTCATCAGTGTTATCAATGCTGTGCGCTGCTTCTCACCGCATCGCGCCCTGTATCGCACCCAATGCATCTTCCGCGCCGATGGCGCATGCACGAAGGAAGATGTTGATGGCTGATATCAATCGATTGCACCGCACGCTGTGGGTTCCCTTCGCGTTGATGGCGCTGGCTGCCTGCGCGCCGGCCAATGATCCCGCGCAGACCGTCGAACGCGATGCTGGCACGGACAGCACTCCGGCGCACCCGGTCGGTGAGGCCATGCAGATGCAGCCGGCTCAGCCTGCGGAAGGGGAGGCCCTGCCCGACGCGGTGGACGTGCAGCGCAATGCGGATGGTTCGGTGGATGTGCGCAAGGCCACGCCGGAGTCGGTGGCCCTGCGGCGCACCGACGACGGGGGCGTGGAGATCCGCAGGGTGGATGCTGCGGCCGAGCAGGGTGCCGATTCGGCGCCGGCCAAGGCCGGGTCGCAGCCCTGAATCCCGCCGCCCCGGATGAGCTGGCGCTCGCCGGGGCGGTCCGGACGCGCGGGCTGTACGCAAGTCTTCATATTCAGTTTTGTGCAGGCCTTCCGCTTCCCATCATCGCCTGCGACAATGAACGCCTGTGCCGGCCACGCGAAAGTGGCGGAATTGGTAGACGCCCTGGATTTAGGTTCCAGTGCCGCAAGGCGTGGGGGTTCGAGTCCCCCCTTTCGCACCAGTGCCGGCCTGTCCCCGCCCTGATCGGGCCCTCTGCGCCCCTTGACCCGGCACGCGCTGGCAGTGCAGGCCGAATTGGGCGAAACTAAAGGGCTGCGGCAAGCAGGCGCGTCCCAGACGCCGTGTCCTTACAACCGTTTCATCCCAATCATCGAGCCGGGGGCCTGGGCCACCGGTGGCAGGAGTCAACATGCAAGCTTCGATCGAATCCACCGGCAACCTGGAACGCCGCCTGAGCTTCTCGCTGCCGGAAGACCGTCTGCAGAGCCACATCGTCGGCCGCCTGGGCGAAATCGCCCGTACCACCCGCATCAAGGGTTTCCGTCCGGGCAAGGTGCCGGCCAAGGTGATCGAGCAGCGCTTCGGCGCGCAGGTCCGTGGCGAAGCGCTGGACGGCCTGCTGCGCGAAACCTTCGATGCCGCCGTGCGTGAGCACGACCTGCGCATCGTCGGCAGCCCGCGCATCGACAAGGGCGACGAGGGTGAGTTCTCGTTCGTGGCCACCGTGGAAGTGGTGCCGGACTTCGGCGACATCGACGTCAGCAAGCTGACCGTGGTGCGCCACAGCGCCGAAATCACCGACGCCGACATCGACCAGATGATCGAGAACCTGCAGAACCAGCGTCGTACCTGGGCCCCGGTCATCCGTGGCGCGCAGGACGGCGACCTGGTCGCAGTGGAAACCTGGTCGCAGGCCGGCGAAGAGCGCCTGCCGGCCGAGGGCACCGAGAAGGGTTCGATCGTGCTCGGCCAGGGCATGATGTTCGACACCATCGAGAAGGGCCTGGTCGGCCTGGCCAAGGGTGAAGAGAAGACCCTGGACGTCGAGTTCCCGGCTGACTGGCGCGTGCCGGTACTGGCCGGCAAGACCGTGCAGGTCACCGTCAAGGTTGCCGAGGTGTCCGAGCCGGTCGTGCCGGCGGTCGACGAAGCCTTCATCAAGAGCTTTGGCGTGAAGGGCGGCGACGTCGAGCAGTTCCGCAGCGACATCCGCGCCAACCTGGAGCGCGAGCTGAAGGGCGCCCTGATGAACCGCCTGCGTCGCGAAGTGGGCGAGCAGCTGATCGCCGCCTACGCTTCGGTGGAAATGCCGCCGCGCCTGGTCGAGAACGAAGCCCGCGCCATGCTGGCCCAGCAGGTGGAGCAGATCCGCCGTAACGGCCAGAACGTCGGTGAGATCCCGGCCGATGCCCATGAGGGCTTCAAGGACGCTGCCGCCAAGCGCGTGCTGGTCGGCCTGCTGGTCGGTGAAGTGGCCCGTACCAACGACCTGCGCCTGGAAGCCAAGCGCCTGAACGAAACGATGCGCCTGATCGCTTCGACCTACGAAGAGCCGGAGCAGGTCATTGAGATGTACCGCAACGACCCCCAGCTGATGTCTGGCCTGCAGAACCGCGTGATGGAAGAGCAGGTGATCGACTGGATCGCCGAGCGTGCCCAGCACACCGAAGAAAAGCTGTCGTTCCAGGACGCGATCCGCCAGTAAGCCCGGGCGGATCACCGAATGCCCCGCGCCTTTGCCGGCGCGGGGTTGTTTCCCCCCAAGATAGGTACCTCACGTAATGGACAACCGAACCAAAGCCCTGAACCTGGTTCCGATGGTGGTCGAGCAGACCAGCCGCGGCGAGCGTGCCTACGACATCTATTCGCGCCTGTTGAAGGAGCGCCTGATCTTCCTCGTGGGCCCGATCGACGATCACATGGCCAACGTGGTGGTGGCGCAGTTGCTGTTCCTGGAGTCGGAAAACCCGGAAAAGGACATCAACATCTACATCAACTCGCCTGGTGGCGTGGTCACCGCCGGCATGGCGATCTACGACACCATGCAGTACATCAAGCCGAATGTGAGCACCACCTGCATCGGCCAGGCGGCCTCGATGGGCGCCCTGCTGCTGGCTGCCGGTGAAGCCGGCAAGCGCTACGCGCTGCCGAATTCGCGCGTGATGATCCACCAGCCGCTGGGCGGCTACCAGGGCCAGGCCACCGACATCGACATCCACGCGCGTGAGATCCTGACCCTGCGTTCGCGCCTGAACGAGGTGCTGGCCAAGCACACCGGCCAGTCGCTGGAGACGATCGCCCGTGACACCGAGCGCGACAACTTCAAGAGCGCTTTCGAAGCGCAGGCCTACGGTCTGGTCGACCAGGTCCTGGAGCGTCGTCCGGATGAGTCGATCCAGGCCGGTTGACCGGCCTTCACGGGGCCCGGCAGGCCCCGTTCCTGCAGGGTCGGGCGGGACTGGTGTCCCCTCGGCCCTGTGCTATTCTCGAATCGAACCCCCGTTCAGCGGGTGGGGTAACTGGGTAAGCGAAGCATGAGCGAAGACCGCCAAGGTCGTTCCACGGACACCGGCAAGATCCTCTACTGCTCTTTCTGCGGCAAGAGCCAGCATGAAGTGCGCAAGCTGATTGCGGGTCCGAGCGTATTCATCTGCGATGAGTGCGTGGAGCTGTGCAACGACATCATCCGTGAGGAACTCGAGGAGAAGGCGCAGTCGGCGCGCAGTTCGCTGCCCAAGCCGCGCGAGATCCTCGAGGTTCTCGACCAGTACGTGATCGGCCAGAACCGTGCCAAGCGCACCCTGGCCGTGGCCGTGTACAACCACTACAAGCGCATCGAGAGCCGGCAGAAGAACGACGACGTCGAACTGGCCAAGTCGAACATCCTGCTGGTCGGCCCGACCGGTTCGGGCAAGACGCTGCTGGCCGAAACCCTGGCCCGCCTGCTCAACGTGCCGTTCACCATGGCCGACGCCACCACGCTGACCGAAGCCGGTTACGTGGGTGAGGACGTGGAGAACATCATCCAGAAGCTGCTGCAGAAGTGCGACTACGACGTCGAGAAGGCGCAGCAGGGCATCGTCTACATCGATGAGATCGACAAGATCTCGCGCAAGAGCGAGAACCCGTCGATCACCCGCGATGTGTCCGGCGAAGGCGTGCAGCAGGCCCTGCTGAAGCTGATCGAAGGCACCGTGGCCAGCGTTCCGCCGCAGGGCGGCCGCAAGCATCCGCAGCAGGAATTCCTGCAGGTGGACACCAAGAACATCCTGTTCATCTGCGGCGGCGCGTTCGCCGGGCTGGACAAGGTGATCCAGGCCCGCTCCACCGACGTCGGCAGCATCGGTTTCGGCGCCAAGGTCAAGAGCAGCGAGCGCAAGCAGGAAGTGGGCAAGGTGCTGGCCGAAGTCGAGCCGGAAGACCTGATCAAGTTCGGCCTGATTCCCGAGTTCGTCGGCCGCCTGCCGGTGGTGGCGACCCTGGAAGAGCTGGACGAGCCGGCCCTGATCAAGATCCTGACCGAGCCGAAGAACGCCATCACCAAGCAGTTCAAGAAGCTGTTCGAGATGGAGAATGTCGAGCTGGAGTTCCGTCCGGACGCGCTGTCGGCCATCGCCAGGAAGGCGCTCAAGCGCAAGACCGGCGCCCGTGGCCTGCGCACCATCGTCGAATCGGTCCTGCTGGACACCATGTACGACCTGCCGTCGCAGGAAAACGTCAGCAAGGTGGTGGTGGACGAGTCGGTGATCGAGCACAAGTCCGAGCCGTACCTGATCTACCAGACCCCCGCGGCCCCTGAACAGAAGGCCGCAGGCGCCGAGTGATCCTTCCAGGTTGTTGATTGGAAAGGATTTTCAAGGAATGCCTTGCATCTGAAAGCCGATGGCCCCATAACGGGGCCATCGGCTTTTTTTGTCTCCGGAAGATGCCCTCCCGGAGGCGGTTTTCCCCTTCCCTGGAGCCCCCATGGCCCGTTCCCCAAGTGAAACCCTCGACCTGCCGGTCCTGCCGCTGCGCGACGTAGTGGTGTTCCCGCACATGGTCATCCCGCTGTTCGTCGGCCGTGACAAGTCCATGCACGCGCTTGAACAGGCAATGGAATCGGACAAGCGCATCCTGCTGCTGGCGCAGAAGTCGGCCGAGACCGACGACCCGCATGCGGCCGACCTCTACCAGGTCGGCACGCTGGCGCAGGTGCTGCAGCTGCTGAAGCTGCCCGACGGCACCATCAAGGTGCTGGTTGAAGGCCTGTCGCGCGTGCAGGTCACCCACGTCGACGAGCGCAACGGCTCGCTGCACGGCCAGGCCGTGGAGATCGATGCCACCGACGAGCGCGAAGCCCGCGAGGTCGAGGCGATCGCCCGCTCGCTGATGTCGCTGTTCGAGCAGTACGTGAAGACCAACCGCAAGCTGCCGCCGGAACTGCTGCAGACGCTGTCGGGCATCGACGAGCCGGCGCGCCTGGCCGACACCATCGCCGCCCACATCAGCGTGCGCCTGGCCGACAAGCAGCGCCTGCTGGAAACGCTGGCCGTGAGCGACCGCCTGGAGATGCTGGTCGGCCTGGTCGATGGCGAGATCGACGTGCAGCAGATGGAGAAGCGCATCCGCGGCCGCGTGAAGTCGCAGATGGAGAAGAGCCAGCGCGAGTACTACCTCAACGAACAGATGAAGGCCATCCAGAAGGAACTGGGTGACCTGGACGACGCGCCGGGCGAGCTGGAAGAGCTGGCCCGCAAGATCGCCGAAGCCGGCATGCCGAAGGCCGTTGAAGCCAAGGCGCGCAACGAACTGAACAAGCTCAAGCAGATGTCGCCGATGTCGGCTGAAGCAGCGGTCGTGCGCAACTACCTGGAGTGGCTGCTGGGCGTGCCGTGGAAGAAGCGCAGCAAGGTGCGCAAGGACCTGAAGGCCGCGCAGGACACCCTCGATGCCGATCACTACGGCCTGGAGAAGGTCAAGGAACGCATCCTTGAATACCTGGCGGTGCAGTCGCGCGTGAAGCAGATGAAGGGCCCGATCCTGTGCCTGGTCGGGCCGCCGGGCGTGGGCAAGACCTCGCTGGGCCAGTCCATCGCCAAGGCCACCAACCGCAAGTTCGTGCGCATGTCGCTGGGCGGCGTCCGCGACGAAGCCGAGATCCGTGGCCATCGCCGTACCTATGTGGGTTCGATGCCGGGCCGCATCGTGCAGAACCTCAACAAGGTCGGCAGCAAGAACCCGCTGTTCGTGCTCGACGAGATCGACAAGATGTCGATGGATTTCCGCGGCGACCCGTCTTCGGCGCTGCTGGAAGTGCTCGACCCGGAGCAGAACAACGCGTTCAACGACCACTACCTGGAAGTGGACCTGGACCTGTCCGAAGTGATGTTCGTGGCCACCTCGAACTCGCTGAACATCCCGGGCCCGCTGCTGGACCGCATGGAAGTGATCCGCATCCCCGGCTATACCGAGGATGAGAAGCTCAACATCGCCACCCGCTACCTGGTGCCCAAGCAGATCAAGGCCAACGGCCTGCAGCCGGAAGAACTGGAGATCGGCAGCGATGCCATCCAGGACATCGTGCGCTACTACACGCGTGAATCGGGCGTGCGCAACCTGGAACGCGAGATCGCCAAGATCTGCCGCAAGGTGGTGAAGGAGATCGCGCTGGCCGGCCCGCAGCCGGTGAAGGCAAAGAAGGGTGCCAAGAAGAAGGCGCTGGTGAGCGTGTCCAGCAAGAACCTGGACAAGTACCTGGGCGTGCGTCGCTTCGACTTCGGCCGTGCCGAGGAAGAGAACGAGATCGGCCTGGTCACCGGCCTGGCCTGGACCGAAGTCGGTGGCGATCTGCTGCAGATCGAATCGACGCTGGTGCCGGGCAAGGGCCAGCTGATCCTGACCGGCCAGCTCGGCAACGTGATGAAGGAATCGGCGTCGGCGGCGTTGTCGGTGGTGCGCTCGCGCGCGGTCGGCTTCGGCATCGACAGCGACTTCCTGCAGAAGCACGACGTGCACCTGCACGTGCCGGACGGTGCCACGCCGAAGGACGGCCCCAGTGCCGGTGCGGCGATGGTCACCTCGCTGGTGTCGATGCTGACCAAGGTGCCGGTGCGTGCCGACGTGGCGATGACCGGCGAGATCACCCTGCGCGGTCGCGTCACCGCCATTGGTGGCCTGAAGGAAAAGCTGCTGGCTGCGCTGCGCGGCGGCATCCGCACGGTCATCATTCCGGAAGAGAACCGCAAGGACCTGGCTGACATCCCGGCCAACGTCACCCGCGATCTGAAGATCGTGCCGGTGAAGTACATCGAAGAAGTGCTGGACCTGGCACTGGAGCGTCCGTTGGCACCGAAGAAGGCGCGCAAGAGTGCGCAACGTGTCACGGTGCGGAGCAAGGCCAAACCGAGTGGAAACGCGCGCGTCAAGCATTGACGCGCGCTGTCCAATGGCCCGAAACCCGCGTCGTTACTGGCTTTCCAGCTTGCGTGGGGGTAGGGCCGCTGGTATAAAAGCAGCACTCGCGAATGAGTGATCGCTGTCAGCGATCACTGAATCGGCGAACCGTTTCCACATGGCGGCCGCATGCAGAAGGCGTGCGGTTGCTTCCCTGTCGAATCCGCGGAACCCACCGCCAAAGGAGTTGTAGAGAATGAACAAGACCGAATTGATCGATGCCGTTGCTGAAGCTGCGGACCTGACCAAGGCCGAGTCCAGCCGCGCTGTCGATGCCGTCGTTGCTGCCGTCACCAAGGCGCTGAAGGACGGCGATGCGGTCACCCTGGTTGGCTTCGGTACCTTCCAGGTCCGCGACCGTGCTGCCCGCACCGGCCGCAACCCGAAGACCGGCGACACCATCAAGATCGCTGCTTCGAAGAATCCGTCGTTCAAGGCTGGCAAGGCCCTGAAGGATGCTGTAAACTAAGCGGCTCGCTGGGGTGCTTAGCTCAGCGGTAGAGCGTCTCCTTTACACGGAGAGGGTCGGGGGTTCGAAACCCTCAGCACCCACCACAGCACCGCGGTAAAAGTTTGAGTGTGGAGCGGTAGTTCAGCTGGTTAGAATGCTGGCCTGTCACGCCGGAGGTCGCGGGTTCGAGTCCCGTCCGCTCCGCCATTCAACGAGGCCTCCGGCCAAAAGCTGGAGGCTTTGTTTTCTTCCCGGCCCAGGCCGGCGGAAAACAAAAAACGGTAACAACGCGGAGCGGTAGTTCAGCTGGTTAGAATGCTGGCCTGTCACGCCGGAGGTCGCGGGTTCGAGTCCCGTCCGCTCCGCCATTACATCGAGGCCCCCGGTCTGAAGCCGGGGGCCTTGTCTTCTCCCCGGAAGGTTCGGGAAGAAGGCGAAAAGGTTTTTGCAAGAACGGAGCGGTAGTTCAGCTGGTTAGAATGCTGGCCTGTCACGCCGGAGGTCGCGGGTTCGAGTCCCGTCCGCTCCGCCATTGCAGAATTCTTAAGTCCCTGTGAAAAAACTTTGAAAAAAGTGTTCATCGGGCTGGGTTTCCAGGGAGTCTTCGGATATACTGGGCGCCTGCAAAGTTTCAGCGCGGAGCGGTAGTTCAGCTGGTTAGAATGCTGGCCTGTCACGCCGGAGGTCGCGGGTTCGAGTCCCGTCCGCTCCGCCAACTCTAAAAGCCCTCGGCACACGCCGGGGGCTTTTTCTTTGTGCGCTCGCGAAGAGGCGCGCAGGCCGCGCCGGTGCTGCTTTTGGTCCCTGCGGCGAAGCGGGTTACACTGCCGGGCTCGCCAATCAGGCCTTGTGATTCCTCACCATGCTGCAGAAACTCCGCGACAAGACCTCAGGCTGGATCGTCACCGTGATCCTGGGGCTGCTGATGATTCCGTTCCTGTTCGTGATCGACAACAGCTACCTTGGTGGCGTTGGCGCTCAGAACGTGGCCAAGGTTTCCGCACCTCCGACCTGGTGGCGTTCGGCGCCGTCGTGGTGGCCGGTGCGCATGCTGTGGCAGCACCACGAGATCAGCGCGCAGGATTTCCGCACCCGTTTCGAACAGGAACGCATGCGCGAGCGCCAGCAGCAGGGCGAGAACTTCGACCCGCGCGCGTTCGAAAGCACCGAAAACAAGCTGGCCGTGCTCGACCAGCTGATCGACGAGCAGGTCGTGCGCCTGGTGGGTGAGCAGGCCGGCGTCGTGATCGGCGATGGTGCCGTGCGCGAGTACATCGCCACCATCCCGGCCTTCCTCGATTCGAACGGCAAGTTCAACGAGAACAACTACCGCTTGGCGCTGGCCGGTGGCAATCCGCCGCGTACCCCGACCCAGTTCCAGGAACTGGTGCGTGAGAGCCTGCAGCAGTCGGTGATTCCGTCGGGCCTGCAGAACTCCGGTTTCGTCACCCAGTCCGAGACCGAGCGCCTGCTGAAGCTGCTGGGCGAGACCCGTGACGTCGAGCTGGCCGCGCTGCCGGAAGTGCCGGCCGATACCGCGCCGGTCACCGATGCGCAGATCAAGCAGTGGTATGACAGCCACGGCAAGGATTTCCGCCAGGCCGAGAGCGTGTCGCTGGAGTATGTCGAGATCAACGGCGGCAACCTGCCGGCACCGGCCGCGGCTGACGAAGCGACCCTGCGCAAGCGCTATGAAGACGAGAAGGCGAAGTTCACCTCGCCGGAGCAGCGCCAGGCCGCCCACATCCTGATCACCGGCGACGGTGCCGAAGCCAAGGCCAACAAGATTGCCGCCGAAGCCAAGGCCGCCGGCGCCGACTTCGCCGCGCTGGCCAAGGCCAACTCGGAAGATCCGGGCTCGAAGGCGCAGGGCGGTGACCTGGGTTGGGTCGAGCGTGGCGCGATGGTCAAGCCGTTCGAAGACGCACTGTTCGCCGCCAAGGCCGGCGACGTGATCGGCCCGGTCAAGACCGACTTCGGCTACCACATCATCAAGGTGGCCGCTGTGCGCGGTGGCCAGGGCAAGTCGTTCGAGGAAGTGCGTGACACGCTGGCCGCCGAGCAGCTGAAGGCCGATGGTGAGCGCGGCTTCAACGAGCTGGCTGGCCGCCTGGTCGACGCCATCAACAAGAGCCCGAGCGATCTGGCGGCTGCAGCCAAGGAAGTGAAGCTGCCGCTGCAGACCCTGGGCCCGATCACCCGCGCTACCGCCAGCGGCATCGCCGCTGATCCGGCAGTGCTGCGCGCTGCGTTCTCCGACGTGCTGGTACAGGACGGCACCGCCAGCGACCCGATCGCCCTGGGCGGCGCCACCAACCACAGTGTGGTCATCCGCGTCTCCGCGCATACGCCGGAACAGGCGATGCCGCTGGACAAGGCCCGCGAGCAGGTGATTGCCGCGATCCGCGCCGATCGCCAGCGCCAGGCCAGCGACAAGGCTGCTGACGCCGTGCTGGCCAAGCTGAAGGGCGGCGCCACCCTGCAGTCGCTGGCGGCCAGCGAGAAGCTGCAGCTGAGCCCGATGCCGGGCCTGCCGCGCAGCCAGCCGGTGCCGACCCCGGACATCCACCGCGCGATCTTCAGTGCGCCGGCGCCGGTCAATGGCAAGCCGAGCTACGGCAAGGTTGACGTGAACGGCCACGCGCTGCTGTTCGCGGTGAACAAGATCAACCCGGGCGACATCAAGGAAGTGACCGCCGAGCAGCAGAAGCAGCTGAAGGACCAGCTGAGCCAGATCGATGGCATGGCGGCAGCCAAGGCCTACGTCGAGGCCATGCGCAAGAAGTTCGTGGTCCAGACCACCGAAGCCAACCTGTAAGCCCCGCGGCGAGCAGGAACGAAAAGGCCCGGCATTGCCGGGCCTTTTTTGTGGAGCCGGTTGGCGCCGAACTTGCTCGACCGCCTTTTGTAGAGTCGAGCTTGCTCGACTGGATACACAAAAACAGTCGAGCAAGCTCGACGGGGAGCTCAGTCGAGCAAGCTCGACTCTACGGGCGATGTTTCGAGGGCAAGAAAAAAGCCGAGCATGGGCTCGGCTCCAAGGGCAGTGCCTGGCTGGCGCGTCAGTCTTCGACGCGCAGCACCGCACCGGGCTTCAGCACGCTGCTGCCGCTCAGGCCGTTGAGCGAGAGCAGGGCCTTCACCGGCATGCCGTAGCGACGGGCGATGGTCCAGGCCGACTCGCCATCACGTACGGTGTGGCGACGGCTGCGCGGGCGGTCGGCGATTGCGGCAACGGTCTTGGCGGCCGTCGGCGTGGGCACAGCAGTGGCCGCCGGGACCGCGCTGGCGACCAGCGCGGTCGCCGCCTCCGTGACCGTCGCATTGGCGACCGAGACAGGAGCCAGCACGCGGGTCGTGCCGGAAGCGCGGCCGCCCGATGCCAGCGCGGGGTTGAGCCGGGCGATCTTCGCCGGGTCCAGGGCGCGCTGTGCGGCCCACTGCTGGACGCTGGTGCCGGCCGGCAGGGTGTGGTCCTTCAGCACCGGCACGGTGCGGTCCAGCGAGGCCATCACGCCGGGCTGGTCTTCCACGTCTTCCAGCACGCAGGCCAGGGCATGCAGCTTCTCGACGTAGGCATGGGTGACCGGGGACAGGCCCGGCAATGCCGAGGGCTTGGCGTTCTGCGCATTCATGCCGGCCTTGCGCATGGACTGCAGCACGCGGTACTCGCCGGCGTTGTAGGCCATGGTGGCCAGGCGCCAGTCGCCGCCGAACATGCCGTGCAGGGTCTTCAGGTAGCGCACCGCGGCCTGGGTCGAATCGACGGCCGACAGGCGGCCGTCATAGCCGTTGGCCATCGGCACGCGATGGTTGCGCGCGGTGGTGGCGATGAACTGCCACAGGCCGGTCGGGCCACTGCCATTGCGGGCATTGGGCCGGTAGCCGCTTTCGACGAAGGGAATCAGCGCGAATTCGGTCGGCAGGTTGGCCTTGCGCAGCTCTTCGACCACGTAGCCGAACAACACCAGTGCATCATCATCCTGGTTGGCCAGGCGCGAGGGGGCGTGGGCGAACTGCTTCTGCCAGCGCGGGCTGGTGGCCTCGGCGTCACAGCTGGGTTCGGCCAGGCCGTCGCGGAAGCTGGTGAAGATCTCCTGGCCATTGCGTACCGAGGCGGCCGGCAGCGTGGACGGATCCAGCGGCAGCGCAGCGGCAGCGGTCAGGTTCTGGCTGATGCCGGCGCCCAGCGACTGCGCGCCCGCGGTTCCGGCCAGCCCCAGGGCAAGGCCCAGGGCCAGCGGCAGACTTCGGCGCATCATGCGCGGAAGCCGTCTTTCCAATGCCGGAGACCGGCCATCACGTCGACGTCGTCCACGACGTCACGGCCCAGGTGTGCCGATACCGACGCACGAATCGGCGTCGCGTGCACACGCAGGAAGGGATTGCAGTCGAATTCGTTGGCCAGGGTTACCGGCAGGGTGGAACGGTCATCGCGGCGCATGGCCAAAGCCTCCTCTTGGCGCTGCCACAGGGCAGCGTTGGCGGGGTCGACATGCCGCGCGAAGACGGCATTTGACACGGTGTACTCATGAGCGCAACAAAGCAGCAGTTGCGCGGGCAAGGCACCCAGCTTGCGCATCGATGCCAGAAGCTGGGACGGCGTACCTTCGAACAGACGTCCACAGCCCAGGCTGAACAACGAATCTCCGCTGAAAAGATGTTCAGCAGTGTGAAACGCGATGTGGCTGCGGGTATGCCCGGGCACGGATAGTACGTGGAACATCCGGCCCAGTGCCTGAACGCGTTCACCTTCGCCGACCCGTTCGGTGGCCGTGGGGATGCGCTCCTCGACGGGGGCGATCACCCGCACGCCGGGAAAACGGGCCTGCAGCGCGGGCACGCCACCAATGTGGTCGTCGTGGTGGTGGGTGAGCAGGATCGTGTCCACGCGCAGGCCCTGATCGGCCAGCGCGAGCACCGGCGCAGCATCGCCGGGGTCGACGACCACGGCGGCGCCATCGTCGTCGATCAGCGTCCAGATGTAGTTATCCGCAAATGCGGGCAGGGCAGTCAGTCGCATAGAATTGGACCATGCCCGCGCTGCAGAGCACCCGTCAAGCGAGCCAGACCCCGTGGTTCGACAGTGAACCGGCGGCGGCGTTGCGCGTGCTGGAGCGGCAATTGCTGCTGCCGCAGCTGTCGGTGTTGCCGTCCCAGCCCTGGTTGTGGATCGCGCCGAGTGCGGCCTGGCTGGACGACGCACAGCTGGGGGGGCGCGGCCTGCGACTGCACCGGCACGGCCACGGCTATGCCGGCGATACCCGCTGCGCGTTGCCGCTGCCGCTGGCCAACGAGAGCGTCAATGCGATCGTGCTGCAGCATGTCACCGCCGCCGATGCCGACCTGCTGCTCGACGAGTGCGAGCGCGTGCTGATGCCGGGCGGCCACCTGTGGCTGAGCAGCCTCAATCCGTTCAGCCCGTACCGCACGCGCTGGCGCCAGCATGGGCTGGTGGTGCGTACGCCGCAGCGGATCCGCCTGCTGCTCGGCCGGCATGGGCTGGAATGCGACGATATGCGTTACCTCGGCCCGCTCTGGCGCGGCGCCGGCAGCCGCCGCCCGGGCGGTTGGGCGCCGCTGCGCGCGGCCTGCCTGTTCCATGCGGAAAAACGCACGCTGGCCCTGCCCGGGCCGAAACCGTTGCCGGTGCGTTGGCACGGCACCGTTGCTACCTGATCTGGAGTTGTATTGAAAACCATCGAAATCCACACCGACGGATCCTGCCTCGGCAATCCAGGTCCTGGCGGCTGGGCCGCGCTGCTGCGCTACAAGGGCCATGAGCGCGAACTGAGTGGCGGCGAAGCGCATACCACCAACAACCGGATGGAGCTGATGGCGGCCATTTCCGGGCTGGAGACGCTGACCGAGCCCTGCAACATCGTGCTCTACACCGACTCGCAGTACGTGCGGCAGGGCCTGACCCAGTGGATGCCGGGCTGGATCCGCAAGAACTGGAAGACCGCTGGCGGCGACCCGGTGAAGAACCGCGAGCTGTGGGAGCGACTGCATGCGGCCACGCTGCGGCACCAGATCGACTGGCGCTGGGTGAAAGGCCACTCCGGCGATCCGGACAATGAGCGGGTGGATACCCTGGCACGCAACGCGGCGATCCAGATCCGCGACTCCAGCCCGGTAAACTGAGCCCATGCGTCAGATCATCCTCGATACCGAAACCACCGGCCTGGAGTGGAAGAAGGGCAACCGCATCGTCGAAATCGGCTGCGTGGAGCTGTTCAAGCGCCGCCCGACCGGCAACAACTATCACCAGTACATCAAGCCGGACTGCGAGTTCGAACAGGGCGCGCAGGAAGTCACCGGGCTGACCCTGGAGTTCCTCGACGACAAGCCCGGTTTCGCGCAGATCGCCGACGAGTTCCTGGCCTTCATCGATGGCGCCGAGCTGATCATCCACAACGCGGCATTCGACCTGGGCTTCCTCGACAACGAGCTGTCGCTGCTGGGGCCGCAGTACGGGAAGATCACCGACCGCTGTACGGTGATCGATACCCTGGTGATGGCGCGCGAGCGCTTCCCCGGCCAGCGCAACTCGCTGGATGCACTGTGCAAGCGGCTGGGCGTGGACAACTCGCACCGTGCATTGCACGGCGGCCTGCTCGATGCGCAGATCCTGGGCGATGTCTACATTGCGCTGACCTCGGGCCAGGAAGAGATCGGCTTCGGCCTGGGCGATGAGGACGGCGGTGGCGCAGGTGCAGCGCTGCAGGCGTTCGATACCAGCAAACTGCTGCCGCGGCCGCGGGTGATGGCGACGCCATCGGAACTGGAGGCGCACGCTGCGCGGCTGGAGCGGCTGCGCAAGAAGGCCGGCCACGCGCTGTGGGATGGCCCGAAGCTGGAAGAACCCGCCAGCGCGTAATGCACTTGGGTAGTGCCGGCCGCTGGCCGGCATCTGCGTGATACGCGGTTTCCCGGTGAGCCGGCCAGCGGCCGGCACTACCGCATCCACGCATGGCGTGGATCTACGGGCTAATGGCAGCGCACCAGGATCACGCTGATGTTGTCGCGGCCGCCGCCATCGAGCGCGGCGGCGACCAGCGTGTCCACGCATTCCTGTGCGCTGGCGTCCTCGAACGCCAGGGTGCGGGCGATGCCGCGGTCGTCCACTTCCTCGGTGAGGCCGTCACTGCACAGCAGCAGCTGCATGCCCGGGCGCAGCTCACCGCTGGTGGTGGCCACGTTCAGATGCGCCGGATCGGTCACGCCCAGGGCCTGGGTGACCACGTTGCGATGCGGATGCGCGCGCGCCTGTTCGGCGGTCAGGTTGCCCTGCGCGACCAGTTCCTGCACCACGCTGTGATCCTGGCTGAGCTGGGCCAGCTGGCCATCGCGCCACAGGTAGGCACGGCTGTCGCCCACCCACGCCACTTCATAGCGGTTGCCCTGCACGCGCGCGGCAACGACGGTGGTACCCATCGGCAGGGTGTCGTTGCGCCGCCGCGAGGCGCGGATGATTTCTTCGTCGGCGGTGCGGATGGCCTGAACCAGCGGCGCGCCGCGGCGGATTTCGCGCACGATGGTTTCGCGCGCCAGCGCACTGGCTACTTCACCGCAGGCATGCCCGCCCATGCCATCGGCCACCAGCCACAGGGCCAGCTCAGTGTCACCGTAGTAGGTGTCCTCGTTGAGCTCGCGGCGCATGCCGGGGTGGGTGAGGTGTCCGAATTCGATCATGGTGGGCAGGGGCGGGGTAATGCTGGGGAGACGGGCATCATCGGGCGGCTGCAGGCATCCGGCAAGGCGTGCGCTCAGGAAATTTTCACTTGATTGGCCGCAATGACTTGTCGTCGGCCTCACTTCCTCGTATGATGCGCGTCCCCGGTCCGCCGGGGACCACCCGGAGAGGTGGCAGAGTGGTTGAATGTACCTGACTCGAAATCAGGCAGGCGTTTATAGCGCCTCGGGGGTTCGAATCCCCCCCTCTCCGCCAGATAAAGAATAAAGGGCTGCCGAAAGGCGGCCCTTTATTCTTTATCTGGCGTGGGACGCGCCGCGCTCTGCGCGTCGCCCCACACGTTGCTGCGCAACCTGTGGGCCCCTCCCTTTGCCGGCCTCTCCCCGCCCCTGTCGGGGCAGCCCCTCAACAGAGGGGCTTGTTGCTCCAGATGCATCGGTAGATCCACGCCATGCGTGGAGGCTGTTCCTGCCGAGCTGAACCATCCACGCATGGCGTGGATCTACCCATTCCGTCGCGAGCTGCGGGTTAAACTGCCTGCATCAACTGCTGGAGCTTTCCCCATGACCGCTGAAATCCTCGTGCCCGTTTCCTTTGGCGAGCTGCTGGACAAGATCTCGATCCTGCAGATCAAGTCCGAGCGCATTGGCGACGAGGCCAAGCTGGCCAATGTGCGCAAGGAGCTGTCGGCGCTGGAGAAGACCTGGATGGCACACCCGGCGGCGGTGAAGGACGTCGCCAAGCTGCGCGCCGACCTGAAGGAGGTCAACGAGCAGCTGTGGGACATCGAGGACGACATCCGGCTGAAGGAGAAGGCGCAGGCGTTCGACCAGGGCTTCATCGACCTGGCGCGCAGCGTCTACCTGCGCAACGACGAGCGCGCGCGCATCAAGAAGGCGATCAACCTGGCGCTCGGTTCGGCCTACGTGGAAGAGAAGTCCTACCAGGATTACGCGCAGCGCGCGTAATCCCGGCCAAGGGGGGCAGATCCACGCCATGCGTGGATGGGCCTGCCACTTACCCCAGGTGGTCGGCGACGTAGCGCTCGAAGGCGGCGATGCCGTCTTCGACGGTGATCAGTTCCATCACATCATCGAACTCGATCTTGGTGCCCCACTTTAGATCGGCGGCCTGCTTGGCGAGGTACTTGCGCGCAGCGTCGTCGTAGCGATCCACGCAGTAACGGCGGTCCGAGTACGGGCCGCTGCGGTTCGGGTTGCTGGCCGCGTGCAGGCCCAGCACCTTCGCGCCCATCGCGTTGGCGATGTGCATGGGGCCCGAATCCGGCGTCATCACCAGGTTGGCGCGGGCGAGCAGGGCGGGCAACTGCTTGAGCGTGTCCTTGCCGACCAGGTCCAGTGCCGGTGTGTGCAGCTGCGCCTGGATCGCGTCGGCCATGCTGCGCTCCAGCTCGCTGCGGCCTCCGCACAGCACCACCTGCCAGCCGCGCTGCGTCGCATGGTTGGCTACCGCAGCGTAGCGATCGGCATACCAGTTGCGGCGCACGTGGCTGGAACACGGCGAGATCATCAGCACCGGGCGGCCATCGTCCTGCCACTGCGCAGCGGCCCACTCATGGGCAGACGGTGGCACGGCCAGGTCCCAGCTGACCTCGGTCTGGCGCAGGCCCAGCGGCTCGCAGAAGCTGCCGATGGCATCGAGCACGTGGATGCCAGGACGGTCGGGGATGCGCTCGTTGATGAAGAGCCCATGCAGATCCTTGGAACGGCTGCGGTCGTAGCCGATGCGGCGTTCGGCGGGAATGAAGGCCGACAGCAGGTTGGCCCGGAACGCGACCTGCATCTGCAGCAGCGCTTCGAAGCGTCCTGGCGGCAGTTGCCTGCGCAGTTCCTTGACGCCGGCCATGCCGCTCTTCTTGTCGTAGGCATGGAAGGTGACGCCGGGCAGGCCATCAAGCAGCTTCTGGCCGACCTTGTCGATGATCCAGTGAATCGGCGTGTCCGGACGCGCAGCCTGCAGCGTGCGCACCAAGGGCACCACGTGGGTGACATCGCCGAGTGCGGACAGGCGCAGGAGGCACAAGGAGGAGGACGCTGATGCCATGTGTTGTTAGACTCAATGAAATGGTCGCATTCGACGCCAATGAAGCGCTGACGCCATGCCGCGAGGGTCGCGGCATCGGGGCCATTCTGTTCGACCGCGAGCGGCTGCGGCAAGCCGAGATCGGCCTGTTCTCGCCCCAGCATTGGGGCAGCAGGGCCCGCCCGGTGGGTGAAGGCGGTCGTGGCAGCGCCTGGTTCATCGATGCGCCGTTCGGCGCCAGCGTGCTGCGCCACTACCTGCGCGGCGGCATGGCGGCCCGGATCAGCCACGACCAGTACCTCTGGCGCGGCGCGGACCGCACCCGCAGCTTTGCCGAGTTCCGGCTGATGCGCGCGCTGCGCGAGAAGAAGCTGCCGGTGCCCCGGCCACTGGCGGCCTTCTACATGCGTGAGGGCCTGCGCTACCGGGCCGCGATCCTGATGGAGCGGATCGAGGGCGTCCGCTCGCTGGCCGACCGCGCGCTGGTCGCCGGCCGGGGCGCACCGTGGGAGGAGACCGGGCGGCTGATCGCCCGCTTCCACCGTGCCGGCCTGGACCATGCCGACCTCAACGCGCACAACATCCTGTTCGATGGCAGCGGGCACGGCTGGTTGATCGACTTCGACCGCGGGGTGATCCGCATCCCGGCCACTGCCTGGCGTGAACGCAATCTCAAGCGACTGCTGCGCTCGCTGATCAAGCTGCGCGGCGAGCGCAGCGTGGAAGACGTGCAGAAGGATTACGCGCGGCTGCGCCGCGCCTATGACATGGCCTGGAACCGGGGCACCTGATGGACTGGTCGTTGCGTTTCCTTGGCGTCGGCAATGCGTCGGCGGTCGAGCTGGGGTCGCCGATGTCGGTGATCGAGCGCGATGGCCGTCCGTGGCTGACCATCGATTGCGGCGGTGAAGGCCTGACCGCGTTCAAGGCGCACTACGGGCACATGCCGCAGGCACTGTTCGTCACCCATGTGCACCTGGACCACGTGGCCGGCTTCGAACGGTTGTTCGTGGACACCTTCTTCAACGCGCACCGGCGCGGCAAGGTGCGCCTGTATGTGCCCGCCACGGTGGTGCCGCTGCTGCACAAACGCATCGGCGACTACCCGAACGTGCTGGCCGAGGGCGGTGCCAACTTCTGGGATGCCTTCCAGCTGGTCGTGGTGGGTGAGGCGTTCTGGCACGAAGGCGTGCGCCTAGAGGCGTTCCCGGTGCGCCACCACTGGCCGGAGACGGCCTATGGCCTGCGCCTGCAGGGCGCGCTGACCTGGAGTGGCGATACCCGGCCGATTCCGGAGATGCTGGCCCGCTACGCCAATGACAACGAACTGATCGCCCACGACTGCGGCCTGCACGGCAATCCGTCGCATACCGGCGTGGACGACCTGGAGCGCGAGTACAGCGCGGAACTTCAGGCGCGGATGATGCTCTACCACTACGCCAGCGTGGCCGATGGCCAGGCGCTGGCCGCGCGCGGGCACCGCGTGGCGCAGCCGGGGCAGTGCGTGCCGCTGGCCAATCCCACTGCGCCGCACGTGCTGGCCCAGGACCCGCCGTGAGCGGTGCCGGCCAGCCCGCCGATGCGGCGCTGGCTGCCGAACTGGAGGCGCTGGAGCGCGCGCTGCATGCGCCGCAGGTGCGAGGCGATCGCGAGTCCCTTGCGGCCCTGCTGGACGAGGATTTCAGCGAGATCGGCAGTTCCGGGCAATGCTACGGCCGTGATGCGGCGTTGCAGGAGATCCCGCTGGAGCGTGAGCAGGTGTTGATCGAGTCGGAACAGTATGCGGTGTGGCTGTTGGCCAAGGATCTGGCCCAGGTGCGCTACCGCTGCCGTTATCACGTGGATGGCCAGGCGCAGCGCTGGGTACTGCGCAGTTCACTGTGGCGCCGGCACGGGCAGGGATGGCGGATGGTGTTCCACCAGGGGACGCCGGAGGCACGGTAGTGCCGGGTCGTGCCCGGCGAACGGCGCCAACCAAGGTTGGCAGCTACCAGAGCGGGGGCATCGCCCGAAAAGGCGATGGCCCCGCCGGCTGACCTCGGCGCCCGCGTCGATCGATACCGTTGCTGCCTTCCGGCCCTGGCGGAGTTTTCGACCTAGCGTCGCGAGGGGCCGACGGGGCCACCATAGAGACGTTGGCCGCCCGGTGGGCGGCCAGTTCACGGATCAGGGGAAGCAGCGCGCGATGCGCCGGAGACCACAGCCGGACTGCACATCAGCTGGCTGATGGCAGACGCGCATTCTAGCGCAGGCAGGCCCATCGGCGCCAGCTTCACGCACTGAATCGGCTGTAACCCGTTCCCGGCAACGGCGGCCGGGGCGCACCCCCGTTGCTAGAATGCCGGCCAGGAGGAACGACCTCCCCCACATCGGGACCCAATGACCAGGACGGCCTGGCCCTACCAAGAGGAGGGCCGTCATGGCCTGGATCTATCTGTTGTTCGCCGGCCTGCTGGAAATCGTCTGGGCCGTGTCCATGAAGCAATCCGAAGGCTTCACCCGGCTCACCCCGACTGTGGTCACGATCGTCGGCATGATCGCCAGTTTCTGGCTGCTGGCGATCGCCATGCGCAGCCTGCCGCTGGGCACCGCTTATACGATCTGGACCGGCATCGGTGCGGTCGGTGCGTTCGTGGTCGGCATCGTGTTTCTTGGCGAACAGGTCAGCCCGATGCGGATCGGCGCGGCGGTGCTTATCGTTTCTGGCCTGGTTTTGATGAAACTCTCCAGTAGCTGAGAGTTTATCCGGGCGGTTATATGCGCGCTCAGGGTGTTTGCCGTGAATAGGGAATGTGCATTTTCGGCAAAATAAATTCATTCACGTATTTTATTTGACGCACGTCATGAAAATAATGTGGGTGATTCACGCGGCACTGTCGGCGCCCGTCGCACAGTGCCGCCATTCGTCGAGCGGAATCGGGGAGTTTTCGCTCCGACGGATACGCTGACGCGTCGTCTTCGCTGCGCGCCCGCGTGAAGATGTGAAGATTTTCAGAAGTTAATGCCGCCAGGCCTTGTTCCCCCATCGGGAGCCGGGATGCGCCGCATCGTCTTCAAAAAACCTGCCCGCAGTGCCATCTGGTCTTTTCATGGAGATTTACCGATGAACCGCATTTACCGTCTGGTTTTCAATCGCGCCCTTGGCGTAATGCAGGTTGCATCGGAGGTCGCTCAGAATCCCGGCGGAAGTGCGGTTACCGCGAAGCGGCCACCACGACTGCGGGCGCATCAGCTGGCGGTCGCACTGGTGGCCACGCTGGCCAGCGGTTCGGCCTTCGCAGCGTGCACAGGCACCACGATCGTCAACTGCGACAGCTCCACCAACATCAACAACTACGCCAACCCGAGCAGCGGCCTGACGTTGAACATCGCCAGCGGCGCGGTGTTCAGCGTGCCTCTGCTGTTGGGCGGCAATGCGGTGACGTTGAGCGGCAGCAACACCACGGTCAACAACGCCGGCACGATCGATCCGTTCCTGACCGGTGGGCTCAGCCTGGCCGCGGCCGGCCTGGTGGTCGGCAACAACACCGCCGGTGGCAGCGCGATCACGGTCAACAACCAGACCGGCGGCCAGATCAAGGGCATCTTCAACATCGGTACTTTGCTGGGCTTCGGCGGCCAGGCGATAACCGCGCAGAATGCCGCAGGTGGGACCACCACGCTGGTCAATGATGGTGCGATTGGAATGTCGCTGCTGGGGGTAGGGCAGCTTGCGGATGCGACGTCGGTGGTGACCTATGGCGGGGCACAGGCCAACGTGACCAACCGTGGCAGCATCACCGGCCGTGTCGGCCTCGGTGCTTCGACAGGCAATACGTTCACCAATGCGGGCACGATCACCGGCAGTGTGCATCTGGGCGATTCCACCGGCGGCAATACCTTCACTGCCGTGGCAGGGTCCAGCGTGGTTACCGGTGGCGGCAGCGCCCCTGCCGGCGTGCTCGCTGGCGTAACCGGGGTCAAGGTCGCAGCGGCGGGCACGGTTGACGCAGGCATCGGCACCGGTGCCGCCAACAACACCCTGGTGCTGCAGGACAACGCCAGCAACAACGGGCCTGCGTCGAGCATAGGCTGGACCAACTACATCGGATTCCAGAAGCTGACCGTCAACAGCGGCACCTGGAACCTGCAGGGACCGTGGTCGGGCACGGGCGCGATCACCCTCGGCGGTGGCGTGGTGAACTTCAACAGCAACACCTCATTCGGTACCGGCCTGTTCACCGTCACTGGTGGTTCGATTGCGGCGAGCGGTGCGGGGCTGTCGCTGGGCAACAATTTCACCCTCAATGGCGGGCTGACCCTGGGCGGTGCCCAGGGCTTCGGCCTGGGGGGGCTGTTGTCCGGTACCGGCGGGCTGACGGTCAACAACACCGGCATCGTCACCCTGGGCGCCGCGAACCTGTTCAGCGGTGGCGTCAACCTCAATGCCGGCGGCCTGGTGCTGGGCAATGCCGGCGCGCTCGGCAGCGGCAGCCTGACCGTCGGTGGCAGCGCCTCGCTGGATACGACGGCCGGCTTCAACCTGGCCAACAACCTGGTGATCAATGGTGGCGGCGCGCTGAACCTGCTGGGCAGCAATGCGTTGTCATTGAACGGCTCGATCTCCGGTGCCGGCAATCTGACCAAGAACGGTGCCGGCACCCTGACCTTGAACGGCGCCAATTCGCTGACCGGCAATTTCAACCTGGCCGGAGGCGCGTTGGCACTGGGCGCGGGCGGCTCCCTGTCGCCCACCGGCGCGATCACGGTCGGCGTCGGCACCAGCCTTGACCTGTCTGCAGCGGGCAACCAGACCATCGGTTCGCTGGCTGGGCTCGGCGGCTCGGTCAACCTCGGCAGCCGCACGCTCACGCTCGGTGGGCTGGGCAATACCAGCTACAGCGGCACCTTCGCCGCAGGCACGGGTGGCCTGGTCAAGCTCGGCTCCGGCGTGCAGACCCTGTCAGGCGTCAACAACCTCAGTGGCGGCGTGGCGCTCAACGCCGGTGGCCTGTTGCTGGGCAACGCGGCTGCGCTGGGCAGCGGTGCGCTCAGCGTCGGCGGCAACGTGACGCTGGATGGCACCACGGGCGCGCTTGCGCTCGCCAACACGGTCAATCTGGGGGCGGGCAGCATCCTCAACCTGACCGGCAACCAGGCGCTGACGTTCAACGGCGTGATCGGTGGGACCGGCAGCCTGGTCAAGAATGGTGCCACCACCCTGACCCTCAACAACGCCAACACCTTCAGTGGGGGGCTGTCACTTGCTGCCGGTGGCCTGGTGCTCGGCAATGCCGGCGCGCTCGGAACCGGCGCCCTGAACGTCGGCGGTGCGGTGACGCTGGATGCTGGGTCTGCGCTGAGCGTGGGCAATGGCATCAACCTTGGCGTGGGCGGGCTGCTGAATGTGCTGGGCAGCAATGCGCTGACCCTGGGCGGTGCCATCGGTGGTACCGGCAGCCTGGTCAAGAACGGGGCGGCCACGCTGACGCTGGGTGGTGCGAATACCTTCACCGGTGGCCTGGCGATCAACGCGGGCAAGGTGGCGGTGGGCAGCGGCGGAAGCCTGGCCGCCGGCGGTGCGGTCAGCCTGGCCGGTGCCGGCGCGGACCTGGATATCTCGGCCGGAGGCAACCAGACCATCGGTGCGTTGTCCGGCATTGCCGGCAGCACCGTGACCCTGGGCGGCAGCACGCTCACCTTCGGTGATGCCACCAACCAGACGTTCGCCGGGGTGATCGGTGGCACCGGCGGACTGGTCAAGCAGGGAACCGGCACGCAGACGCTGAGCGGCGCCAATACGTTCAGTGGTGGCCTGAACCTGGCCGCGGGCGGCCTGCTGCTGGGCAACAACAGTGCAATCGGCAGTGGCGCGTTGACCGTCAGCGGAAACGGTACGCTCGATGGCTCGGCCGCACTGAACCTCGGCAACGCCATCAACCTGGGTGCGGCGCTGACCCTGCCGGGCAGCCAGAACCTCACGTTGGGCGGCAACATCACCGGCACCGGCAGCCTGACCAAGAACGGCGCCTCGCTGCTGACCTTGAATGGCACCAACACCTTCAGCGGTGGCCTGACGCTCAACGCCGGCAGCCTGCTGCTCGGCAACAGTGGCGCACTTGGCAGTGGCGTGTTGAATGTGGGAGGCAGCGCGTCGCTGGACAGCAGCGCGGCGCTGAACCTGGCCAACAACGTGGCCCTCGGCAGCGGGGCGGTGTTGTCGCTGCCGGGTTCGCAGGCGATCACGCTGGGCGGGGTGGTGTCCGGTGCGGGCGGCCTGGTCAAGAACGGTGCCAGCACGCTCACCCTCAATGGTGCCAACACCTTCGCCGGTGGCCTGACGCTCAATGGCGGCGGCCTGATGCTGGGCAATGCCGGAGCGCTCGGAAGCGGCCTGCTCGGCGTGGGCGCGAATGCCACGCTGGACAGCTCGGTGGCCTTGAACCTGGCCAATGCAATCGATCTCGATGCCGGCGCGCAGTTGAGCCTGACCAGCAACCAGAACACGGCCCTGGGCGGCCTGATCACGGGCACCGGCGGCCTGATCAAGACCGGTAGCGGCGTGCTCTCGTTGAACAACAGCAATCTCTTCAGCGGTGGCCTTGCGTTGAATGCCGGTGGCCTGTCGGTCGGCGCCAACGGCGCGCTCGGCACGGGAGCGTTGAACATCGGCGGCAACGTTTCGCTGGATGCCGGCGCTGCGGTGACATTGGCCAATGCAGTGAATCTGGGCGCCAACACGCTGACCCTGCCGGGCAGCAACAACCTGACACTGACCGGTGTGGTGGGCGGGACCGGTGGCCTGATCAAGAACGGTGCCTCGACGCTGACGCTGTCCGGAGCCAATACCTTCGTGGGCGGAGCCACGGTCAACGCCGGTACGCTCGCACTCGGTGCCGGCGGCAGCCTCGCCGCAGGCGGCGCCGTGGATCTTGCCGGTGCGGGTGCAACCCTGGATATCTCCGCGGCGGGCGCCAACCAGACCATCGGCGCGTTGAACGGCGTGGCCGGCAGCCAGGTCGCGCTGGGTGCGCAGTCACTCACCTTCGGCGGCGCCAGCAATGGCAGCTTTGCCGGCGTCATCGATGGCAGCGGCGGACTGGTCAAGACCGGCACCGGCGTACAGACGCTGTCCGGCGCGAATACCTTCGGCGGCGGTGTCGCACTGAATGCCGGTGGCCTGGTTCTTGGCAACGCGGGGGCGCTGGGAACCGGGGCGCTGGCGATCGGAGGCACCGCCACGCTGGACAACACGGTGGCGGTGAACCTGGCCAATGCAGTGAACTTCGGCATCGGCACGCAGCTGACGCTGGGCGGCAGCAATGACGTCACCCTGGGCGGCGTCGTGGCGGGCAACGGCAGCCTGGTCAAGAACGGTGCCGGCCTGCTTACCCTCAACAACACCAATACCTTCGGCGGTGGCCTGACCTTGAACGGTGGTGGGCTGGTGGTCGGCGCCAACGGCGCACTGGGCAGTGGCGCGCTGGCGGTGAATGCCAGCACCACGCTGGATGCAGGTGCCGGCGTCAGCCTGGGCAATGCGATCAACCTGGCCTCGGGTGTTGCGCTGACCCTGCCGGGCAGCAACACGCTGACGCTGGCGGGGGTGATCGATGGCGACGGCAGCCTGGTCAAGAACGGTGCCACCACGCTGACGCTGTCCGCTGCCAACACCTATACCGGCGGGACCACCATCAATGACGGCACGCTGGCACTGGGCCTGGGCGGCAGCCTTGCCGCGGCGGGGGATGTCACCCTGGGCAACGCCGGCGCCGCTTTCGATATCTCCGGTGCGGGCGGCAGCCAGACCATCGGCGCGCTCAATGGCGTGGGTGGAACCACGCTGGCGCTGGGGGGTAATTCGCTGACCTTCGGCACCGCCAGCAACGCCGCCTTCGGTGGCGTGATCAGTGGCAGCGGCGGCCTGGTGAAGGTGGGTGCGGGCGTACAGACCCTGTCCGGCGCCAACACCTTCGGTGGCGGCGTGACACTCAATGCCGGTGGCCTGGTGCTGGGCAACGACGCCGCGCTGGGTACCGGTGCGCTCACTGTCGGCGGTGCGTCGACGCTGGACACCACCGGGCTGGCCACGCTGGCCAACAACATCGCGCTCAATGCCGGGCTGACCGTGCTCGGTACCAACGCGTTGACCCTCAATGGCGTTCTGTCCGGTGCGGGCAGCCTGACCAAGGAGGGCGGCGCGACGCTGACCTTGAACGGCGCCAACACCTACACCGGCGGCACCAACATCAACGCCGGTACGCTGGCGCTGGGCGCCAATGCCAGCCTGTCGGCAACCGGCACGGTCAACCTCGCCACCGGCGCCACGCTGGATCTGTCTGCGGGCAACGGCACGCAGCAGTTCGGCACCCTGATCGGCAACGGCACGATCAACCTCGGCGCCAACGCGATCGAGGTGGGTGGGGCGACCAATGGCACCTTCAGCGGCTCGATCACCGGTACCGGTGGCCTGACCAAGGTCGGTGCCGGCACTGAAACCCTGACCGGAACCAACACCTATACCGGCGGCACGCTGATCAATGCCGGTACGCTGGCGATCGGCCCGGGTGGCAGCCTGGCGGCCACCGGTGCGGTGACGCTTGCTGCACCGGGGACCGGCTTCGACATCTCGACATCCGGCGCCGACCAGACCATTGGTTCGCTGGCCGGGGTGGCGGGCTCCAGCGTGAGCCTGGGCGCGCAGTCGCTGATTCTCGGCGGGGTGGCCAACAGCGTGTTCGACGGTGCGATTTCAGGCACCGGCGGCCTGGTCAAGAACGGAGCTGGCGTCCTGACCCTGGGCGGCACCAATCTGTTCAGTGGTGGCATTGCACTCAATGGCGGCGGCCTGGTGGTCGGCAACAACGCTGCGCTCGGCAGCGGCGCGCTGACCGTGGGCGGCAACGCGACGCTGGATGCATCGACAGGCGTCAACCTGGCCAACAACATCGGGATCGCAGCGGGTGTCAATCTGGATCTGCTGGGCAGCAACGCGCTGACGCTGGGCGGTGTGATTTCCGGTAGCGGCGGCCTGATCAAGAACGGTGCGGCTACCGTGACCCTGACTGGTGCGAATACCTACACCGGAGGCACCACCATCAACAGCGGCACGCTGGCCATCGGTGCTGGTGGCAGCCTGGCGTCGACCGGTGCGGTGAACCTGGCAGGTACCGGTACCCTGGATATCTCTGCGGGCAACCAGACCATCGGTTCGCTGGCCGGCGTGGCAGGCAGCACGGTGGCACTCGGTGGCAGCACGCTGAGCCTGGGCGGCACTGTGGACAGCACCTTCAACGGCGCGATCAGCGGCAACGGTGGCCTGATCAAGAACGGTGCAGGCGTGCAGACGCTCAATGGCGCGAGCACCTTCAATGGTGGCGTAACGCTCAATGCCGGCGGTCTGGTGCTCGGCAACGACGCTGCGCTGGGCACCGGCGCGGTAACGGTGGGTGGCAATGCCACGCTCGATTCGAACACCGCAGTGACGCTGGCCAACAACGTCATCCTCAACAGCGGGCTGACCGTACTGGGCAGCAACAACCTCACCTTCAACGGCAACCTGAGTGGCGCCGGCTCGCTGACCAAGGAAGGCGCCGCGACGCTGACCTTGAACGGCACCAACAGCTACACCGGCGGGACCTTCATCAATGCCGGTACGCTGGCGCTGGGCGCAGGCGCCAGCCTGCACGCCGGTGGCGTCGTCAACCTGGCCTCGGGCGCGACCTTCGATCTGTCGGCAGGCAATGGCACGCAGACCTTCGGCACCCTGATCGGCAACGGTACGGTGAACCTGGGCGCCAATACGCTGACGATCGGTGATGCCAGCAACGGCACGTTCAGCGGTTCGATCGGCGGCACCGGTGGGCTGGTCAAGGAAGGCAGCGGCACCGAGACCCTGACCGGCACCAACACCTTCACCGGTGGCACCACCATCAATGCCGGCACGCTGGCGATCGGCGCGGGCGGCAGCCTGGCCGCGACCGGCGCGGTGACCCTGGCCAATGCCGGTACCGCCTTCGACATCAGTGCAGGGGGCGCGCAGACCATCGGCTCGCTGGCCGGCGTGGCCGGCAGCACGGTGTCGCTGGGTGGCAGCACGCTGACCCTCGGTGGCGTGGGCAACACCACGTTCGCTGGTGACATCACCGGTACCGGCGGCCTGGTCAAGAACGGTGCCGGCGTGCAGACGCTCAGCGGCAGCAATACCTTCAGCGGTGGCGTGGCGCTCAACGCCGGTGGCCTTGCCCTGGGCAACAACAACGCGCTGGGAACCGGCACGCTGACGGTGGGCGGAAACACCACGCTGGACGGCACCACGGCATTGACCCTGGCCAATGGCATACAGCTGGCCAGCGGCACGCTGACCTTGCCTGGCAGCAACGCGCTGACCCTGAACGGTGCGATCGGCGGTGCCGGCGGCCTGCTCAAGGATGGTGCCTCGACGGTCACCCTGGGCGGTGCCAGCACCTATACCGGCACCACCACCATCAACAGCGGAACGTTGGCGGTGGCGGCCGGTGGCAGCCTGTCCGGTGCCAGCACGGTCAACCTGGCCGGTACCGGGACACTGGACATCAGCGCCGGCGGCAACCAGAGCATCGGTGGCCTGGCCGGCGTGACCGGGTCCAGCGTGCTGCTGGGTGGCGCAACCCTGAGCACCGGCGGCAACAACGGCAACACCACGTTCGGCGGTGTGCTCAGTGGTACTGGCGGCCTGGTGCAGGGCGGTACCGGCACGCTTACCCTGACCGGCAGCAATACCTACACCGGTGGCACCACCATCAATGGTGGCAGCACGCTGCAGATCGGCAATGGCGGCACCACCGGGTCGGTACTGGGTGACATCACCAACAATGGCAGCCTGGTCTACAACCTCGGCACCACCGCAACCGTGGGTGGCGTGGTCAGCGGCAGCGGCGGCCTGACCCAGGCCGGCAGCGGCACGCTGGTGCTGACCGGCAACAACACCTACACCGGCGGCACCACCATCAATGCAGGCGGCACGCTGCAGGTCGGCAATGGCGGTGCGACCGGCGCGATCGTCGGTGACATCAGCAACAACGGCGCACTGGTGTCCAACGTCGCCGGCAACACCACGCTGGGCGGCACCATCAGTGGCAGTGGCGGCCTGACCCAGGCTGGCAGCGGCACGCTGACCCTGACCGGCAACAACACCTACACCGGCGGTACCACCATCAATACCGGTGGCACGCTGCAGGTGGGCAACGGCGGTGCGACCGGTGCGATCACCGGCAACGTCGCCAACAACGGCAGCCTGGTGTTCGACGTGGCGGGCAACACCACCGTCGGCGGCGCGATCAGTGGCAGTGGCGGCCTGACCCAGGCCGGCAGTGGCGTGCTGACCCTGGTCGGCAACAACACCTACAGCGGCGGCACCACCATCAATGCGGGCGGTACGCTGCAGGTCGGCAACGGCGGTGCCAGCGGTGCGATCACCGGTGATATCACCAACAATGGCGCACTGATCTCCAACGTTGCCGGCAACACCCTGCTGGGCGGCACTATCAGCGGCAGCGGTGGCCTGACCCAGGCGGGCAGCGGCACGCTGGTACTGACCGGTACCAATACCTACACCGGCGGCACCACCATCAATACCGGTGGCACGCTGCAGCTGGGTAACGGCGGAGCAACGGGTTCCATCGTCGGTGACATCACCAACAACGGCTCGCTGGTGTCCGGCGTGGCCGGCAACACCACGCTGGGCGGAACCATCACCGGCAGCGGTGGCCTGACCCAGGCGGGCAGCGGCACGCTGACCCTGACCGGCAACAACACCTATACCGGCCCGACCACCATCAACGCCGGTGGCACGCTGCAGGTGGGCAATGGTGGCGCTACCGGCGCGATCGGCGGCAGCGTCACCAACAACGGCAGCCTGGTATTCAACGTGGGTGGAAACACCACCGTTGGCGGTGCAATCAGCGGCAGCGGCGGCCTGACCCAGGCCGGCAGCGGCACGGTGACCCTGACCGGCAACAACAGCTATACCGGCGGGACCACGATCAACGCGGGCGGCACGCTGCAGGTCGGCAATGGGGGCGCCAGCGGCGCGATCACCGGCAACGTCGCCAACAATGGCAGCCTGGTGCTCAACGTCGGCGGCAACACCACCGTCGGCGGCACCATCAGCGGCAGCGGCGGCCTGACCCAGGCCGGCAGCGGCACCGTCACCCTCACCGGCAACAACACCTATACCGGTGGCACCACCATCAATGCCGGTGGCACCGTGCAGGTTGGCAATGGCGGCGCCAGTGGTTCGATCACCGGCAACATCACCAACAACGGCGGCCTGGTCATCAACACGGGGGGCACCACGACACTGGGCGGCAGCATCAGTGGCGGTGGCAGCATCGTGCAGGCCGGCCCGGGTGGCCTGAACCTTGGTGGCAACAGCGGCGGCTTCAGCGGCACCGGCCAGGTCACCGGCGGTGGCCTCAATGTCACCGGCACCATCGGTGGCCAGTGGACCATCGGCAGCGGCACCGGCTTGTCCGGCACCGGCACCATCGGCGGTACCGGTGGTGGCGTGACCGTATCCAGCGGCGGCGTGCTGTCGCCGGGCAATGGCCCGGGCAACGGCAGTGGCACCGGCAATGGCGTCGGTACCATCACCATCGGTGGCAACCTGACCCTGTCGCCGGGCAGTACGCTGGGTATCGATCTGGGCGCCACCGGCAGTGACACAGTGCAGGTGGGAGGCAGCGCCAACGTGGGCGGCAGCACCGTGCAGGTGAATACCATTTCGCCGAGCACCAGCTACCAGCAGGGCCAGCAGTACACGGTGGTCAATGCGGGCGGTGGCGTCAGCGGCCAGTTCGCCGCGGCGACCACGCCGTCGGCCTTCTTGACCGTCACCCCGGTCTACACCGCGAACACCGCCAACCTGAAGATCGATGTGGCGCAGACCGCAGCGTTCACCACCGTGGCGAAGACGCGCAACCAGTACAACACGGCTGCGGCGCTGGACAGCCTGCCGCAGAGCGGTCCGGCGCTGGGCCTGTACAACACGCTGCTGATGTACGACGCCGGCACTGCGCGCAGCGCATTCGACCAGCTCTCCGGCGAAGTGCATGCGGCCAGCCGTGCGGTGCTGCTGTATGACAACTACCTGGAAGAAGGCATCCGCCAGCGCCTGGGCAGCGAGTTGCCCACCGTGCGTGGCGAGCGCGCTTCGGCGTGGCTGGCCGGCAGCGGCAAGGTGTTCAAGCAGGATGGCGATGGCAACGGCGACGAGATCCGTTCCAACCGCAATGCGGTGATGGCCGGCGTGGACTGGCAGCTGGGTGAGCACGTGGTGCTGGGCGCGGCCGCGGGTAGCGAGCGGTTGGATACACGCCTGTACGATCGCAACTCGCGTGCCCGCCTGCGCGGTACCACCTTCGGCCTGTATGCACAGGGCGAGTGGAACAACGGCTTCGCGGTGGGCGGCAGCGTGTCGCGCGGCGATTACCGCACGCGCACCACCCGTGAGGTGCCGTTGCTGGGCCAGACCCTGCACAGCCGCCAGGATTCGGATGTGACCATCGCCCAGGTGGAGGGCAGCTGGACCTGGACCCACGGCAGGACCCAACTGCAGCCGTACGTGCAGTTCACCAAGCACTGGGTCGACAGCGATCGTGCGACGGAGCAGGGCGGCAGCGCTGCGCTGGTGCTGGAAGGCGGCAAGGACACGCTCAATGTCAGCACGGTGGGCGTGCGGGGCCGCTGGGACGTGGGCAGCGGCGAGCGTTTCCCGGCACAGCTGACCGTCGGCCTGGGGTGGCAGCACGCCTCCGGTGACACCGACGTGGCCAGCCGCAACCGCTTCGCGGTGGGTGGCGATGCCTTCGACGTCTACAGCGCGGTGATGGCGCGCAATGCGCTGGTCAGCCAGGTCGGCGTGGCGGTCGGGTTGGGCCGCAACAGCCAGCTGTCGATGTTCGTGCAGGGCCAGCACGGTGATGGCCGCCGCGATGTCGGCGGGCAGATCAACCTGCGCGTGGGCTTCTGAGGGGAGTAGGCCGGCAATGGATCCACGCACGCCGTGGATCCGGGGCGGGGCGGAGGGCTATACCCTCCGCTCCATCTCCACGGCGTCGATCCCGGCGCCGTGACCATCGGGCACCACCCGTGTCACGTAGAAGCCGAGGCCGGCATAGAATCCTTGCGTATGCTGGCTGGTGCTGAGCGTGATGTGCGTGATCGACGAGTCCGCTTCGGCCTGGCGCAGGCGTGCCAGCGTCAGTTCGCGGCCGATGCCCTGCCGGTGCAGCGCTCGCTCGACCATGCCCCAGCAGAAGCCGGCGCTGCCATCGCCACGGCGTGTGATGCCGCCGCAGGCGATGACGCTGCTGTCGCGCTCGATGACCTGGAAGGCAAAGTCCACCGCCTGCACGAGCAGGAAGCGTTCGAAATCGCTGCGCTCTTCGGCGGCGAAGAACGTGGGCACGTTGCTGTCGAAGATCGACAGGCAGGCGCTGGCATCCGTGGGGCGGTAGAGGCGGAGTTTCATGCGCCCACGATAGACGATCAGCAGTATCAGAAGATCCACGCCACGCGCGGATTCAGGGGTGACACGCCATGCGTGTCTCCCCTCAGGCCGAAATGCCCGCCAGTACCGCGTACATCACCACGAAGGTCACCAGGAACAGGTACACGCCGCCGATGGCGAGGTAGCGCAGTACGGTGAACGCCTTGTTGCCGCCATACACGCGCTGCTGCATCCACAGCAGGTACACCGGAACCGCCAGCCACAGCAGGGCATACAGCCATTGGCTGAGCGTGGCGATCGTGGGTGATGCGAAGGCATTGCCGATGCCGGCGACGAGGAACGTTGCCAGCAGCACCATCATCAGCCAGCAGTGGCTGTAGAGGGCGACCACCAGGTGCTCGAGATAGCCCATCGGTCGACGGAGGTAGGCGATGCGCAGCACCAGTGCGAACACCGGCATCAGGAAGAACAGGGCGCCCGGCAGTGCGGTGAGGATCGCCTGCATGTAGAGATCAGCCTTGCCGCCCATGCGCTTGATGTTGGTGTTGCCGTTCTGCAGGCGCTTGTTGAGCCATCGGTTGGCGAACTGCGGCCAACCATCGAGGACGATGGGATTGCTGTCCGCATCCCAGGGTTTGCCGTTGACGGTGTGATCGAAGAAGGTGCCGTATCCGCCCGTGGTGGTTTCAGCAGGGGCGACGGAGCGGGTGCCCTCGAGCTCTGCCTTGCGCTGTGCGGCGGCAGCATTCACTGCAGCTTTCGCCATGGCGAAGCCGGCGTTGCCGGTGGCGGGGGAGCTGGCCTGCTGTTGGTCGATCAGCGCCAGCTGTCGTGCGCGTGCGGCTTCGACCTGTTCCACGGTGGTGGCCTTGGCGTACACCGAGTCGCGCCCGCCGCCCACACCGAAATCGTCGACGTGCACGAACAGCTTGCCGACGAAGAAGGTGAACAGCGTGAGGATGACGAACAGCCGCAGTGGCTGGACGTATCCCACCCGGCGGCCCTTGAGGTAGTTCAGCGCGATGCGGCCGGGCACCCAGAGGTCGCGCAGCGTGCGGAAGATGCGCCCGTCCAGGTGCCAGAAGGATTCGAACACTTCCTCGATGGCGTGGCCGACATGCTTGAGCGGGTTGTGCGCCGATTGCCCGCAGCGATGGCAGTAATGGCCATGCAGGGCGGTGTCGCAGTTCTCGCAGGCGGCGTGAGCGGTGTCGGTCGAGCTCATGGGCGATGGGCGGCATTGGGTGAAGGCGCCTACGATAGCGAATTTTCAGGTTTCGTTCAGTTTTGTTTGAGGGGCCGCGGGAGTGTGAAAGGCGACCAAGAGCATCCACGCATGGCGTGGATCTACGGATCGGTCTGGAGGAACAAGCCCCTCTGTTGAGGGGCTGCCCCGACAGGGGCGGGGAGAGGCCGGCAAAGGGAGGGGCCCAAAGGTTGCGCAGCAACGTTTGCGGCGAAGCGCGCGTAGCGCGTTTCGCGTCCCTCGCCAGATAAATAAAAAAGGCCACCCGAAGGGCGGCCTTTTTTATTTATCTGGCGGAGAGAGGGGGATTCGAACCCCCGAAGCGCGGTTTAGACGCTTACACACTTTCCAGGCGTGCTCCTTCAACCACTCGGACACCTCTCCGGATCCCTGCCATCGGCAAACGCCTCAGCAGGGGCGCAGATTCTAGCGGGCCGCGCGGCACTTCACAAGCACCCTGGTCAGGAACCTGCGAGGGGCGTGCCGGGGGCGAGGGGGCTGGACAGGCATGGCACAATGGAACATCCGATGGAAGACGGTGGCCTGATGTCCTATCTCGTCCTTGCCCGCAAGTGGCGTCCGAAGCGTTTTGCCGAGCTGGTGGGCCAGGAACACGTGGTCCGTGCGCTCAGCAATGCGCTGGACAGTGGCCGGGTCCACCATGCGTTCCTGTTCACCGGTACGCGTGGCGTGGGCAAGACCACCATCGCGCGCATCTTCGCCAAGTCGCTGAACTGCGAGCAGGGCACCAGCGCCGACCCGTGTGGCCAGTGCGCGGCCTGCCTGGACATCGACGCCGGCCGTTACATCGACCTGCTGGAGATCGACGCCGCGTCCAACACCGGTGTGGACGACGTGCGCGAGGTGATCGAGAACGCGCAGTACATGCCGTCGCGCGGCAAGTTCAAGGTCTACCTGATCGACGAAGTGCACATGCTGTCCAAGGCGGCGTTCAACGCGCTGCTGAAGACGCTGGAAGAGCCGCCGGAACACGTCAAGTTCCTGCTGGCCACCACCGACCCGCAGAAGCTGCCGGTGACCGTGCTCAGCCGCTGCCTGCAGTTCAATCTCAAGCGCCTGGACGAGGATCAGATCCAGGGCCAGATGACCCGCATCCTGGCGGCGGAAGACATCGAGGCCGACGACAGCGCGATCGTGCAGCTGGCCAAGGCCGCTGACGGCAGCCTGCGCGACGGCCTGTCGCTGCTGGACCAGGCGATCGCCTATGCCGGCGGCGCGCTGCGCGAGGACGTGGTGCGCACCATGCTGGGCACGGTCGACCGCACGCAGGTGGCGGCGATGCTGGATGCGCTGGCCGAGGGCGATGGCCCGCGCCTGTTGCAGGTGGTGGCCGCGCTGGCCGAGTTCTCGCCGGACTGGAGTGGCGTGCTGGAAGCGCTGGCCGAAGGCCTGCACCGTATCCAGGTGCAGCAGCTGGTGCCGGGTGCGGCCGTTGCCGAAGGCCTGGATGCCACCGCCTTTGCCGAGCGCCTGCGCCCGGAAGTGGTGCAGCTCTGGTACCAGATGGCCTTGAACGGTCGTCGTGACCTGCCGCTGGCGCCGAGCCCGCGTGCCGGCTTCGAGATGGCGGTGCTGCGCATGCTGGCGTTCCGTCCGGCCGCCGCGGTACCGCCGGTACCGAAGTCGGTGGAAGGTGCCGCAGGAGGCAACGTTGCCGGTGGTGGCAGCGGCGCCGGGACCCACGATGCGACGCCGGCCGCTGCCGCCGCTTCGGCAGGCCCGGCCGCGACGGTACAGGTGGCTGCCGCAATGCAGGCCGCACCGCGCGAACCCGATCCCGAACCTGAGCCGGCCCCGCAACCGGAGCCGGAGCCGACGCCGGAACCCGAGCCGGTGCCGGTGCAAGAGCCCGTGCAGCCGCCGCCGATGAAGGCCGACGTGGAAGCGCAGATGCCGCCGGCTGAGCCAGCGGCGAGCGACGACCTGCCGCCGTGGGCCACCGATGAGGCCGAGGCCCGCGACGAGGCGCTGGCGGTCGAGATGGCCGGCCCGGACGCGGCCATGGTGGCGCCCTGGCAGGAACCGCCGAGCCCGATGGCAGTACCTGCTGATGCGGAACCTGTCGAGCGGGAGCGCCCATTCCGCACCGAAGGCATCGTCATCGCCCCGGCCGAGCCGGCTACGGTGCGCGACGCCGCGCCGCTGGAAGGTGTCAGCGAACTGGCCAGCGCCGAGGACTGGCTGGATCTGGTCGCCAGCAGCGGCCTCAGCGGCCCTTCGCGACAGCTGGCCGCCAACGCCGCCTTCATCAGCTGCCAGCACGAGACCTTGAAACTGGGCCTTTCGCCCGGATTTGAATACCTGCGCTCCGAGCGCGCGCTGGCTGCCCTGGGCGAGATGCTGCAGAAGGCTCTTGGCCAGGCGCCGAAGATCGTGGTCGAGACCGTGGAAACCGAACACGTTCCGGCCGAGACCCTGCACCAGCGGGCCGACCGCCAGCGTGGCGAGCGGCAGCAGGTGGCAGAGGCCGTTTTCATGGACGACCCGGAAGTGCAGGTGCTGATCCAACAGCACGGCGCGCGGGTTGTTTCCGATTCCATCCGTACTTTTGACGAGTAAGACACCATGCGCGGAAACATCGCCCAACTGATGCAGCAGGCCCAGAAGATGCAGGAGAACCTGCAGAAGGCCCAGGAAGAAATCGCCAAGATCGAAGTGACCGGCAGCGCCGGTGGCGGCATGGTCAGCGTGACCCTGACCGGCGCCAAGGAGTGCCGCAAGGTGCGCATCGACCCGTCGCTGGCCAGCGACCCGGAAATGCTGGAAGACCTGATCGCGGCCGCCTTCAACGACGCTTCGAACAAGATCGATGCCGAGTCGAAGTCGAAGATGGGGTCGGCCACCGCCGGCATGCAGCTGCCGCCGGGCATGAAGCTGCCGTTCTGATGCTTGATATGGCACCCGGTTGTCGGGTGCCATCGACCGCGTAGAGTCGAGCTTGCTCGACTGCTTCAACCTCCAGTCGAGCATGGCTCGACTCTACAAAGCATGCCGCCGTGTCCGCACCCCTGCTTGAACAATTGATCGACGCACTGCGGGTGCTGCCTGGCGTGGGCCAAAAGACCGCGCAGCGCATGGCCTACCATCTGCTCGAACGCGAGCGCGAAGGTGGCCAGCGCCTGGCCGAGACCCTGGCGCTGGCGGTGGAGCGCATCGGCCACTGCGCGCAGTGCCGCGACTTCAGCGAAACCGAGCTGTGCCCGACCTGTGCCAACAGCAGCCGCGAACGCAGCCAGCTGTGCGTGGTCGAATCGCCGGCCGACCGCCTGGCCATCGAGAACGCAACGGGGTTCCGTGGCGTCTACTTCGTGCTGCAGGGCCGGTTGTCGCCGCTCGATGGCATCGGCCCGCGCGAACTGGGGCTGGAGCAGCTGGAGAACCGCCTGGCCGAAGGCGAGGTGCAGGAGTTGATCATCGCCACCAGCGCGACCGTTGAGGGAGAGGCCACCGCGCACTACCTGGCGCAGCTGGCGCGCGCGCGCAAGGTGCAGCCCAGCCGCCTGGCGCAAGGGCTGCCGCTCGGCGGCGAGCTTGAGTATGTTGACCGTGGCACGCTGTCGCACGCGTTCGGAACGCGCAGCGAGTTCCGCGATTGAGCAGGCGCTGGGCATGGCCCGGCGCGGCCGGCCTACAATGCGGACGACATCCCCGCCGAGGCCGACCATGAGCACCGAAACCCTCTTCAGCAAGATCATCCGTCGCGAGATCCCGGCCACCATCGTCTACGAGGATGACGAGGTGCTGGGCTTCAAGGACATCGCGCCGCAGGCGCCGGTGCATGTGCTGTTCATTCCGAAGAACGAGGTCATCCCGACCCTGGACGACCTGCAGCCGTCGCAGGCGCACCTGATCGGCAAGCTGGCACTGGCCGCGGCCGAGTACGCGCGCCGCGAGGGTTTTGCACAGGACGGCTACCGCGTCGTGATGAACTGCCGCGAGCATGCCGGGCAGACCGTGTTCCACATCCACATGCATCTGCTTGCCGGTGGACCGCTGGGCCATTTCGGTTCGCCGGGGCGCTGAATCCCCCGTCCACGCCCTGCGTGGATGAAAAAGGCCGCCCGAGGGCGGCCTTTTCCGTCATGCATGCCGGCTGGCGATCACCACCAGCCCCAACGGCCGTAGCCGCCCCAGTACGGGCCATACGGACCCGGGCCCCACGGACCATAGGGGTAGGGCACCACATCGACCTGGCGCTGTTCCGGCCACAGGTAGATCACGTCGGCCGACAGCTTCGGCAGGCGATAGTCGTAGTCGCCGATGCGGGTGTTCTGGTAGCCATCGATCTTGCCGATGAAGGTCACGTCGCGGCCGGCTTCAAACACGGCCGGGTCGTAGAAACCGGCGCGGCAGGCGATGAAGCGGCCGTCGCTGGCGTCGGACGAGGTGGTGTTCGGGCGGCCACTGGCATTGAGTGGGCGCGAGATCATCTGGAAGCAGGTCTCGCCCTGGCCAGGCTTGGTTTCGATGATGCGACCGCCCCAACGGACGGGCGTGCCGACCTGCTGGGTGGCGACCGAGTCGCGGGGGGAGACCAGGCTGAACTGTCCCTGCAGCGGCTTGGGAGCCGTGGCGCAGGCCGACAGGGCCAGCGTGGCCACGGCGGTGAGGAAGAACTTGGTGTTCATGGGGAGGCTCCGGAAGTCGGGCGATGCCTGCGCAGGTCCCGCAATAATGAAGCGAGGTCGGTGCAAGTTCCAGCGTAACGCGCGTCGGCGAAACGCTGGCTGAGTGCGAGGAGGGCAGGGTCGGGCCGCTGGGCGTGTACCCGATGCGCCCAGTCCCGTGCGGTTTCATGCGGCTCCCGGGCCAGGCCGAGGCGTGCATAGCGTCGCCCCAGCCGGTGCCAGGCGCGCAGCAGCGGATCACGTTCGCGTTCGCCGCGGGCCAGCAGCCAGGCCATCCAGGCCAAGGCCAGCAACGCGGCGATCACGAAGCCGGCGGCCAGCTGACCAGGGCCAAGCTCGTCCAGCCCGAACGGCTTGAGCAGCTGCTGCTGGCGGCGTGCGTCGAAGGACAGCACCAGATCGTTCCAGCCGCGGCGCAGCCAGTCGCCCATCTGCCCCAGTTCCAGCAAACGCTGCTGCATCGGGTTGTCGGTGCCAGCCTGCAGGCGGTCGTCGAGGGTATCGAGGATGCGTTCGGGCGCCACCGCAGCGGTGGGATCGACCCGTACCCAGCCGCGCTGCGGCAGCCACACCTCGGCCCACGCATGGGCATCCATCCGTCGCACGATCCAGTAATCGCCAAGGCGATTGCGGGTGCCGCCGGCGAATCCGGTGACCACCCGTGCCGGAATGCCGGCATTGCGCATCAGCACCACGAAGGCGGAACTGAAGTGCTCGCAGAAGCCGGCCTTGTAGCCGAACAGGAACTCGTCGACCGGGTCGCGCCCGGCCTGGGGCGTTTCCAGCGTGTAGGAGAAATCGGTGGTGATCCATTGCAGTGCGCGGCGGACGATGGCCGCGTCATCGTTGCCTGCGTCATGCCGCCATTGGCGTGCCAGGGTGGCGGTGCGTGGATTGAAGCCATCGGGCAACTGCAGCGCCGCGCGCCGCAGATACGGCGACAAGGTGCTGTCGAAGCGCCGTGGTGGCGCCGATTGCAGCCGCCAGCGGCTGAGCGAGGCCAGCGCTCGGTCGCTGCTCAGGCTCATGTCCGCATCCAGCGTGCTGCCTGCGGGCGCCTGGCCCGGCAGATCCAGCGCGACCAGCTGGCGACGGTCGGTCGGCTCGTAATCGATCTGGTAGTCCCAGCGTTGCGTGCCGGCCTCGACCACCGCGGGCGTCCGCCGCGCGCTGGCGGGGTCGCGCATCCAGCGTCGTCCATCGAATGCGGTCAGCACCGGCCCACGCCAGTAGCGCTGCGCCGCTTCGGGTACGGCACCGAAGAACTGCACGCGAAGTGCGGGCGTGTCGTCGGCCATCAGGTCCAGCCACTGGCCCGGTTCCATGCTGTCGGACAGCCCCGGGGTGCCGACGGCGCGCTCGGGTACCCCCCACAGTGGCGTCGCCAGGCGCGGGAACAGCCAGAAGCAGGCCAGGGCCAGCGGCAGCCCGATCGCCAGCAGGCGACCCACGCCGCGCAACTGCCCGTACAACGGCACTCGGCCTGCATGGCCTTCATCCTGGGCCAGGCGTTGCAGGGCCAGCAGCGCGCTGATGCCTGCCAACGCCGCCAGCACGGTTGTCAGCGGTCCCTGGTCGAGCAGGAACGCCGCAAACGGGGAGAACAGCGCGAAGCCCAGCAGGCTGCGGGCATCGCGAAGGCTGCGCAGTTCGCTGGACTTGATCGCCAGCATCGCGGCCAGCAGGGCACAACCGGTATCGCGCCCGGGGCGCACCATGCCCATCTGCCAGACGATGGCGGCGAGCATGCCGAGCACCAGCAGCAGGCGTACCGGCATCGGCAGCACCTTCCGCCATGACAGGAATGCAGTCACCACCGCTGTGGCTGCGATGACGCCGGCCAACAGTGGCGGCAGCTGCAGCAGCAACGGCAACAGCGCCAGCGCCGCGCTGGCCAGGGTCCAGCTGCGGGCAGTGCGATCGATCAGGGCAGGGGTCTCAGCCATGCGGCAACAACGCCAGTGCACGCAGGCACAGGTGGTGATGGCCGGCCCCCTGGCCAGGGCCGATAGCAGGATGCGCCGGCAGCAGCAGGGTGTAGCGCCGGCCCTCGCGCTCGGCCACATCCACCCAGCGTGCCAATCGCGCGATGCGGGCTTCGTGCCCCAGCGGCGCCAGCGTGCGCCAGTCGAGGATCACTTCGATGCCGATCGGCTTTTCATACTCGCGCACCAGCAGGCTGTCGCGGCGCGCGGAGTGCTTCCATGAAATGCTGCGCGGCGCATCGCCTGCACGATAGGGGCGCAGCTGGTGCAGTTCTTCGCCACTGGCATGGGCACGCGTATGCAGTGGATCGTTGCCGCTCTCCGGCAACGCCGGGACCAGCGCCTCGGCCAACGGATAGACCAGCAGCGGCTGTTCCGGCCACACCCACGACCACGCGCGCACCAGCCCCAGCGGCTGGGTGGTGGACAGGCGGATGCGCGGCAGCTCCAGCCATCCGCGGCGCTCGCTGGGGACTTCCAGTTCGACCTCGCCACGCCCCTGTGGCGGCAGTGAGGTCCAGGCTTCGCTGTCACCCAGTTGCAGGTGCAGCCCATGCCGCGCACGCGGATCACGCAGCGACAGGTCCACGCGCAGGCGCAGCGGTTGCCCGGCCGCAACCGGTTCTGCCGAGATCGCATCGACCTGTACACCGGAAAGCTGCAGGTGCGCGGCGATGGCACTGGCAATCGCCGCTGCGGCCAGCAGCAGGGCCAGCAGCAGTGCCGGGTTGTTGTTGTAGTTCAACGCCCCCAGCAGCATCGCGACCAGCAGGGTGGCGACGAACAGCCCGAAACGCGTGGGCAGCACATAGATGCGATGGCGGTCGAGCTGCTGCGGCAGCGTTTCGGGCCGGCGCGGACGTGCCAGCAGCCGTAGTCGGGCCCAGCGCGTGGTCACCCTCAGTCCACCGCGACGGTCTGCAGGATCGCCCGCGCCAGCGCCGGTCCTGAGCTGGACTCGGCCTCGGCCACCAGCCGATGCCCGGCCACGGCCACGAACAGCGTCTGCACATCCTCGGGGACCACATGGCTGCGGCCCAGCAGCAGCGCATGCGCCCTGGCCGCGCGCAGCAGCGCCAGGCCGGCGCGTGGTGACAGGCCCACCCGTACGCCCGCGTGCTGGCGGCTGCGGGTCAGCAACGCCTGCACATAGTCGACCAGCGCGTCGCTGGCATGAATGTGGCCGACCGCTTCACGCAGCGCGCGGACCTGCGTGTCATCCAGCTTCGGTACCGCGCGCGCGATCAGGTCACGACGATCGGTTCCACGCAGCAGCTCGCGCTCCGCCTGGGCGTTGGGGTAACCCATCGCCAGGCGCAGCAGGAATCGATCCAGCTGCGAATCGGGCAGCGGGAAGGTGCCTGACAGGTCCACCGGGTTCTGCGTGGCGATCACGAAGAACGGATCGGGCAGCGGATGGGTCTGTCCGTCCAGGGTGACCTGCTGTTCGGCCATGGCTTCCAGCAGCGCACTCTGCGTGCGCGGGGGCGCGCGGTTGATCTCGTCGGCCAGCAGCACGTGGGTGAACACGGGGCCGGCATGGAACTGGAACTGGCGGCTGCCGGCCTCGTACACCGACACGCCCAGTACATCGGCCGGCAGCAGGTCGGAGGTGAACTGCACGCGCTGGAAGGTGAGGCCGAGGCTGCTGGCCAGTGCATGCGCCAATGTGGTCTTGCCGAGCCCGGGCAGATCTTCGATCAGCAGATGCCCGCCGGAAAGCAGGGCGACAAACGCCAGCCTGACTTCCGGCACCTTGCCCAGCACCAGTGCGTTGACCTGATCCTGTGCCTCCCGCAGGGCCTGACGCAATTGATCGGTTAGCATGCTGGGATTGGGGGACGAAGCTGGCATGATCGTCTCAGTTCTGAATTTCACTTGATTATCCATAGAGCAATGCAAGGCGAACAGCGCGCACGGGCAATTTTTCTCTGGTTGTGGACGCTGGTCACAGCGGCCAAGCTGGTGGTGGCTGCGCGCCTGCCATTGTTCGTCGACGAGGCGTTCTATTGGCAGGAAGGGCAGCATCTGGCTGCGGCCTATTCCGATCTGCCCGGGCTGACTGCATGGCTGGCACGGCTGGGCGTGGAGATCGGCGGCCATCACGTGCTGGCATTGCGACTGCCGTTCCTGGCCATCGGTGCGCTGCTGCCATTGCTGGTGGTGCGCACGGCCACGCGCTGGTTCGGCAACGTGGCGGGCTGGCAGGCGGGCAGCCTCACGCTGTTGATGCCGCTGTCGGCGACGCTGGGCCTGCTGGCGGTGCCGGATGTGCCGATGGCGCTGGCGGCGGTGATCTGCCTGCATGCCGGTGCGCGCCTGCTGCACAACGTGGATGCATCATCGGCGATGAAGCTGGCGCTGGGCCTGATGATCGGCGCCCTCAGCCACTACCGTTTCATCGGCGTCATCGGTGTTGGCTTCATTGCATTGCTGGCGCTGCCACAGGGCCGGCGCATGCTGGCCGATCCGCGCGTATGGGTTGCGTTGGCGGTGGGTGTACTGGCCTGGCTGCCGTTGCTGGCATGGAATGCCGACAATCACGATGCCGGCCTGAAGTTCCAGGTGGTCGAGCGGCATCCCTGGACGTTCGAGTGGAACGGGCTGTGGTTCCTGGTGATCCAGCCGATGCTGGTCACCCCGATCCTGTGCATGGCGATGTGGAAGGTGGCGCTGGCCGGTACCCGCAGCGGCGGCGGTACGCGCGTGCAATGGCGCTACTTCGGCCTGGTGGGCGGTGTATCCACGCTGGGCATTTTCCTGCTCGGCTTCTTCACCGACGTCGAGCGCATCAGTTTCCATTGGCCGCTGCCGGGCTACCTGGCGTTGCTGGTGGCGGTGCCGGTGGTGCTCAACAGCTGGCCACGCTGGCTGCGCCGCACCGGCTGGTGGCTGGCGGGCGCGGGCATGGTGCTGGCCTTTGGCTATTACCTGATGGCCTCCACGCCATCGCTGCGCGAGCAGCTGGCAGGCAGCAAGTACTACCCGCGCAATTTCGCAGGCTGGCAGCCGCTGGCCGCAGCCGTGCGCGAAGAACTGCAGCAGATGCCGGCGGGTACGCGCGTGCTGGCCGGCAACTTCAAGGTAGGGGCCGAACTGGGCTTCCAGCTGGGCGACGGTGACATTGAAGTGCTGCCGCACCCGCTCAACGACAAGCATGGGCGGACCGCGCAGCTTGCACAGTGGGACCTGCTGCACGCGGGTACACGCTCGGCGCCGATGCTGCTGGTGCTGTCGCCCAGCGATCAGCGCTACCGCGACCTGCTGGCGCGCTATCACGCCATCTGCGAACAGGTGGGGCCCTTGCCTGCACCGCGCGTGGTCAGCAGCGATCATGGATTCCAGCGCTTCCTGCTGTTCCGGTTGCCGCCGCAGCGTGCCTCGGGCGCATGCGTGACCCCGGCGATGGCGTGGCTGGATGCGCCTGCCAATGGCGAGAAAGTGTCCGGCACCCTCGCCATCCGCGGGTGGGCCTTCAAGGATGGCGTCGGCCTGGCAGGTGTCGAGGTGCTGGTCGATGGACGCTCGATCGGAAGCGCTCGCTATGGCCGTGTCTTCGATGTTCGCCAGACCTGGCCGGACAGTACCGATCCGCAGCATCCGGCCGTGGGCTTTGATGCCACCCTGGACACGAGCACGCTGGCACCGGGCCGGCACTGGATGGGCCTGCGCCTGCACGGCCACGATGGCAGCGTGGAGGAATGGCAGGAGCAGCCGTTCGAGGTTCGTTGAACCTGCTTTTGTAGAGTCGAGCCATGCTCGACTGCTCTTACCTGGCCTCCTGCCATCTACAGCAGAAGCAGTCGAGCATGGCTCGACTCTACAGGTCACGGCACTGCGAAACCTGCTTTGCGCAGCAACCCGCACAGTGCGATCAACGGCAGGCCGACCAGCGCGGTCGGGTCGCGGTTGTCGATCGCCTCGAACAGGCTGATACCCAGACCTTCACATTTGAAGCTGCCGGCGCAGTCCAGCGGCTGTTCGGTAGCCACGTAACGGGCGATCTCATCCTGTTCCAGCGCGCGGAAGCGCACTTCGGTCAGGTCGATGGCCGTGAAAGATTCTCCGGCGCGGCTGAGACAGATCGCGGTATGGAAGCGCACCGTCTGCCCGGACATCGCCGCCAGCTGCGCGCAGGCCGCCTCGACCGTGCCCGGCTTGCCCAGTGGTTGCCCGTTCAGGTCGGCCACCTGGTCCGAACCGATCACCCAGGCGCCCGGATGGCGGGCCGCGACCTCGGCGGATTTGGCGGCGGCCAGGCGCATGGCCAGGGCCAGCGGCGCTTCGCCGTTCAACGGGCTTTCATCCACCTCTGGGCGCGCGCAGTCGAACGGCAGGCCCAGCCGTTGCAACAGCTCGCGGCGGTAGCGGGACGTGGAGGCCAGGACCAGTGGCATGCGACAATACCGGGGCAGGGCGGGGCAGTCTGGCCGCCCGCGCTGCCAGCGGCAAGGCCCGTATGGCAGGCATTTGACACCGGCCCTCCCGATCCTTAGTATTCAGCGGCTTATGTCCGCGAACGTGCCCGAAACGCTGGATGCCTGGCGGATGGTTGTAGCGCGAAGGCGCTTCGACGGTCAGGTGTCCCTGGCTGAATTGACCCGCCTGCAGGGGTTGGTCGCAGATACCGACGGCGAGTGTGCCTACTCGCTTGAGTTCGGTCGCGACGACGTCTTGCGGGTATCCTATGTGGAACTGACCATCGATACCGCGTTGCCGCTGACCTGTCAGCGCAGCATGCAGCGTTTCCTGTTGCCGGTGAAGATGACCCAGAGGCTTGGCCTGATCCGCGACGAGGACGAGGAATCGTCCCTGCCGGAGGAGTACGAGGCGCTGCTGGTGCCGGAAGACGGCCAGCTGCGTCCGCTGGACCTGGTCGAGGACGAGTTGGTGCTGGCAGTGCCGGTTGTACCGCTGTCGCCCGATGGCGAAGCAGTCGACAAGGACTGGGCGCCGAGCGAAGAAGAAACAAAGCAGGCCAACCCGTTTGCGGCGTTGGCAGCACTGAAGAAACAATAGCAGCCGGATTGTCGTCGGCGGCTGCGGCGAAAGCGAAAGTGTGCTGGGCGCTGGCGTCCTGCGCGACGATACGACGAAGCAAAACGAACCGAGTTTGGAGCAATCCCATGGCTGTCCAGAAATCCCGTGTCACCCCGTCCCGCCGCGGCATGCGTCGTGCCCATGACGCCCTGAGCGCCAAGCAGCTGTCGACCGACCCGACCACCGGCGAAGTGCACCTGCGTCACCACATCACTGCTGACGGTTTCTACCGCGGAAAGAAGGTCATCCAGACCAAGACCTCGGCCGTCGAAGAAGATTGATGTGCCGGGAAGGCCGCTGCCTGCGGGCAGCGGCCTTTGCCTTCTTTCCCGGGCGTGCCGGTGATCGGCGGCCCGCGCAACAGGAAACATGATGAGCAAGCGGATCTATTCGAGGATCGCGGGCACCGGTAGCTATTTGCCGGAAAAAGTCCTGACCAACGCCGACCTGGAAAAAATGGTCGAAACCTCGGATGAGTGGATCCAGTCGCGCACCGGAATTCGTGAGCGGCACATCGCGGCCGAAGGCGAAACCACCAGCGACCTCGGCTACCAGGCCGCGTTGCGCGCACTTGAAGCGGCCGGTATCGACGCTTCGCAGCTCGACATGATCGTGGTCGGCACGACCACGCCTGACCTCATCTTCCCCTCCACCGCGTGCCTGATCCAGGCCAAGCTCGGTGTTGCAGGGTGCCCTGCCTTTGACGTCAATGCGGCCTGTTCTGGCTTTGTGTTCGCGTTGGGCGTGGCCGACAAATTCATCCGTTCCGGCGACTGCAAGCACGTGCTGGTGATCGGCACCGAAACGCTGACCCGCATGGTCGACTGGAACGATCGCACCACCTGCGTGCTGTTCGGCGATGGCGCCGGCGCTGTCGTGCTGAAGGCCGACGAAGAAACCGGCATCCTCAGCACCCACCTGCATGCCGATGGCAGCAAGAAGGAGCTGCTGTGGAACCCGGTCGGCGTCTCGACCGGCTTCAAGGACGGCGCCAACGGTGGTGGCACCATCAACATGAAGGGCAACGACGTGTTCAAGTACGCCGTCAAGGCGCTGGACTCGGTCGTGGACGAAACCCTGGCCGCCAACGGCCTGGACAAGTCCGACCTGGATTGGCTGATTCCGCACCAGGCCAACCTGCGCATCATCGAAGCCACGGCCAAGCGCCTGGACATGTCGATGGACCAGGTCGTGGTCACCGTCGACAAGCACGGCAACACCTCGTCCGGCTCGGTGCCGTTGGCGCTGGATGCGGCGGTGCGTTCGGGCAAGGTCGAGCGCGGCCAGCTGTTGCTGCTGGAAGCCTTCGGCGGCGGCTTCACGTGGGGTTCGGCCCTGCTGCGCTATTGATAGTGCAAGTTACGACAACGTGAAGCTTGTCGTTACGGCCCCTCTGGGGCCGTAACGCGTTTAGAGGAGTACCTGCCCATGGTTGAGCCCATCGTCATCGAAGGGCAGCGCGCCTGGCTGAAGCAGTACGGCAAGGGAAGCCGCGCACTGGCCCTGGGCCTGCTCAATTTTGTTGCCCGCCGTTTCCATCTCGATGCCCTGCGCCCGCCACCGCACCGCGGCGGTGATGCCGCACGCGAAACCGAAGCCCGTCGCCTGGCAGAACTGCACGCGCAGGGCGTGAACGTGCCTGACGTGCTGGGAACCGGCCATGCGGCGCTGGTGATCGGCGACAACGGAAGTTCGTTCAATACCTGCCTGCGCGAGGCCGATGAGGCCGGCCGCGACCGGCTGGTGATGGCGGCGATGCAGGCCATCGCCGAGGCGCATGCGCGCGGTGCCTATTTCGGCCAGCCGCTGCCACGCAACCTCACCTGGGACGGCCAGAAGGTGGGTTTCATCGACTTCGAGGAAGATCCGCTGGAAGTGATGGACCTGGCCGAAGCGCAGGCCCGCGACTGGCTGATGTTCGGCTACGGCGTGGCCAAGTACTACGCTGAGCGCCCCGAGCACCTGCAGGCGATGATGGCCGAGGCGATGTGCGATGCCCAGGCGCCGGTGCGCGAGCATGTGCATGCGGTCAGTGGCCGCCTGCACGGCCTGGCCCGGGTATGCATGAAGCTGGGCCGTTCCGCGCGCGCGCTGGCCCATTCGATCTTCATCGCCCATGGTGCCAGTACCGCCGGCGTGCTGATGCTGGTGGGCCTGTGCGTGGATTTCCTCGCCGACGGCGACCTGGACGTGCTGCAGCTGTTCTGCTGAGTGATGCGTCCGCCGGGCCATGCTCGGCGGCTCGCTGGCCGGGCGGCTCCATACGCCTGCATACGCGCACGTACAGACGACACAGCGGATTCGCCCTTATCATGGCCCGCTTCGATTGCAACAAGCGGATGACCGCGTGACCGTATCCACCCTCGCTTTTGTCTTCCCCGGCCAGGGCTCGCAGTCTGTGGGCATGGTGGCCGAGCTGGCCGAACTGCACCCGCAGGTGCGTGAAGCCTTCACCGAGGCATCCGATGGTGCCGGCGTCGACCTGTGGGCGCTGTCCCAGGGTGGCCCGGAGGAAATGCTCAACCGTACCGAATACACCCAGCCGGCGCTGCTGGCCGCAAGCATCGGCGTGTGGCGCGCCTGGAACGCCGTGGGCGGTCCGCGCCCGTCGGTGCTGGCCGGCCATAGCCTGGGCGAATACACCGCGCTGGTCGCTGCGGGCGCACTGAGCCTGCATGACGGTGCGCACCTGGTGCGCCTGCGCGGCCAGCTGATGCAGGAAGCCGCGCCGGCCGGTGTCGGCGCCATGGCCGCCGTGCTGGGCGCCGAAGACCAGCTGGTGCTGGATGTCTGCGCCGAAGCCGCAGGCAGCCAGGTGGTGGTGCCGGCCAACTTCAATTCGCCGGGCCAGATCGTGATCGGCGGCGACGCTGATGCAGTCGACCGCGCGCTGGCACTGCTGGCCGAGAAGGGCGTGCGTAAGGCGGTCAAGCTGGCGGTCAGCGTGCCCTCGCACACCCCGCTGATGCGCGAAGCCGCCAACCGCCTGGCCGAAGTGATGGCCGGCCTGTCCTGGCAGGCACCGCAGCTGCCGGTGGTGCAGAACGTCGATGCCAAGGTGCATGACGGCGTCGACGCCATCCGCACCGCGCTGGTGCAGCAGCTGTACCAGCCGGTGCAGTGGACCGGCTGCGTGCAGGCGCTGGCCGCGCGTGGCATCACCCAGATCGCCGAGTGCGGCCCGGGCAAGGTGCTGACCGGCCTGGTCAAGCGCATCGACAAGGCCATCGATGGCCGTTCGCTGGCCACTCCGGGCGACTTCGAAGCCGCCCGCGAGGCATGGTCGGCCTGACCTCCCTTGTTCCTGCCGATCGTACCGGTGGCCGCTGCACGCGGCACGGGTACGGCGGCCGCCCCCGTCTGAGGAAAACATCATGAGCAAGCCCCTGCAGGGTGAAATCGCACTGGTCACCGGCGCCAGCCGTGGCATTGGTGCCGCCATTGCCGATCTGCTGGCCGCCCAGGGCGCCACCGTCATCGGCACCGCCACCACCGAATCCGGCGCTGCGGCGATCGGCGAGCGCCTGGCCGCCCACGGTGGCCACGGCCGCGCGCTGAACGTGACCGACGCGGCTGCGCTGGACAGCGTGCTGGACGGCATTGCCAAGGAATTCGGCCCGATCTCGATCCTGGTCAACAACGCCGGCATCACCCGCGACAACCTGCTGATGCGCATGAAGGACGAGGACTGGGCGTCGATCATCGACACCAACCTGACCAGCGTGTTCCGCACCAGCAAGGCAGTCATGCGCGGCATGATGAAGGCGCGCAAGGGCCGCATCATCAACATCGCATCGGTGGTGGGCGTCACCGGCAATGCCGGCCAGGCCAACTACGCGGCCGCCAAGGCCGGCATCATCGGCTTCAGCAAGTCGCTGGCCAAGGAAATCGGTTCGCGCGGTGTCACCGTCAATGTGGTCGCTCCCGGCTTCATCGACACCGACATGACCAAGGCGTTGCCGGAAGAAGCGCGTACCGCGCTGATCAAAGACATCGCCCTCGAACGCCTGGGTTCGCCGGAAGACATCGCCCATGCGGTGGCCTTCCTGGCCGGCCCGGCTGCCGGTTACATCACCGGCGAAACCCTCCATGTGAACGGTGGCATGTACATGCCGTAAGCAAGGGGCGCAGGGATTGCGCCGCAAGTGGTTGATCTGCCGGGTTTTTTGCTGCGATGCAAGGCCGCGCCGGTTTCCACTACACTATCCCACGGCCATCGCCTTTGATGGCGACCACTTTTGAACCACAACTCCATCTGGAGCGAGATCCCATGAGCACCATCGAAGAACGCGTCAAGAAAATCGTCGTCGAACAGCTTGGCGTCAAGGAAGAAGAAGTCACCAACAGCGCATCGTTCGTCGATGACCTGGGCGCTGACTCGCTGGACACCGTCGAGCTGGTGATGGCCCTGGAAGAAGAATTCGAGTGCGAGATCCCGGACGAAGAAGCCGAGAAGATCAGCACCGTGCAGGCCGCCATCGACTACGTCAAGGCCCACGTCAAGGCCTGATGTCAGACGGCAGTGCGCGCGCGGGTTGATCCTCGCCGCGCACCGCACCCCATGGGGCCGCTGTTGCGGCCCCGTGTGTTTGGGCATCACATCGAAGCAAACCGAGTTACCCGTAGAAACCATCCGGGTCAGGAGAAACAGCAATGAAGCGTCGCGTCGTCGTAACCGGCCTGGGTATCGTCTCGCCGTTGGGCAATGATCTGGCCAGCAGCTGGGAAGGCATCACCCACGGTCGTTCGGGCATCGGTCCGCTGACCAACGTTGCTGATGCCTATCTGGACCGGTTCACCACCAAGATTGCAGGTGAGGTCAAGGGATTTGACATCACCGCCGACAACGAGCTGTTCGGCAAGTTCCGGGTCAGTGGCAAGGATGCCAAGAAGATGGACCCGTTCATCCATTACGGCCTCGGCGCCTCGTTCATGGCCCTGCATGACTCGGGCCTGGAGATCACCGAGGCCAATGCCGATCGCATGGGCGCCATCGTCGGCGCCGGCATCGGCGGCCTGCTCGGCATCGAAGAGCAGACCATCGAGTTCCACGAGGGCAAGAAGATCTCGCCCTTCTACGTGCCCAAGACCATCATCAACATGCTGCCGGGCCAGCTGAGCATCATCACCGGCCTGAAGGGCCCGTCGTTCTCGGCGGTGTCGGCGTGCGCGACCTCGAACCATTCGATCGGTACCGCGATGCGCATGATCCAGTACGGCGATGCCGACGTGATGGTGGTGGGTGGTGCCGAGCGTGGCTCGTCGCCGACCGCCGTGGGCGGCTTCTGTGCGATGAAGGCCATGAGCACCCGCAACGACGCCCCGGAACAGGCCTCGCGCCCGTGGGACAAGGACCGTGACGGCTTCGTGCTGGGCGACGGTGCCGGCATCCTGATCCTGGAAGAGTACGAGCACGCCAAGGCACGTGGCGCGAAGATCTACTGCGAACTGGCCGGTTTCGGTGCCAGCTCCGACGCGTACCACATGACCGCGCCGAGCGAGAACGGTGAAGGCGCCGCGCGTTGCATGGTGATGGCGATGAAGGACGCCGGCGTGACCCCGGAACAGGTGGGCTACCTCAACGCACACGGCACCTCCACGCCGCTGGGCGACCTGGGCGAGACCATGGCGATGAAGACCGCCTTCGGCGACCACGCCTACAAGATGATGGTCAGCTCCACCAAGTCGATGACCGGCCACCTGCTCGGCGCCGCCGGCGGCGTGGAAGCGATCTTCTCGGTGATGGCGCTGCAGGACAATGTCATTCCGCCGACCATCAACCTGCAGCAGCCGGGCGAAGGCTGCGACCTGGACTATGTGCCCAACGAAGCACGCCAGGCCAAGGTCGACGTGGTGATGTCCAATGGCTTCGGCTTCGGCGGCACCAACGGCACGCTGATCTTCAAGCGCATCTGACCGGTGCGTGGCGGCGGGCAATTGCCCGGCACCGCCTTGGTAGAGTCGAGCTTGCTCGACTCCGCCGTCATGTAGAGTCGAGCTTGCTCGACTGGACCTGCAACCCAGTCGAGCAAGCTCGACTCTACGCAGCAGGAGGCCGCCGCAAGGCGGCTTCCGTGCATCTGATTCCCTGAACTGGCCGCCATGACCCACGCACCGCTGATCCACCCGCTGCCGCACCCGATCGACCTGCTGGCCCTGCAGCAGCACGATCCGGCGCGCTTCCCGCTGTTGATGGAGTCCACCGCCTCAGGTACCGCCCAGGGCCGCTGGAGCCTGCTGCTGGCCGCACAGGGCGATGTCCTGCGCTTGGATGCCGATGGCCAGGTGCGTGACCAGCACGACGCCGTACGCGCGGGCAGCTTCCTGCAGGCACTGGACCGCGCCTGGCAGGCCGAACGCCTGCCGCATGACGGCAGCCACAGCCTGCCGTTCCGTGGCGGCTGGGCGCTGATGCTGGACTACGAAGTGGCCAGCCAGATCGAACCGGTGCTGCCGGCGCGCGCGCGCGACGACGGCCGCCCGACCGCGCTGGCGCTGCGCTGCCCGGCGGCGGTGCTGCACGACCACCACAACGATGCCAGCTTCGTGATCGCCGAAGCGGGCCAGCAGGCGCTGCTGGATGCACTGGTGGCACAGGCCTCGGCCGCGCTGCCCGAGGCCGGGCAGGGCTGGCAGCCGCCGCAGTCGGTGGGCGAGGATGCACCGCAGCGCTTCACCGACGGCGTGCGCCGGGTGATCGAGTACCTGCGTGCCGGCGACGTGTTCCAGGTGAACCTGTCGCGGCGCTGGAGCGCCCGGTTCGCCGCGCCGGTCAGCCCGCAGGCGCTGTATGCACAGCTGCGCCGCGCCAACCCGGCACCGTTCGCCGGCCTGTTCAGCGCGCACGGCCGCCACGTGGTCAGTTCCTCTCCGGAGCGGCTGGTGTCGGTGCACGCCGGCCACGCGCAGACCCGGCCGATTGCCGGTACCCGTCCGCGGTTTGAAGGCGATGACGATGCCGCGCGCATCCAGGAGCTGGTCGGCCACCCGAAGGAGCGTGCCGAGCACGTGATGCTGATCGACCTGGAGCGCAACGACCTGGGCCGCATCTGCCTGCCCGGCACCGTGGTGGTCGATGAGCTGATGACCGTGGAGAGTTACGCCCACGTGCACCACATCGTCAGCAACGTCAGTGGCCATCTGCGCCCGGAGGTCACCCCCGGCGAGGTGATTGCCGCGACCTTCCCGGGCGGCACCATCACCGGCTGCCCGAAGGTGCGCTGCATGCAGATCATCAGCGAGCTGGAGCAGGTGCCGCGCGGCGCCTACACCGGGGCGTTCGGTTGGCTGAACCGCGATGGCGACCTGGACCTGAACATCCTGATCCGCACCGCCGAAGTGGAGGGCGATGAGGTCAGCTTCCGCACCGGCGCCGGCATCGTGGTCGATTCGGACCCGGACAAGGAGCTGGACGAGACCCGGGCCAAGGCGCGCGGCCTGCTGCGTGCGCTGGGCCAGCAGGGCTAGGCGCACTCCGGTAGTGCCGGCCGCTGGCCGGCAATCGCGCGGATCATGGGTGCATGAGGTTGCCGGCCAGCGGCCGGCACTACCGGGATGTCTGCCACCCCCGGTCATGACCCCAATCCACCGGCACGGTATCCTGCACGACGGAATCGAGTTCAGAGGTAGTCCATGGCGGGAGCCAAGCGCGGGTGTCTGTTCGTGGTAACGCTGGTGGTGGTGCTGGCCGCCGTCGTGGCCGGTGCGGGCGCGTGGTTCTTCTACCAGCAGACCCAGTTCGCCGACGCGCGGATCACCCCGACCGCCGAGAGCGTGGTCATCGCCAGCGGCGATGGCATGAACAGCGTGCTGCGCAAACTGCGCGAGGCCGGCGTGGATGAAGGCCAGGATGCGCAGTGGCAGCTGCTGGCGCGCCAGCTCGATGCCGCCGGCAAACTGAAGGTGGGCGAATACGCGCTCAGCGCCGACCTGACCCCACGCGAACTGCTGCTGCGCATGCGCGCCGGCAAGGTGCTGCAGCACCGCGTCACGATCGTCGAGGGCTGGAACATCCGCCAGCTGCGTGCCGCGCTGAAGCGCGCCGAGCCGCTGCTGCACACCACCGACACGCTTGATGACGCGGCCCTGATGCAGCGTCTCGGTTTCGGTGGCCAGCATCCGGAAGGCCGCTTCCTGCCGGAGACCTACGTCTACCAGCGTGGCGACAGCGATCTGGACGTACTCAAGCGTGCCCACGCGGCGATGGAGAAGGCGCTGGACGAGGCGTGGGAAAGCCGCGCACCGGACCTGCCGATCAACACGCCGTATGAATTGCTGACGATGGCCTCGATCATCGAGAAGGAAACCGCGCTGGCCAGCGAGCGCCCGCAGATTGCCGGTGTGTTCATGCGCCGCCTGAAGATCGGCATGCGCCTGCAGACCGACCCGACCGTGATCTATGGCATCGGTGCCGCGTATGACGGCAACATCCGCCGCCGCGACCTGACCACCGATACGCCCTACAACACCTATACCCGTGCCGGCCTGACCCCGACCCCGATCGCCATGCCCAGCCGCGATGCGCTGATGGCGGCCGCGCAGCCACTGTCGGGCGACGCGCTGTACTTCGTCGCCGTCGGCGACGGCAGTGGCGCGCACGTGTTCTCGTCCAGCCTGGACCAGCACAACGCCGCAGTAGCCCGCTACCTGCAGCAGCTGCGCCGGCAACGTACCCAGGAGACCCCGGCGCAATGAGTCCCGCGCTGCTTCGCCACCCGCGTTTCGTCAGCTTGGACCAGCACAACGCCGCAGTAGCACGCTACCTGCAGCAGCTGCGCCGGCAACGTACCCAGGAGACCCCGGCGCAATGAGTCCCGCGCTGCTTCGCCACCCGCGTTTCGTCAGCCTGGAAGGCGGCGAGGGTGCGGGCAAGACCACCGCCATCAATGCCATCCGTGACTGCCTGCGCAGCCATGGCCACGAAGTGGTGCTGACCCGCGAGCCGGGCGGTACACCGCTGGCCGAGCGCATCCGCGGCCTGGTGCTGAAGCCCGATGCCGAGATTGCCGCCGAGCCGCTCAGCGCCGAAGCCGAGCTGCTGCTGGTGTTCGCCGCCCGCGCCCAGCATGTACGCCAGGTGATCCAGCCGGCATTGCAGCGCGGCGCCTATGTGCTGAGTGATCGCTTCACCGATTCCAGCTATGCCTACCAGGGCGGTGGCCGTGGCCTGGATCCGCAGTGGATTGCCGACCTGGAACGCCGCGCGGTCGGCCTGTTGCCCGGCCTGACCCTGCTGCTGGACGTGGATGTGGCGGTAGGCCGCGCGCGCGCCAACGGCCGCGACCTGTGGCCGGACCGCATCGAGAGCGAGCAGGACGATTTCTTCCAGCGTGTGCGCGCCGTGTTCCGCAGCCGCGCGCAGCAGGACCCGCAGCGTTTCGCGCTGATCGATGCCGGCCAGGTGCAGGAACGCGTCGCCGCTGATGTGGTTGCGCGTGTCGAGCGCTGGCTGCAGGACGGGGAGGGCGCATGAGCACGTTCTCGCCATGGCAGCAGCGCGCGTTCGAGCAGACCGTGGCTGCGCTCGATGCCGATCGCCTCGGCCACGGCCTGCTGATCTGCGGCCCGGCCGGTCTGGGCAAGCATGAGGTGGCGCTGGCGCTGGCCGACCATGTGCTGGCACGTGGCGACGCTGCACATGCCACGCGCACGCGCCAGCTGATCGCCGCCGGCACGCATCCGGACCTGCAGCTGGTCGGCTTCATTCCGAACAAGAGCGGCGACAAGCTGCGTACCGAGATCGTCATCGAGCAGGTACGCGAGATCACCAACAAGCTGGCGCTGACCCCGCAGTACGGCGTGGCCCAGGTGGTGATCGTCGACCCGGCCGATGCGATCAACCGCTCGGCGGCCAATGCGCTGCTGAAGACGCTGGAAGAGCCGCAGCCCGGGCGCTACCTGTGGCTGATCAGCAGCGACCCGGCACGCCTGCCACAGACCGTGCGCAGCCGCTGCCAGCGCCTGGAGTTCAAGCTGCCGCCCCGCGACGAAGCACTGGCCTGGCTGCAGCAGCAGGGCCACAGCGAAGCCTCGGCGCGCGAAGCGCTGGATGCCGCGCGCGGCCATCCCGGCCAGGCCGACAACTGGCTGCGCGAAGATGGCCTGAGCCTGCGCCGCGAAGTGGGCCGCGAGCTGGAGCAGCTGGCCGCCGGCAAGACCGGCGCGGTGGAGCTGGCGCAGAAGTGGTGCGGTGATGACAACGCGGCGCTGCGCCTGCGCTTCGCTGCCGACCTGGCACTGGCCCAGGCCAGCACCGATGCCTTGACCACGCCGGAGCGATTGCACAAGCTTGCGGCCTGGTTCGATGCGGCCAACCGCACCCGCGACCTGCTGCGCACCACGGTGCGTGCAGACCTTGCGGTGGTCGAGTTGCTGCTGGCCTGGAACAAGGTGAACGAGCGGCCTGCCGCAAGGGGAAATCGATGAGTGCCAGCAACGCCCGCCAGGGCATCCTGTCCCTGGCCGTGAAGGACAAAGCCGCGCTGTACAGCGCGTACATGCCGTTCGTGAAGAACGGCGGCATCTTCGTGCCCACGCCCAAGCGCTACTTCCTGGGCGACGAGGTGTTCCTGCTGCTGACCCTGCCCGATTCCAGCGAGCGCCTGCCGGTGGCCGGCAAGGTGATCTGGGTGACCCCGGCCGGCGCGCAGGGCAACCGCACCGCCGGCATCGGCGTGCAGCTGGCCGATGGCGCTGAAGGCGAGGGCGTGCGCCACAAGATCGAGACGATGCTGGCCGGCCTGACCAGCTCGGACAAGCCGACCCATACGATGTGAGGCGCCGCTGGGCGGTTCTGTAGAGTCGAGCCATGCTCGACTGCGGCCCCGGAAAACGCCCGTGAACACGAATGTGAAAAATGGTTGACGGCCTCTGAAAAGCCCCTATAATGAGCGGCTCAGCAACACACCGGGCGGTTAGCTCAGCGGTAGAGCATTGCCTTCACACGGCAAGGGTCACAGGTTCGATCCCTGTACCGCCCACCAAATTTGTCATTGAGATTCAGTGACTTGCAAGCAAAAAAGCCGGACCCACTAGGGCCGGCTTTTTTCGTAAGTGCACAGTAAGTGCAGGCTCCGGGTCAGATGTCGTTGAGGTGCCTGTCGAGCCACCCCGACGTAGCTCCATCGGCGGACCAACTCACGTTAGTGCCGCTGAGCTCGGCAACCATGAGATGCAGGCCGGATCCATCGCGCGTATCGAAGCCGGATGCTTTCAAGTGCCGGAACAGCTCTGCGCTACTGCAGTCGTGCCTTGCGAACACGATGTTGTCAGAGATAACTTCAAAGTCATCGCCACCAGCGATCTTTTCAAAGAAAGCATCCATGAATCGCTTGCGATGCTTGTCATTTACTACATTATGTACAACGACAGAGACGGTCATATTTGATTAACTCTATGGGGAGTTTGGATAATCGCAGGCTTCCCGTTGTGGCGCAAGTTTATATTTATTTTATAAGTGTCTATAAACTTCTTGTGGGGTGCGCGTGTTCGCTCATTTCCCATCGAGCGAAGTCCGTAGCGCTGTGCTGTTGCTGGTCGCTGCCGTCCTGCTGCTAGCCGCCTCGAATCGGCAAAACTCAATTTTGAGGTTTGTCCTGCCAGCCCTTTGGGGGAGAGTGTGCAAAGGTGCGTGAGCCCCACCTTTAAATCACCTTCTTTCCGGTTATTTGCGCTCAGCCCACTGCATCCGGCCACCCGTGCCGCGCGCGCCCAGCCATGCTCACCATGCCACCGTTGGCAATGTCATCTGCAACCACGTCGATGATGAGTTTGCGGATCTCTGAACCATCCGGCGCTGTCTGCCGCTGCTCCCGCGCCTGCACCCTGCCGCTGGTGCTGTTGTTGATCTCCACGATCAGGTCGCCCTGGCCGCTGCCGCGCCCGCTCAGCGCCACGCGTGCCGGAACCTGCCCACCGATTCCACCTGTGTCGTAGCCGCGCCGCAGCGAGGCACGCAGAGCGTGGAAGGCCGAAGGCCCGCCCAGCGCGCGCATGTCGTCCTGGCTGAGCACACCTTCACCCTTGTGGACGATGCCGGCTGGCTCCAGCCGCCCGCCGTTGCCGGTGTAGCCGCCGCCGTCGAAGCCCGGAATGATCTTCTCTCGTTGCACGGGACCAACCGGGCCTGCGAAGGCGTTGAATCCAGCGCTGAACAGCGCTGACATGGCCTGCTTGGCCGCAATACGAGCCAAGTCCGCAATGATCGAGTTGGCCAGCTGGCTGAAACTCAGCTTGCCGGTCATGGCGAAGTTGACCAGCGCATCCTCCATTCCCTGGAATGCGTTGGTGAACGCCTGATTGCTCAGCTCGGCCGCATTGGCCGCATGGGAACGATAGTCCTCAAACGCACGGTAGGCACCCAACGACCAATTGGTGATCGAACTCTGGCGATCCGCCTGATACTGCGCCTCCCGCTGCAGTGCCTCCTTGTGGTACTTGTCCAGCTCGGCCAGCTGTCGCGCGTATTGCTTGCTGGTGTAGCCATTGCCGTTGTTGGCGACGGCGTTACGGTCGTTGAGGGCGGACAGGCGTCGGTCGTAGTCTTCCTTGAGCTGCAGCTGCCGGCGCATTTGCTCCATCTGCTCGCTGCCAGTGCCGATGCCGGCCAGGTCGATGGCGTTGCCCTGGCGCTGGGTGGCGGCGGCCTCGCCCAGCTCCTTCTGCAGGACGAGCATGTCCCGTCCTGCCTTACGAGCCGCCTCCATGTTGGCAACCTGGCGCCCCTGGGCCACCATGTTTTCCAGCATCGCCCGCGTGTTGCGCTCTTCCTCGGCGCTGATCTTGCTCTTGGTCGAGCCAAGCTCGGCCAGGATCGTCACACGCAACCGCTCTGCAGCCGTCATGTTCTCCGTCATCCCGAGCTGCTCTTTGTCCAGGGCAATCTGCCGCTGGATGCGGTCGGAGATCGAGGCGTACTGGTTCTCCTGCGCCTTGTCGGCGGCGATGCCGGCGCGCGTCGCCGCGGTACTGGCCTTCTGCTCTTCCTTCCATGCCTTCTCCGCCTCTGCCTTCTTCATCGACAGGCGGATGTACTCGGCGCCAGTGCGGATCTTCTCCTGCACGTCTGGATCTGCCGTGTTGCTGAAATCCACGCCACCCTTGGCCTCCGCGCGCAGCCAATCGCGCACGTCCAGCGCGGCTACCTGGCGCGCGCTCTTGCCGATGCGCTCGATCTGCCCGGGCAGGGTGGAGATCGCTTCGCGGATCTTCTGGCTTGCGGTGCTGGCAGCATTGCCCATGCCGGTGAGGGCATTGGCATGGTCGCGGGCAGCGGCGGCGCCGGTCTCCTGCTTAGCGGTGAACTGGTCCAGCAGCCCGCTCTGGCGCTGGTACTCGACTGCCAGGCTCGCAGCAGTGGCGGTCTGCTGGGTAAGGTCTCCGGAGACCTGTTTGGCAGCAGGGGAACCCGCGATCATGGCCTTCCATGATTGCTCCAAGCTGGCCGAGAATTCGTCGGCGGTGATCTTGCCGGCCTGCAGCTGCTGCCGCAGCGCGGTCGTGGACCCGATGAAGGACGAAGCCTTGTCGGCCGTGGCGAAGTTGGAAGCTGCGGCGTTCATCGCCTGGAGTGCACTGGCGATGCCGTCATAGTTCGACTTCATCTCCTTCTGCAGGCGCAGGATCTCGCCGGCCTGCTGCTGGCGGTTCAGCTCACGGAACTTATCAATGGCTTCGGCGGCGGTGCCGTTGAATTCGACCAGCGCGCGGTCCGCCGCGACTGTGTTGTTCCTGAAAGCCAGCCAGCTGGCCGCAGTGGTGCCAACCATTATCGCCAGGCCGACAGGCCCCCCTAAGAAGCTGAGCGCGCTCTTCGCAGCGAGCCCCATGCTGCTGGCCGTCGCAGCTACGCCTTGCTGGGCCTTCGAGAGGCCATCCATCGCCACCTTGAGCTGCCTGGCTGCGGCGACACGGTTTGCATCGGCGGCGATGCTCCCGCCGTAGGCCGCTGCCCTTCGAACTTCCATCTCGGCAGAAACGAGGTCGGCACGAGCCTTCCTCACCTGGGCAGCGGCTGCGGTTTCGGCCGCCATCGCTTGTTCCAGCATCGCCTGCCGGGTTGCCTTGAGGCCTCTAACCCATTCGATGGCTTGGCCGCCGAGCTTCACCGCCGCAAACGATCCCAGCAGGCCGGTGGCCACCGGCAGAATGGTGTTCATGTTCTCCAGCAGCACCGTGGTGCCGCGCAGACCCGCCGCCACCGTCTCCGAGAATGCCCCCTCGCTCAGCTCGTTCTTCATGTCCCGCCAAGCGTTGCCGACACGGTTGGCCTCGGCCTGGATCGACTTCGAGGCATCCTGCCAGCCGGTGGACATTTCGTTGAGCGCCTGGATCATCGCCGGGGTGAAGGTCTTGGCGTCCAGCAGGCCGCCCTGCAGCAGCTGGTCAAATGACTTCCCCGCCAGGTCAGTGCCCTCAATCATCTTGAGCACGGCCTGCTGGAAGCGCGGAACCACACCGGGGAGAGCTTCGCCCAGCTGCTGACGCAGCTCCTCGGCCTGGAACTTGCCCTTACCGAACGACTGGGAAAGCGCTGTGATCGCGCGTGACACCTGGTCGGTGGACAGGTGCATGGCCGTGGCCGAGCGCGACAGGCCGATGAATAGCTCCCGCTGGGTCGCCATGGCAACGCCGTTGGGTGTGGCCGAGGCGGTCAGCTGGGTGAACCCGTCAGCAGCCGTCTTGAGGTCGAGGCCGAGATCCTTGGCCGTCGCCGCGACGAAAGCGTAGGCATCCTGAGCCACCGCCGTGGAACCGGTCGCGCCACGCAAAGCGTTTTGCATCGCCTCGAATTCCTTCCGAGCATCCACCAGCGCCGAGACGCCGCTGCGGATCGACTGGAAGCCTACGAAGGCCACCGCCGCCCTGTTTAGGTTGGCGATAGAGGTAGCCGTCTGGGCAGCCTCCCTGCGGATCTGGCCGAGGTTCTGATTTGCCACGCGAGCGGCGTCGATCATGCCGGCGCGGTAGGCGGCGGTGTTGGCGCGCAGCTGCACATCAATGGTTGCGGCGGAAGTAGACATTGCTGTTCCTCAGTTGAGGCGGCTGCCCGATGGGCCGCCGAAGAATTCTTCGCCGCCGTCATCGTCGTCAGAACCGTGGTTCACCTTCGATTCGTCAGCCGGCGTTGCGCCGAGCTTGGAAAGCATGGCGCTGAGCGCGTGCGTCGCAGACACGCTCAGCTCCTCGCCGGACTCCATCTTGGCTGCGAGAATGCAGACCTGCCGCAGCAGGATGCGGTGGGCGGCATTGAGCCACGGCATATTGGCCACGCATTCGCGCCAGACGGCGAGCTGGGGGCGCGTCATGCCCTTGTAGGGAGCGCCAACCGGGTTGGGATTGGCTGGCGCGGACCTGTTCTTGTAGCGGGCCGGGTCCTTGAGCGCGGCGCCCGACACCATCGCCTTCTTTGTGGGGGTTCTTGCCCTCGCCACGGTTCCTCCATGCCCTCTGAGGGGTCGTATTTCCAATTGCGGATGCGCGAACTTGGGGGGACGGTCGGTCTAGGCTCGGGCGATTGGTACAAATCGCCCTCCCCCTACCTGAACGAACCTCGGTTCGCTGCTGCTGGTGGCCAGGTCACAGCGCGGGAATGCACCCGGAGGCGCCCGCAACGCGGGAGTACGCGCTGCCCTGACTGCCGTGGTTCTTCGAGCGATCCGGACACTCACGGCTTGTCCGTCGTCGCCTCAGCCGCCAGCCGGAGCGGCGGTGAGGTCGACCTTGAGCATCCCCTTGCGGTCCAGCACCAGCAGGCCGAGGCGCAGCTCGGCAAGGATGGTGATGAGGTTGCGCACCATCTGATCGTTGACCCAGCCGAAGGTGATCGACGGACGCTCGCGCATCAGCACCTTGGTGACGTTGGTGTCCAGCACGAGCGCCTGGCCGACCGGCACGGCCATGGTCTGGATCGGGGTCAGGTTGTAGATCGGGCTGTTGGTCGGACGGCTCCAGCCGCCGGCAACGTACTGGCCATCAGTGGCGCGCTCCGACGAGAAGTCGAAGTAGTCCAGCGGGTTCACGAACACGATGTTTGGCTGATAGCCCTGTGAGCTGAGCAGGGCGCCGGCGCGGCCAATGCGGTCCACCGGCTTGCCGGTGCCGCCTGCGAAGCTATTGGCCTGGGTGAGCAGGCCCTTAATGTGGAACTGCGCGCCATCGCCCGACATGAGCTCGATATCGCTCTTGCTGGTCAGCTTGTAGCGCAGCAGCAGCTGGATGGTTTCAGACAGGCCGGCCACGTCGTCCATCACCTGCTTGGAAACTTCGGTGTGCACCGCGATGGTGGCGATGCTGGCCTCGTCCCACTCGGCCTTGAACTTGGCCTCAGCCTTGCGGGTGCCTTCGCCCTCCTGGTAATCAGCGCCACCCTCGGAGAAGTCGAGCAGGGGATAGCCCACCTTGTTGCTGGTGGTGTCGCGCTGCGGTAGCACGTCCAGGACACGCAGGCGCTGCTGCACCGGGGTCTGGATCGGCATCACGTCGGGCTGCACGTCGAAGCCAGCCGGCGGCGTCTCCGGCGAGCCCTGCAACGAGGTCAGTGCCTTGAGGCCGATTTCCAGCTCCAGCTTGCCGCTGGTTTGCAGCTTGCCGGCACTGAACTGCTGGAACTGCTCATCCTTCAGCGCCTTGCTGATCGCGTCGGCCACCGATTCCTGCTTGCGGCGCGCGCCCGGCGCCAGCTTGACGCCCTTCTCTTCCATGCTGAAAACCTTGTCGGCCAGCTTGTCCAGCTCCTGGCGCTGCTCATCCAGCTTGGTGTCCACAGATTTCTGGAAGCCCTTGAGGGCTTCGCTGTGATCTTTCAGGGCCTTTTCGATTACGTCGGTCATGCGTTGCTCCTCAGTGAGCGGGTGATGGCGTCGAGCTGGCGTGCGAGCGTCTCAGCGCGAGCATCGTCGTCGTCGGTGGAAATGGCTGGCCACACGATGGCGGCCGACTTGCGGGCGAGACGGTTGGGCATACCCACGTCCCGCAGAAGGTGTTCCAGCGCGCGCTCCGAATCCACCTGCGCCCAGCTCTTGACCGCATGGATGCGGCTACCGGCGTTCATCGGCTCGCGGCACAGGGAGATTTCAGGGATAGCAGTGATCTCGGTGAACACGCGGTTGCGGCCTGAGGTCTCGGCGCTGCCGACGAAGCCCATGCTCAGCGCGCCCAACGAGCGGTCACTGAGACGGTCATAGGCCTTTCGCCCGATGGTCTGCGCCGTGTTGATCTGGCCCTCTACCTCAAGGCCACGGTCAGTAACGGTCATCACGTCGATCACGCCGGCCACCTGGTCGGGATCGTGTTCGATGCGGATCTCTGGGCGGCTCTTGGCTGCATCGACAGCGCGCGCCAGGGCAGACGGCAGGATGAGGTCGCCCTCGCGGTCAGGCGTGTCCAGGAAGGACCATGCCAGGCCAGCGAAGCGGCCTTGCCCGAGGGACTTTTCGATGACGAAGGAGGGGCTAACGATCACGCGCGGGATTCTCCGGTACAGGCTTGCCAAGTGAACTCATTGGCCGCTGCCGGATCGCTGATCGCGGAGTGTGCGGTGTCGGGATCGCGGATCGCCGACAACTGCAACGATACGCCTTCCAGCGCGCGGCTCAATGGGTTTCGTAACAACAGGCGATTGCGATACGCCTTCTGCCGACAGGCTGAGCTGCAGTAGGTGCGCGGCCTGCCTGTCGTTGAACTGGTGATGGGTTTGCCGCATAGCGCGCACGCGGTGGTGGTGAACGTCCTGCACTGGTGAACGTGGTGCATCGGGTGCAGCGGGCGCATGGGGTGCGCCCCGTTCCCTTTCGCTCGTTGGTGCAGTGAGGCGGAGAGCCGGTGAATCAACAGCGCAGGAGCAACAGCGCCAAGCGTCCGCTGCGCTCCCGCTTGGTAGATATGTAGATAGGGGTACACATAGCGACCCCGGAACAGGCCAAAACAGCCTTGACTGGTACACATAGCGAACCCGGAGGTCTGTAGGTGTACCGACACCTCTTCGAGTCTGTACACATAGCGACCTCGTAGGTACGCATAGCGAACCCGATTCTCAATTTCTAAGCACTGCTGCTGCTCGCTGTCGGTACACATAGCGACCCCTCTTTTCGTTTTGCTCGCCAAAGGTGTGGCGGCGTAGTGGTTGGCGGCTCCAGGTGCTTGTCTGACTCATCGATGGCGTAGTAGGTGAGCGCGTACAGGCTGCATACGTTGTTGGTGCCCTTCCGGGTCTCGATGATCCAGCCGGCCTCCAGTAGCTCTCGCTTGGCCGCGACCACCGTTGATTTGCTGTTCCAGCCACGCTCCTTGAGCATCGACCAGGGGATGCTCAGATCACCGTTCCTGCCGGGCCTGTACTGGCGTGCAAGCTCGATGAGGAGCTTGCACGCCCAGGCGCTTAGGCTTCCGAACTCTGGCGAGTCGGATATGTCATGGAGGATCGAAAGGAAGGGTGGGCCCTTCCCTCGGCCAGTGAACTTTGCCCGCTTGGACATGCGTGTCACACGTTCTCTTCCAGCTCGTGGCCGTCGCGCTCTTTGGAAAGATCGCGAGCAAATCCGATCAGCATCTGCACCACTTCCAGCGCGCGCTCATCCGCGCAATCTGGCCCCGCGTGGTGGATGCAGTTGATGACCGCTGACGCATAGCCGAGCAGGGCATCGATTTGAAATCCGAACCCTTGCTCTCGCAGATGTGCTGGGAGCAGGAGATCTCGCTCCACCTGAGCCCTCGGGGTGATCCGGGTCACGTTCATCGCATGCGCTCCCGTGCGGCCACCACCCGGGAGGCACTCTGCAGCAGCTGACCGACACTGCGGCCCCAATCAGCGCCGGCGCGATCGGCGCGGCGCTGGATCCACTCGTGCACACGCGCGTCGGTCGGGTTGCCCCGGTGCTGCAGGGCGCAGTCACCGCACAGCACGTAGGGCAGGGAGGCCCAGCCGAATTCCCGCTCCACACGATGGAACGTGCCGAACACCGGCAGCAGCGGCTTGCCACAGCAGTCGCAGGCAATGGGTATCACTTCGAATCGGCGGCTCATCGACCACCCCCACTGCGCAGAGGCTCCAGGGTGTCGATGGCCATGTGCAGGAGCAGCGCTACTGCGTCGCACATTGATTCGGCCTCGGGCTCGTCCAGCAGGTCATGGGACAGCTGATCGGGGGCGGCGGCCTGCAGCGCGCGGCCGCGCTGCTCCCGGATCAAAATCCTCTGGAGACCACTGGCGGCGTACAGCGCGCGGTCAACCATCTCCAGCCGGTACTGATCAGCGTGGTTGCTCTGCCGCCATTCCTCGCGCAGCCAGTCGTATCGGGTGTCTGCCGGCTCCAGCGCGTCAGAGTTTTCTGAATGTGCATCGGGGGTTTGCCCGATTGCTTCGGGTGCGGATTGCTGTACAGTCTTCTTCATGGTCAAGTCGTTCCTTGCAAGGGTACGGACGTGGCTTCTGCGGCTCAGCTGGGTGCGAACCAGCTGGGCCGTTTCTCTTTCAGGGCACCTGGTCATGGCTTGCCCCTTAGGCGGCGGCTTCTTTCTCGCGGGCTTCGATGTACTCCCGCAGCGCGCGCGCCGAGACCATGCGCCGCTTCCCGACTTTGAATGTGCTGAGCTGGCCTGCTGCCATTGCTCGATAGAGAGCATTGCGGTTCAGGCCGGTAACGGCGCATGCCTCTTCGGTGGTGTAGCTGAGTCGTTCGCTCTGAGCCTTCATCTCATCTCCAGTTTTTATAGGTTGCGCACACTGCGAAACCTGTGGAGACGCTATCACGCTCAATTGGCCGTTGCAACAGGTTTTTCAACCTGCGAAACTCCGCCCTATGGCTACCAAGAATGCATCCGTGAAGAAGCGGCCTGGCCGCCCCCGTAAGGCGCCAGAGGAGAAGCTGGAGCAGTTCAGCATCCGACTCCCGCCCAAGCTGAAACTGGGGCTGGAGTTGCTTGCCCGCGCTCAACACCGATCCCTCAGCCAGGCGGTGGAGTGGGCGCTCAATGCCGGTCTGTCCAAGTACCAGCTCAATGACAACAGCTACTACGCGTCGCTGGCGTCGCTGCTTGATGATGTGTGGGACTTCACGCCGGCAAAGAGCGCCCTCACGATGCTGCTCCATGCGCCGGAGCTAATGACCTATCCGGATCGCATTGCGGCCGAACTGGTGGAGTACAGCGTCGAAATGCAGGCGCTGGAGCAGGGCCGCGAATGCGAAATCACTCACGAGCAGCTCTTTCAGCTGGCTGAGGAAAACTGGCCTTCAATCCTGAAGGTGGCCGAGCACATCATCAGTATCGGCGAGTCGCCGCGCGGCCACAGGCTGCTGGAGCTCAATCGCAGCGGCTGGATGGGGAATGCAGCAGCAAACCCCTGATTCCCCAGCAAAACTCAAAATTGAGTTTCGCTACAGGAACTGCACCTGCGCCAGCTTGTCGCGCGCTGCGCCCTGCACCAGGTGGCCGTAGTGCTTCTCGATCATCGCCAGCGACGTGCCGGCGAGCTTCGCCACGGTTAGCAGGTCCATGCCGCCCACGATGGCATCGGTGATCCAGCAGTGCCGCAGCGTGTAGAGCGTCACGCCGGCAGGTAGCCCAGCGCGCGCTGCGGCATCCCTAACAAGCTCGCTCCAGTCGGTGGGCGTCCACACCTTCTTCCCGTCTTGGGTGAACAAGTGCGCCTTGGGCAGCTTCCCCTTGGCCAAGCGGTCAAACAGCGCAGTGGCGGCGGGGGAGAGCGGTATCTTGCGGTCGTGGTCCTTGCTGCGGAACCTCACGCTGGCAGTGCGGCCGTCATAGTCCGAGCGCAGGCACAGCGACGGATCGCCCGGCCTGCAGCCAGTCAGCGCCACACACTCGATCAGGTCGCGCACCGGTCCCTTAGCAGCCTCCAGCAGCGCGCGCCGCTGCTCCCTCTCCAGGTACAGGCCCCGGCGCTGCCCGGCGTCCTTCAGCGGCTTCACGGCGTTCCACTCGAAGGCGAGGTCGGGGGAAGCCTTGCGGCGGGCCACCGCGTGGTTCAGTGCGGCCACCAGCGTCGTGCGGATGCGGTTGATGCTGGAGCGTGCCAGCGGCTTCGCCACCGGTGGCCGGCCGCGCTTCACTGGCAGCGGCGGTAGGTCGCCTTTCTCCACCCGGTCGCGCCAAGCCTCGATGTGATCCTGGTGGAGATCCTTCAGGCGCACCTTGCCCAGCTTGTCGCCGTAGAGGCAGCGCTCAAACCGGCGCTTGGCGTCATCCGATGCGGTCTTGCGTCCGTCCTTCTCGAGGGCGGTCACATAGTCGCGGCAGGCGTCGGCCACGGTGAGTTCGCTCTTGGGGGCGACCACGGCGAGCGGGGCGCCATGCTGGGACGCCTCCGACAGGGCGGCAAGGGCCGCAGCGCGCGCGCCGGCCAGCGTCATCACCGGGTGCTTGCCGAGCGTTCGCCGCTTCCCGCGCCCCCAGGTCACGATGTAGGACTTCACGCCAGAGGGCTGCACCCGCAGCAGCAGGCCCTTCATGTCGCTGTCGCTGATCTCATAGGGCTTCTCGCTGGGCTGGGCCAGCTCCACGGCGCGGATCGTCAGCTTGGTTCCCATGTCCCGTAAGTGCGTCGTAAGTGCAAATTGCAGTGTGCGGCCAAATTCAGCGGGACGCAACGACACGGGAAATCAAGGGTCTTTGCGCGAAAGACTTGTGCGACAAGGGCCTATGCCATCCTTCACACGGCAAGGGTCACAGGTTCGATCCCTGTACCGCCCACCATGTTGCAGAACGAAAAAGGCCTCCAGCAATGGGGGCTTTTTTGTTGCCTGGGGTTCCGTGGCGCCCGCCGAAGCGGGCTCCGTCTCAGCCCGGATCCTCCAGCCGTTCGCGGGCCATCATCGCCACGCCATCCAACAGGTCGTAGCCGCTGCCGGCCTGCACCACCACGGCCAGCAGGCTGCGGCCCACTACGGCATTGCCGCCGCTCAGCTCCATCTCGCCTTCGAAGCACACATCGCTCAACCATTCATGCGCCTGCTGCAGCCCGCGCTTGCGCGCGCGGCTGAACTCCGCAAGCAGCTTTGCCCGGCCCGCTTCGTGTTCGCCATCGGCAAGCAGGCCGATGGCACCGCCGTGCGCTGCACGCCACACCGCAGGCAACGGACGACCGTTCTCGTCCACCACGTCTGCTGACAACTGCGCGCAGTACACCTCATAGCGCTTGCCCGCCGTGCTGGCCGGAACGACGCCGGCTTCGGCCAGCAGGCGCTCGGCTTCATGCAGGTGATTGAACTTCAACCGCAGCAGGGCAGGGCGGCTCACCTGCTGGGCGAGCGCCTGCTGGTTGGCGGCAAACCAGACATTCCAGCCGACCGTTGCGCGGCCTTCCAGGGCGGCCTTGAAGTACTCCAGGTGTTCGGCGTCCATTGCGGTCTCCTGCGATTCCCTGCGCGATTGTAGCCACGTCGCGCCCAGGCGCTCAGGCGGTTCCACCTTCCAGGCAATGGTTGGCTTCGCGCACCAGTTGCCGTGCCGCCACGATCAGCCCATCGGTATGGAAGGCGCCCAGCTGTTCATCCGGACCGGCCTCGCTGCGCGCGCGGTCGGCGGCCTGCAGCAGATCGAGCACTGCGGTGAGTCCTGCCATCGAGCGGCGCAGCGACGCGTGATTGCCCGCGGCAAGGGTAAGACTGCTGCACGGTTGCCCATCCTCGCCCTCGGCGTTGTTGATGGCATTGAGGCACGCGAAAAACGCGGGTGACTGCATGGGCAGGTTCTGTTCGTCCAATGCGTATTCGATCTCGCGTGCGATGTCGTCGGGAACCTGGTTGGCGATGTCGGCAATCAATGCGTACAGGCGTGGAAGCGATGCGGCTCGTTTGGTCATGGCAAAACCCTCACTGGCGTAGGGCCACCTTCGGAATGAAGGTGGCGGACGGTGCGGGTTGGCGTACCAAGGCAGAAAGGCTCACACGGAGAAAAGGCCTGGCGGATCTTGCGATCCCCACGCACCGCCCGCCATAGAAGGCAGTCGGTGCATTCTCTTCGCTGCGATCGAAATCGCAACATCGTGTGAGCCTGTTCGTTTATTCGAGACGCCAATCCCGACCAAGGTGTGCTGCCTTGGCGGGGCGATCATCGAATCGCTCGAACCCGAAAGTCAGTGAGGAAAGTTGCAACAAGGCCTTCCATGAGCCAGCGTCTCCGGATCTGAGCAGCAAAGCACTCGCACCGTGTGCGTCCCATCACCGATGGCGCAATTCGCCGCCCTCACCTGAACGGGGCAGCAGCACTCCTCAGATGCTCCAAGCGGCAATCACGTCATCCGGCGCCGGGGCGCCGGGCCCACGTGCCATCCATGAAAGCAGACGTTCCATCCATGCGCTGTGCCGCCGCTCACGACGGGCGTAGTCTCGTCTCACTACCGTCCTACCTGGCCCTGGAGCCCCGCCATGCCGCTCGCCCGCATCGATCTTCGCAAAGGTAAATCCGCCGACTACCTGCAACGCGTGGGTGAAGCCATCTACCAGGCCATGCGCGCGGTGGGCGTGCCGGAAAACGATCGCTTCCAGATCTTCCAGCAGCACGACGCCGGGACGCTGATCTACGACCCGGGCTACCTGGGCGTGGACCGCACCGACGACTTCATCTGCATCCAGATCACCTGGAACGAAGGGCGCACGCTGGAGCAGAAGAAGGCGCTGTATGCGGGCATCGCCGAGGGCCTGCACGCGGCGGTGGGTATCCGCCGCGAGGATGTGTTCATCAACCTGGTGGAAGTGAAGAAGGAGAACTGGTCGTTTGGCAATGGGGTGGCGCAGTACGTGAGTTGATGTGCAAAAAGCATCCACGCATGGCGTGGATCTACACTTCGCTGGCTACCTGCTCGCCTTCGGTGGCCGCGGCACTGCTGGCCGCCTTCACCGCGTCGGCACTGTTGGGTTGTTCGCATTCGATGCGGGTGACGTAGCCTTCGCTGCCGATGCTGTGCTCGGCGCGCTTGACCAGCCACTGGCCATCCACGCCCTCGCGGAACCCCTGCATCACCACGGTGGCTTCGGCCATCAGTGTCTCGCGGCCGGGCAGGGTGTAGCTGAGCGTCCGCGTCTGCCGTGCCTGCTCGCGATGCTTGGCGCGTGCGGCCGCCTCTGCGCTCTCCCGGTCGGCATAGGCCATGCGCAGGCGCATGATCGGTTCACCGCTGCCCACTTTCACTTCCTGGCGCTTGGCACCGCGCACATCGCGGTAGTAGGCAATGGTGGTGCCGGCATCTTCGCGTGCGGCAAGGGTTACCCGATAGTCGCTGCCGTCGGCCGGGGTAAGGGTGACATCGGGAATGCGCTCGCCGCTGGCGCTGGTGGATTCGCCCCGCTTCACGAACACCAGGCGCCCGCCTCCGGGCTTGGCGATGGCATCGTGCTGTTTGGCCAGGCGCAGCAGCAGGTTCATGTCCGACTCCTGCGACTGCACCGTCAGCGGCAGCACGATGGACGCCAGCGATGCGCTCACCGCTGCGTTCAGCCCATGTTCGCCGGCCATGCGCCGCACCATGTCGCCGATCGTGGTGCCCTTCTTCCAGGTGCGTGTCTTCTGCGTCTGCAGGTCGCTCTTGCCCCCCTTGCTGGTCTCGAACGGTGCCGCCCGGGCGCGCAGCGTCATGCTGCCGGGAAAGCCGGAGATCTCCACCTCGTCGCAGATGTACAGGCCCACGCGCCGCACTTGGCCGTCATAGCCGATGAAGGCCTCCAGTTCCGCGCCCACCGGTGGCAGCTGGATTGGGTCGGACGGATCATGGTCGGCCAGCTGCAGTTCCAGCGTGTCGGACGTGTTGCCGGTCTCGTCGGTGATGCGCAGCGACTTGAAGCGCGCCATGATCTTGTCGGTGATGTCCTGGCTGTTGGCCACCACGCGGAAGGCCGGTGCGATGTTCAATCCCACAGGGCGACTCCCTTGCGCTCGCTGGCCGGGCGCTGCATCTCCGGCAGGGTGATCGCCACGCCGGCAGGCAGCACCGGGCCGCGCGCGGCCAGGCCCGGGTTGGCGTCGAGTACCGCGCGCAGGATGGCCGGCGACTGCTCGCCATAGTGCGCATACGCGATACGGTCGACGACATCGCCGTCGCGGGTGTTATACGTTGGTGCCATCGCTGTGCTTCCGCAGTGAAAGGGTGAATTCCTGTTTCAGGATCGCGCTGTCGGCGGTGAACTCGCTGGCGGTGGCATCGATCTTCTCGATGACCCACAGGCCCAGGTTGCCGCCCTTGCCGGTCAGCAGTCGATGAGGCGTGCCCTGCGCGGCCAGCCTGCGCAGCTGTGCGAGCTCATTGCCGGCTCCGCGGAACTGGTAGTAGATGACGCCAGGCAGGGTCATGCTGGCCGAGCCCGGTCCGGTGTACTGCAGGGCCGCCATCTGGCCGACGCGGTCCTGCGCCTGCCAGCGATACTCGTTGGACTGCTGGATCTCCCGGAAGACCGCGGTGTTGAGGCTGAACTTGAAGCCGCCCAGCATCAGCAGGACCGGGGCGTTGCCGGAGTCGTTGGCTTTGAACTGCGACAGCAGCTTGTCCACTGCGCCGGTTACGAATTCGCGTTTCATGCTCAGTTCCTGTCTGCCAGGCCACCACGGGCGGTCACCGCGCTGCGACGCTGCAGCTCGTCGGCCGTGCGGCGCGCCACCGCTTCGCTGGATTCGCCTGGCTGCTGGTGGATGGTGATGTTGTTGGTCTGCTGCTGCTGCACCGTGGTGGCGCTGCGCGGTGTGGGCGAAGGCATCTCCGGTGCGGCACGCCCGGCCGGTGTACCAAAGGCATTCGGCATGCGTGGCTGCACGCTGGCGCTGTGCATGCTGGCGGGCGCGAGCATCACCGGCGGGAGCTGTATGCCGCCGTTTGCGCGTATCGCGCCGTAGGCATCGGCCGCGGTGTTCACACCGAACGCGATCTTGTCCTTGGCGGTGCCCAGCACGCCCCCGACCTTGTCCATGATGGTGCCCACCACCTTCATGAAGGGGGCCATCTTGGTCATCATCGTGTCGATCACGCTGCTGACCTTTGCTGCAACCCAGTCCCAGGCGCCGCCGAAGGTGACGACGATGAATCCGGCCACGGTGCCGATGACCTCACCGATCATCCTGAAGACCTCGGCGACGAAGCCAGCGACATGGATGACGGCGCGGAAGTTGAGCATGAGTGCTTCGCCCACCAGCTTGCCGATCTCGCCCACGCGGGAGAGTTCGTTTCCGGTGTACTGCGCCGGGGCCAGCATCCGCGACAGCCAGTCCCAGGCCTGCCCCAGCAGGGCGCTGACCGCTTCCCACGCTGGACGCAGCGGCGCAACGGCATTCACCAGTTCTCCCATCGCGGAGGTGCCCGCACTGCTGAGACCTTCCCATACACCGCCGAGGAAGGCCTTGATCGGCTCCCAGTACTTGCGGACAAGCAGGGCACCGGCAGTGAGCGCGGCCACAGCTACCGCGATAGGTCCGCCACCAATGGCCCCCACTGCGGTGGCGACGACGCGGAACACCGAGGCGATACGCATGGCCATCGGGCCGAAGCGCCCCAGCTGGGCCAGCAGGTTGCCGGCACGGAACAGCTGGAAGACCTTCTGCACGCCCAGGATCGGACCCTTCACGAACGTCCAGGCGTAACGGGCACCGAGTACCGCGCTGCGCATGGCGAGCATGCCCACCACCACCTTGGTGGTATTGGCGATCAGCTTCGGATTCTCGGTCACGAAGGTGGTTACGCCGTTCAGCAGTTCGGTCAGTTTCACCGCGGCGTCGCCGACCGCGGGCAGCAACGCCGCACCAAAGGCCTTGGACAGGTTGTCCACGGCGATCTTCGCGCCCTGGATCTTCTCCGGGTCGGTCTGCATGGCATTGGCGTAAGCCGCATCGGTGGTTCCGGCAGAGCCATTGAGCGCCTTGTCGCGGATCCGGGTGTACTGGTCCCAGTTCTGGATCATCGGGCCGACGAAGTTCTTCGCCTGTGCATCGCCGAACAGCTTGCCGATCTTCTGCTGATCGCCGGCCGTGGCCTGGATGATGGCCTGCATCGCAGCGTCGAACGGGTTGCCACCGCTGCTCTGCGCGTCGCTGATGACCTTGCGCAGGTCGAGGCCGAATCCCTTCTTGGCCTTGGCCTGGAGCTCGGGCGACATGATCGATGTCATGAAGCCCTTCATCTGGGTGGCTGCCTGGTCAGCGCCGCCCGCGGACCTGCGCGTGGCTTCCAGTGCCGCGCCCATGGTGGCCGCTGCGGCGTTGCCCTGCAGCTTCAGCGCCTGGAACGACGTTCCCAGCACCGGCATTACCTTGGCCATGTCCTTCAGCCCCAGCCCGCCCTGGCGGCTGCTGACGACCAGGACATCCAGCGCCGACTGCATGTTGGCAGGGTCGATGTCGAATGACTGCTGCAGGCCAACGGCGGCGCTGGAGACGTCGTCGATCCCGGTGCCGGTGACGGTGGCGGTGCGGCCGATGGCGCGCAGGCTGGTCTGCGCCGACTGTGCATCCATGCCGGCGTCGACCAGCAGCCGGATGGCGCGCTGCAGGTCATTCGCCTTCTGGTTGGTGTTGCCGGTCTCGGCCAGGATTGTCCTGCCCAGCGCCTTGACCTGGCCGTTGTCCAGGCCCGCTGCGCTGCCGATCTGCTGGTTCTGGCGGGCGAAGCTGGAGGCGTTCTCGACCGGCTTGGCCAGCTGGGTCACTGCGCTGCCGAGCAGGGTGCGTGACTCCTTGAAGGAGGTTCCCAGCTTCTTGCGGCTACGCAGATTGGCGGTGCTCGCCTTCTCGACGCGCTCCAGGCCGGTCTGCACCTTGCGCAGGCGATCGCCCTCGCTGGAGAGCCTGGCATACTCCTGGCGCAGCCCGGCAACGTTCTGCTTGAGCTTCACCAGCGAGGGGTTCGCCTTGCTCATGGAGCGCTGCTTGCGCTCCAGCCTGTCCAGTTCGCTGCCGATCTTCTTCAGTCCATCCTCGGTGGAGGACAGTGCGGACTTCAGCGAGCCCGAGATCGAGCCACCGATCGTGATCGTTGTCGTTTGAACGTTACTCGCCATGTACCGGCAATCCTTGTATCCACCAGATGAACTTCGACACCCGCAGCGTCATGATTTCGCGCAGGCCCCAGCCGGTATGGCCGGCCAGGGCGAGCACTCCCTGCCTGATCTGCGGCAGGGTCAGGTGGTAAAAAGCGCGACCCCCGACTGCAGGCGGGCGTAGTCGCGCAGCGGCAGCTTGCGCAGGTCGTCCGGCGGGATCTCGCACAGGTTGGCGATCATCCGGACCTCACGCTGTGCATCGCTGCCCTTGTCATCCTGGAACCGCTCCATGTCTTCCACGGTGGGTTCGCGCATGCGCAGCACGGCGGTCTCCACGCCATTGACCTGGCGCGGGCGGGTGAGGGTGACTTCGGCATAGCCATCGCGTTCGATGACGTGGTCGTTGGCGGTCTTGGTCTTGCTGGACATGGATGTGTTCCTGGAAATCGAGGGAGCGCGATGAAGGCGGGGGCGCGAGGCGCCCCCGGTGCTGTGGAGATGCGTGCGGGGTCAGATGCCCAGGGCGCTGCGCAGGCCGGCCAGCATGTCCACGCCGTTCTGCTTGGCGATCATGTTGACCACGTCCAGCTCCTGGACGACCAGCGGTCCGTGGGTGAGCTTGTAGTAGTTCAGCGCGAGCGAGATTTTCACCGTGCCCTTCTCGCCGGACTTGGACTCGCCACGATCGATGGCCTTGACCTTGCCGCGCATGTTGTGGACCACGGCGGTGATGCTGCCGTCGCTGGATTCGAGTGCCTCGCGTGCGGTGAAGGAATACTCCTTGCTCTCCACAACATGGAACTTGCCCATGATGTCCGGATCATCGGCGATGAGGACGGCCTCGGCTTCAAGCTTCTCGTGGCCCAGGGTGATTTCGGTCGGGGCGAACATGCCACCCGCCTGGAAATCCTCGGTCTTCAGCGTCAGCTTCGGAGCGGTGAAGGATTCCACGTTGCCGGCATAGCCCTTGCCATCGACGTAGAAGTTGAAGTTCTTGCGGACGTTGCGCGCCATGCTTAGAAGATCTCCGAGACGTAGTTGTTGTTCATGTGCATGCGGAAGGTCAGCTGTTCACCCGGGTAGGTCGGGGTGAAGTCGAAGTCCCAGTAGAAACGGCCCTGGGCCACGCTGTCCGCTGCGTTCAGATCGGGGTCGATCCAGCAGTTGCCGCCGAGGATCGCGCCCTGGGTCTTCAAGCCGCGCAGGAAGGCATTGACGCCCTCGCGCACGTCATCGACGTAGGTCTTGCTGATGCCGCGGTCGACAGCCCACAGATGGGCGGCCTCGAGGCTGTCGGCGATGATGTCGGCGGTGCGCACCACGCACAGGAACTGCCACTTCTGGTCGCTGCTGGCGGTGCGGTTGCCCCACAGGCGGAAGCCACCTTCGCGGATGATGGTCGCCACGTTGGACTGGTTCAGCAGGTTGGCGCGGCTGGTCGCGTCGGACAGGCCGAAGTCGATGGCACGCGCGGTACCAACCACGCCGTTGAGTTCCAGGTTCGACGGCGATGCCCACCAGCCGCGTTCGTTGTCGCTGCGGGCGATGGCGCCGGCCACGGCACCGGAGGCGTAGCGGGTGACGATGGCATCACCGGACTGCACCAGCAGCGCCGGGTCGACCACGTAGACGCGCTTGGAACCGGTCAGGGCGGTGGTGCTCTTGGCGGCCTCATCGTTGCTGTTCGGGCCGTCCTTGATGATCACCGCGCGCAGCTTGTCGGCGATGCCGAGCAGCTCGGCCACGACCGGGTTGGCCAGCAGCTCGGTGTCGCGCTTTTCATGGGTGTGGGTGAAGCCCGGTACCGCCAGGATGCGCGGCTTGATGCCCACCACCGACTTGGACGCCAGCAGCGCATGCACGCCGGTGTAGGCACCGGTCTGAGCATTCACGCCGCCCAGCACGTTGGCCAGGGTGTCATTCTCGGTCGCGCCCTTTTCCACGCGGATGACGACGACGACCGCGTTGGACTGGTCGAAGATGGCGTCGAGCTGGCCCGGGAGGGTGCCGTCATCGACTTCGGTAGCGGCGTTGGCGAGCAGCTTGGCAGCCTGCGAACGCGAGGTCACCAGGACCGGGGTGTTGTACGGGAAGGCGGTCTTGTCGGCGCGGGGCGCGGTGCCCACGATGCCGATGACACTGGTCGAAGCAACAGCGATCGAGCGGGAACCACCATCGATGTTGACGACCTGCACGCCATGCAGAAATTCGGCCATGCGTTGTTTTTTCCTTGGTTGGGTGGGTGCTGCGGTCGCGAGCTGCGCCGCATGGGTACATGTTCGTATCTGGCCGCGGCTGGATTAATTGCAGCCGTGGCCTGATGTCACGCCTGCGGTTGCGGGGTGGGTGTTGCGGGATCGGCCACGATCAACCAGGCCGCGCTGGCGTCGTCATAGATGATCGGGTAGCTGCGATCGGCCGGTGGTGCCAGATCGGTCACCGTGGGCGGCAACCCGACGCCACGCGGCAGTGGAGTCGCGAAGCTGGCATCGCTCTTGTTCCACAACGGTCGTGCGCTGTAGTCCGGCAGCAGCGTCCATTCGCGGCGCCCAGCGTTCCACGCGTTGTACTGCGGTGTGGTGCCGTCCAGCCGGAACGGTTCGGAGAGCGTCACGTCCTTGGGCAGGGGCTCGCCGAGCGTGAGGCGATTGGGCACCGCCATTGCTGTGCGGGTGTCCCACAGCATGCAGTTGCGGAAGTCGGCGACCGCTTCCCAGCGCGTGCCATCATCGGCCAGGCGCAGCGTCTGGTACTCGCCGGCGGGCTGGCGGGGGGCCAGGTCGACGGTGTAGTCGGGCAGGTTCCAGCGGCCGTCGGGGGGAGGGCTGCAGACGGACCTTGCCCATGTAGGCGCGGGTGTCGGGGTCGTAGGAGTGCGCGAAGCGCGGTTCGATGGGCACGTTCATGTCCTCAGTAAGCGATGCAATAGATCATCCGCAGCCCGGCTGGCAGGTTGCGTTCGCCACCGGAGGTCTCCACCACGATGGCGTGGGTGTGGGCACCGGCGTCAGCGGCCGAGGCGGTGTGGCCGTGGTCGCCAACCTGGGCGATGGAGATGGTGTGCGAGTGGCCGCCGGCGCCGTTCATGCCGATGTTGTGGCCATGGCCGCCTGCGCCGTCGGTGGTAAAGCTGTGTGCGTGTCCACCGGCCGGGCTGGTGTTGGGCCAGGGGTTGTCGTAGTCCAGGTTGCCGCGCGAGCCGACGTGATTGTTGTAGTCGGCGCCCCACGGATAGGTGGTACCCGATTCGGCGAACGCGGTGAGATGCTGGTGGTCGCCGATCCAGGATGTACCGCCGGTATGCGCGTGATGGCCCTGCGAGTCGGTCCACGCACCGTGCGCGTGGTCACCGACCGCGCTGGCGCTGGCGCCATGCGAGTGAGCGCCGCCTGCACCTACGGAGATGGCGTGGCTATGGTTGCCTGCCGTTGCCGTGCTTGCGCTATGGGCATGGCGGATCACCTCGCCCTGGGTGAAGCTGCCGACCGCTTCGGGATTCAGCGTGTGGGTGACGACCGTGCCTTCCTGCATTGCCGGCAGGTTGAAGGTGGTTGCGCCATCGCCGGCGCCGTAGCGGGTGCCGATGGCAGCGAACAGGGCCGGGTAGCTGGCACGCGGAACAGCGGCGCCATTGCACAGCAGCATGCCGTTGGGCGCGGTGGCACCGGCGAACAGGATCACCTGGCCGGGTACGTGCACGCTGGACGGCACGCCGGTCATGTTGCGCCAATCCAGATAGTGCGTGCCGTGTCGGCCGTCAAGCAGGTCGGCATCCAGGCCCTTGTCGGCGCCTTCATCCTTCAGCGCAGCCGATTTCAGCCCCAATGCGGAGCGGAACGCGGCTTCGGTGGCGATCGACAGCAGCGTCCGCACCAACTGCGTGGGTGCGCTGGCGCCCAATCGCTTGTCGATGAACGCACGCAGCCCGCGCGGGGTGACCGCACGTTGCGTGTCGGCACCTTCCTCGGCCTCGGTGGAGGTGGCCAGCTCCACCACGCCCTGCACCTCGGCGGTCGCCGGTGGGTAGATGAACTCGGCATTGCCGAACTCGATCAGCCCGGTATCGACTTCGCTGAAGCGGGTATCGGTGGAGAGCAACAGCATCGAGGCCGCAGTCTTCTCCATGATCGGATCGGCCTGGCCAAAGGTGGCGAACAGCGTGCCGTCGCCCAGGTACAGGCCGAAGCCTCGCAGGCTGTAGGCACTGGCGCTGTCGTCACGGATCGTGACGTGCAGTGTGTCATCGCCAACGGCCTTGCCACCGAACGTCAGGACACGCTTGATTTCGCCGGGCAGTGCAGTCAGCCCCGCCGATGGCGTGAACGCCGTGGAGGTCAGGCCGATCTCGGTGATCAGTACGGCACTGGTGCCGGTATTGGGGGGATTGACCAGCTTGGCGAAGCCGGCGTCGGTGATTTTCAAGCGCATGCGGGGTTTACTCTCCGATCAGTTGGATGCGGCGGAAGGTGGTGCCACGGGCTCCTGCAAGCGCACCGATCTCGGCGCTGGCCTGCATGCCCTGGGTGAACGTGAAATGCGATCGCACCGGCTTGGTGCGGGTGATCTCGCCGATCACGTCGTCGACGAACTTGGCGGTTGCGGTCTCGCCGCCCTGGTTGGCGATGGTCATCACCGCTTCGAAGGTGTGAGGTGCGCCTTGCGGCTGCATCTCCCACCATTCGCGGATCAGGATCGAGCCACCGAACGCGGCGACAACGTCGCGCACGCTGCCCCACGTGCCCTTGCGGCGCTGGATCGCGATTGCCGCGCGCACGCGTGCACGCTTCACCTTGTCGGGCCAGTAGGCCTTCCATTCGTCGACTGACAGTGCCCAGGCCAGCCAGGGCAACAGCGCGGCCGGGCAGCGGTCGGCATCCCACAGTGCGGTGATGTCCACCGGCAGCGGGCGTGTGACCGCTGCGCGCGCCAGGGCCTGCTCGCTACGGGTGGAGTTGGGGGGCAACAGATGTGCGGCAGCAGGTACGCTGACCAGCGCATCGCCATCGATGATCGCGCCGGGGGGAGGCAGGTAGTTCAAGGTGACTACGTTGCCGGCCATGCTGTAGTCGATCCTTGTCATGGGTTGCGCGACGGCATGGATGTAGCTCGTCGCCACAGGGCCTGCTTCGGCCTGTGTGCCCCATACGTGGATGCGGCTGTCCGGCTTCAGGCCAGAGTTCCCGGCTGCCAGCCGATCCAGCACGATGCTCATGCCGCGTGGTGGGTCATCCGCAGTGGCGGTGTAGGTGTAGCTGTAACGCCTCCACTCGGTACCCACCTGCAGCTGGGTCCTGCCTGGGCCGGTCGTGCGCATGCCGAAGCCGATGACGCACGGCTCGGTTGCGCGCAGCCAGACGCTGATGGTGCGGACGGCGCCATCGGGAAACGCGCTTCCATCTTCGTCCACCAGGCCGGTGAAGCGCTGCCCTGGCCCGCCGATCGCATCGGAGGCAGGGAAGGAGAAGGCATTGGGGCTGCCATCAGGCGCGAATGACCCGGCAGACAGATTGGCAGGCTTGACGTAGTAGCCCGTCCAGCGGGGCACGTTGAAGGTTGCCGATAAGCGCTGCAGGTTGCGTCTTGGCGTGTCCGACAACTTCAGGCGCCCCTGCCAGTCGGTGCGGTACACCGACTGCAGGGAAGCCAGGGCGCCACCCGGATGACGGAACTGAAGGTTCTGCCCATCGACCGCACCGCGCAGGCGTGCGTTGATCAGGCGCGTGGTGGGATCACTCATCGTTGCCGCCATGGGTCAGGATCACCGTGCTGCAGTGAGTGGCCTGGGTGCGGTCTACCACTACATCAGCCAATGGGCTGGCGATCTCCACGCGCTGCACACCCTCGGCATGCAACGCGGCGAACAGGCCCGAGCGGGTCACGTCGCGGCCCAGGCGATGCGACTCGGCGATGTAGCGGTCCAGGCGCGTGCGGGCCTCGCCCAGTACCACCTGCGAGTCCGGGCCGGCGAAGGTGTAGAGCGTGGCGTTGATCGCGTAGTTGACGATCTCCGCCGACCGCACCAGCACGTGGTCGGTCAGCGGGCGCACGTCGGCCGCGCTGAGCTTTGCTTCCACTGCATCAAGCAGGCCCTGGGAAGCGGCACCATTGGCTTCGCGCGACAGCACCGAAACCACCACCACACCGGGTGAGGAGCTGGTCGCGCTGGCGTCGAGCACGCGGGCGTCGGCGCTAAGGGCGTGGAAGATGTAGGCGCCCTCCGGCCCGGCCACGCTGAAGCCTTCCGGGCCCAGCTGGATGCGGCGACGGAAATCCTCATCACCTTCGTAGCGCGGTGGAATGCCCTCATGCGGCTTGCCCGGGTCCAGCACCTGGCGGGCGATGCCGAAGATCGCAGCGAGATGGTCCAGGTCACTGCCGACCGCGTAGGCCAGCATCACGCCACGCGCGGCGTCGTTGACGCGCTGGCGGTCGAGCAGGCGCAGGTAGGTGCAGACCTCCAGGATCTTGAAAGCAGGGTCCGACGGCAGCAGCGCGTCGAAGGTGGGATCCAGGGCCTGCAGCGCGGTCAGCGATTCATCGAACATGGCTTCGAAATCGAGCACTTCGATGACCGCCGGTGCAGGCAGCTGGGACAGATTGACACTGGTGAACGAGCCGGATGCCACGGTTAGCGAACCTCGATTCCTTCGATGGTGATGGCCTCGCCGTCCGGCAGGTGGATCCCGGTCACTGCCAGGATCATCACGCCGGGGGCGGGGAGGGAGACGTCGACGTTCTCGACGTGGAGCCGCGGTTCCCATCGCGCCAGGGCGTCGACGGTGGCGGCAATCAGGTCCATGCGCAGCGAGCGATTGGTGGGCGCATCGATCAGTTCGAACACGCGTGAGCCGTACTCGCGGCGCAGTACACGGGAGCCAAGGGGCGTGGTGAGAATGTCACGCACGGACTGGTGCAGATGGGCCAGCCCATCCAGGGATTTGCCGGTGTTGGCGTCGATTCCTCGCATGGTCTCTATCGTCGTGGAGTGCAGGTTTTGAGGGCATTGCAGGCGTGGCCGGTCAGGCCTGGGCCGGCGTGGTCGGGGCGGTGGGGCCCTGCGCGGTGTGCTTGTGTGCCTTCAGGCCGATGGCGCCGGCCTTGATCTCCGCCGGGGTGCTGATGTCCTTGCCGGCGGTGATCGCACCTGTCACGTCCAGGTCGCCGGTGGCCTTGATCGACGGTGTATCGAGCAGCACCGATTCACTGGCGATCACCTGCGCGCTTGCACAGGTCACGATGACCTTGCCGTTGCCGACGTTGACGCTGAGCGTGGTGGTTTCCTGGTCGTACTCGACGATGCTGCCGTCGGCGTACTGGGTACGCTGCCGCAAGCGCGAGTCGGCTGGTGCGGCAAAGCGGTCCTGGTACAGGCTGCCCAGCACCAGCGCCTGGCCCGGGTCGCCATAGGGACAGGCCAGCACCACCTGCTCGCCCGGTTCGGGAGCACACCAGCTGCGCGCGCCCGGCCCGGCCCGTCGCTCCAGCCAGGGAATCCAGTCGGTGAGCATGCCGTCGGCATCGACGCGTACGCGCGCTGCGCCTTCGTCGAGCTCGCGCACGACGCCGATCATCAACAGGTTGCCGATGAGCCGTGCGTGCTCGGCGCTCATGGCGCGTGCTCCGGCAGTGGCTGGTAGCGTGGCTCATGGGCGCGGCCGATCTCGGGCGCGAAGCTGTAGAAGGCCTGCGGCACCACGCCGCCGGTGTCCTCCCACGCGTTGCTGCCCAGGGCGATCGGCAGCGACCACTCGACCACCCAGCTGCGGAGACCAGGCTGTGCCGTCGCAACGTCTTCGGGCAACGCGGCGATCACATCGATGGCGCCGCTGGCGGCCCCGGGGAAGCGGCCGAGCTGGTGCAGCCAGGTTGCCAGGGCGACGGCGGCATTGCGTACCTGCAGCGCTGCATCGGCATTGGCCGCTACGACAATGCGTGCCTCGAAGCGCAGCAGGGCGTGCAGCAGGCCGCTGCCGTCGCTGTTTTCCTTGTTGCGATCACAACGGGTCATGGCCAGCAGGCAGGCCGGCATGGGCATGTTGTCCGTGCTGGATTCCCGATAGAACGCAACGGTGGCAAGGCCCGGGAAGTGCGCGCGTATCGCGGTTTCGATGGCGCTGTGCAGCGCGTCGAGCGTCGGAGGTGGGGAATCGGTCGCCATGTCAGCTCATGCAGTGAATGGAAGGAGGGCAGGGCCGGTGCGGCCCATGCGGTCTGCAGCCAGTGTTGCCATCACCGGAGGTGGGCGGCATTGCAGGCGTGACCGCGAGCGGCGGGGTCAGGGCAGGGTCCTGCTGGCGCCGGCTGCAGTGCCGCAGCTGGCAGGCGCGACCGGCAACGCACCGTTGATGGTGAAACCGCGCTGGTTGCCAAGGCTGCACAACAGCGCCCGCAGCTGATCGGCGAGTTCGTGGTATCGGCGCGCGACGGCGACGTGGTTGCGCAGCAGCGCATCGTCGTCGGCGCCCTGCAGGTCCGGCAGCTCAGGGGGTGTCTGCAACTGTGCCGGTGCGATGCTGAGGTCAACGTGGCAGGGCATGGCCGGCGTTGGCTTCGCGCCAGATGCGCACGAACTCAGCATCAGCGTCGCCGCGATCGCGGCCAGGAGTCTTGGCATGGGTGTCGATGTCCCGTTGCAGGGCGTTGAACTGCTGGGTGCGCTCGGCCTGCGTGGCCAGGCGCTGTGATTCGGCCCGGGCGCCGGCCCGGGCATTGGCGAGGTCCTGCTGATGTGCGGCCAGCGCCGTATCAGCGCGGGATGCCTGCTGCGCGGCCTGGGCGCTGGCAACGGCCAGGTCCGCGCTGCGGTCCCGCAGGGTCCACCCCAACCAGGCGCAGCCGGCATGGCTGCCGACGAGCAGCAGCAGGCCGACGCGCAGCCTCAGCGCGAGTGGGGTCATGCCAGGGCTCCACCCGCGGCGCGATAGGCAGCGCGCAGCGTCTCCAGTGTGTGTTCCTTCTGCCCATACCCGGCGCCCGGCAGCGATGCCCAGATGCGCCGTGCTGCGCTGACGGCGGCGTCGAATCGTCCCAGCCGGACCAGCTCGTAGGCACCGCATTGCTTGAGCAGGGCGACCGCGGCGCGATCCTGCGAGACCGGGCCGAAGTCGGGCAGGCCCAGGCGTGCGCGCAGGTCATCCCAGGTACTGCGCAGGAACTGGTAGCGGCCGGCGGCGCTGGATTTGATGCCATAGCGCGGCAGAGACACCAGGACGCGGGGATGGTCGCGGTAGGTTTCGAACAGCTGGCCGCCGACGATCACGTCGTAGCCGCGGTCACGTGAGCGCTGGCCGGGAATGTCGGTACCCTCGGACACCGCCAGCATGTCGAGGAACGCGGCCACGTTGGCACCGCCGAGGGCGCTGGCTGCGGCGGCGGTCATGCGGCCGCCTCCGGCTGCTTGCGCACCAGTGCCAGCAGCGCGTCTATCTGCACGCTCTGCTGGGCGATCTGTGCACGCAGGGCGTTGACCTCGCCACGCAGTTGCCCGATCTCCTGCGCCATCGCCTCGCGTTCGTGCATCAGGCCATCGGCGCGGGTGCGCTCGGCGGCGAGCTGCTCCTGCAGGGTGCGCAGGGTGTTGCTGGTGGCTTCATCGGCGGTGCGGTCGACCTTGGCCGACGACAGCCATTGGCGCAGCCACAGCGACACCGCGATCAATACGCCGGAGGTACCGCCCAGGTACTTGGCCCAGTCCGGCAGGCCGGCCAGCAGATCGCTCTCGTTCATGCGCGTGCGTATCCCTTCAGCAGGGCCGGGTGCACCGCCGGCGGTGGCGTGGAGCGGGCGCCACGCAGGGCGCGCTTGATGGTGGTCTGCGAGACGCCGAATTCACGCGCGACGTGGTCGCGTGGCATGCCGCTGGCGACGGCATGTGCGATCTGTTCGCGGCGCTGATGCGCCCCGGCGGCGAAGCAGGACGCCAGGAACAGCAGCTCGCCACCGAAGTGCGCGACCAGCCGCTGGGCGACGTCGCGGCCGAGGATGTCGATCAGGCGATGCTGGTCGGGCAGGGTGGATGGAACGTAGACGATGACGCGGTGGCGGCCGGTGGTGCTGGAGGTGGTCGGCGGCCACGCACGCACCAGCGTGAGGGCCGCGGATTCGCCGATGACCTCGGCGAGGGTCTGGATGCTGTCGGGCAGGGCGTTCATGAGGGGTGTCGTCAGTGGCATTGATCTCCACTGTTGCCATCCCGCCCTCTCGGTCAACACCTTTCATCTACTTTCGGTGCGATGTGCTGAAGGCATTCAATGAGCCTGAGCACAGGTGAGGAGTACGCTGCGGATGCCTGCAACGGTTGCTGCCGGGCGGCCATTGCTGCGGTTGTTTTCCGTAATCCTGTACTCGCTGTCCTCACCCCGGGGAAACAGAGGCAGGTCAAGGGAACGCGGTGGGGATGGGGTGAGGATGGCCCCCCGCAGCTCGTCCTCATGCACGGGCGCAGGCCCGGAAACGAAAAAGCCCCGGACGATGCCGGGGCTTCAGGATTGCAGGTGGGGCTGGGTCAAAGGTCGAACACCAGGTTGCCGCCGGTCTTGCGTGGGATGTAGCCGGCGTCGCGCAACCAGCGCGCCGCGTTGACCTGGTCCATGCGCTTGACCGGAAAGCGGTTGGCGAACATCAGGAAGCGCGCCACCGTGATCGATTCACCCTTGCCCTTCAGGGCGGCCAGGGTTTCGGTGAACCACGGTGCGGGCGGCTGCTGCCTGCCGGGCCGGGCCACGGTACGGGCCTGCGTCGTGCTGCCATCGCCCGCCTGGGCGCAGGCCTGCGAGCACAGCGAGATGAAGATCGCATCCAGGCTCACGATGTCCTTGCCACCCTTGGGCTGGGACTTGAACAATTCGATGGCCTTCAGGCGCGTCGACGCGAACTGTTCGACCTCCATGGCGTTTCCTCTCTGCGAAAATGGGTGGGGGATGCAGGGTGACGACAGGTGTCGTCGGTGATGAGGCGACCTTACATCATTTTCGCCGATGATGGGCCACGACCTGCGCTCGGATGAGTGGGAAGAGAGATCACACGGCCCCGTGCCGCGTTCAGATCACGCCGCGCGACAGCAGCTGGTCCAGCGTCCTGCGCACCAGATCGGCCGGGGTGCCGTCATTGTTTACTTCGATGTCGACCAGATGGTCCGGCAAGGCCTGTTCGCTGGCATGGCCCGGACGGCTGACGCGGATCACGACACCGCCACGGCGGCGGATCGCGCGGGCTTCATCGGCCAAGCGCACATCCGGCACCAGTCCGCCTGCAGGCAGGCGTGCGAACAACGAGCGCACCCGCAGCTCGGGGAGGTTGCAATCACACCCCGATCCGGTGCCGGCGCTCTGCATCAACTGCTGAGGGATGAGCTCAGCCAGCGCCCGCAGCGGTGCCGCAAAGCTGTCGCAGGGCAGCGCCAGTGCCGAGGCCAGTCCATTGGCCAGGGCGTCCTTGCCCGCATGCTTGGCGCCGGCGATGCCGATGTAGAGCGGGCCCACCGCCTGCGGGGCAGGCCGCAGCTGCGTGCGGCCCAGGGCGGGGCCGGCACGGAATGCGGCCAGGGTGTCGGCGATCATGCGATGGCCACTGTCGAGGGAGGCGGGAATCATGCGGAATCTACTCCTGGAAAAAGGTGGCAGCCGGCGATGGGTCAGGAATCGCGACCGCCAGCACCGCGCGCGCGCAGCAGGCGCTGGGTGATGCGTCCCCCGCGGGCGGCGGCCGCGACAGGGTCAAAGCAGAGCATGGCGGTGCGGGTACGACGGCCAGCGGCAAGGTGGTCGCGGATGGTCCGTTCGGACAGCACCGGTACCCGCTGGTGGATCTGCCGCACGGTCAGCTGTTCGCCTTCGAAGGCATGCAGTTGGGGACGAGGCATGACGGAAGCGCTCCTGGAAGGTGGCGTGGCCGAGATAGGCATCTTGCCTTCACGGGCCTCCCTAGTCAACACCTTTCATCTACTTGCATATCGAATCGTGCCGCCGGGTGGTGGTCCCCGCCAATGCACTTCTCGTGCACCCCGGGGGGAACGTGGCTCTAGAACGGGCCTGCCGCCTGCTCGCCGAGGGTGAGCCTGCGGGGCGGCATCAGCCAGACCTTGGCCCGCTCCTTGCCGACCACGCGGGTGCGTACGCCATGGCGCTTGACCACATAGGCGGCCGCCTCGTTGACATCGCGGCGGTTCGGCTTGTCGATGCCTGCGGCAATGACGATCTCGGTGGCGCGGTAGTGTGCGTTCCAGTGCTCGGTGGGCAGCGACCAGTCGAAGCGGCGGTCGATCAGTTCGGCAATCGGCGAGATCGGTTCGTGCTCGCTGTTGGTGGCATTCAGCGCATCCAGCTCCTCACCGGACAGGTGCCAGGTCTCGCCGTTGCGGTACAGCGCATGGGCCTCGGACCACACCTGCTGCATGTCGATGCGCGCCGGTTCGCCCAGTGCCACGGCATGCACGGTCCACCAGCGCGTGTTGCCGGTCGCGTCGCGCAGGAAGCGCTCGTCATTGACACTGGCAAACAGGATGGTCCGGCGCGCGTAGCGCGACTCGTTGCGCGCGTATGGACGGCGGATCTCATCATGGCTGCGCGAGATGAACGATTTCAGCGCGGCGATATCGGTGCGGCGGAAGGTGGCATCCACTTCACCCAGTTCGACGATCCACTTGGAGATGACCTGCTTGACGCTGTCCTTGTTGGCCGGATCGAGCACCACGCCGTCGGCGATCAGCTGCAGTTCCGGCGGTGCCAGCTGCCGGGCCCAGCGTGTCTTGCCCAGATTCTGCTTCGAGACGAACGTCAGCACACCCCGCGCCACCACGCCATCCGGTTCAAAGGCCGCCGCCACGCCGGAGACCAGCCAGCGTCGCATCAGTACTTCCTTCAGGATGCGCCCGTCGGCCATGCGGGTGGGCTGCGCTTCCTGCACCGTATCGAAGAAGGCCTGCAGGCGGGACTGGCCATCCCACGGGCGTGAGGTGATCCAGCTGGCGACCGGATTGTAGGGGTTGGCTTCGGCCACCTGGCACAGGTTGGTTTCGAAGCTGGCGGTGGTCATGCCAGCGCGGTGCATGCAGTCCATCACTTCACCGGCAGCCACTTCCTTGGCATTGTCCACCGTGCTCTGCAGGCCCGGCACCAGGATCTCCAGGTCCTTGCGGATGACGTTGTAGCGCACGGTCACGCCGGTGCGCCGGCACAGTTCGGCCAGATTGCGCGCTGTGGGCAATGGGCGGCCGCGCGTGCTGGTATCGGGAAAGGGCGTGAAGGCATCGAATGCGGACAGGTTGCCAGGCACCTGATAGCTCGCGCTGGCTGCCGAAGGTGCGACGTCGCCGGCCGTGTCATCTTCCACCACGGCGGCTGGCGGTGGCAGGAGCTGGGCGCGGACCGTCTCCAGCCCTTCGCGCAGATGCAGGTCGTTGAAGTCGGTGGGGCGGTCACTGTCACCGTGCACTGCGGAGAACTCGGGCCATGCCACGCGTGCATCGATCTCCGCAGCGGCGCGCGTTGCCTGGGTGACGCCGGGATTGTCCACGGGTTGCCGGGTCCATTGATCGTTGTCCGCGCAGAGCACGAACACACCATCGGGCACGGCGCCGCGCCAGGCGCGGGCGACTGCGGCGAGGTTGCCGGCATCCCAGGCGACCACCACGCACCAACCGGTGGCCTGATGGATGGAGGCGGCGGTGGCATAGCCCTCGGCGATGGCGATCGGCTGTGCAGCGAGCGGTTTGCCGATGACGTGAAAACACCCCTGTTTGCGGCCACCGGACAGGAAGTCCTTGTCGCGTCCCAGTGCGGGTTCCATGCGCGGAAAGATCGCCTGCAGCGAAACGATCCGACCGGCAGCGTTCATCACCGGCACCAGCAGCGCGTTGTCGATGTGGCGGAAGACCAGGCCGTCGCTGTTGCGTACCGGCCACGGCGCCACGCGCAGGCCATGCGCAGGGATGCCCTTGCGCACCAGATAGGGATGGCTGCCGTCCGCCGGTACGGCGCGGTTCCACAGGACATTGGCGGCCTTGGCGGCGGCCTCCTCGCGCTCGCGCTGCTGCTGCTCGCGTTCGGCACGGGCCGCCTCCTGGCGGTGGCGGATGGCGCGCTGTTCGGCGGCGCTGAGCGTGCCGGGTGACTTCGCGCACCAGGCATGACGGGTGCCGGTGCGCCAGCTGCCGAACTCGCCTGCCGGCACCTGGTCGCCGAACAATACGGCCCACCCATTGCGTGTGCCGGGGCGATCACCCTGCACATGGAAGCGCACCAGTGTGCCGTCGGCATTGAGTGCCTCGCGGCCGCGTGCGTCCGGCACGATGCCGTGTGCGTGCATGACCTGCAGGAACGCAGGAACGACGTCCTGCGCTGGGTGCGATGTGTGCATTCGGCGAAGCCCCTTGAAGCGTGGTCCGGTTCACCGCAGCCTGTCGATGCGCAGCGTGATTCATGCCGGGCGCAGTGCACGTGGCGACCGGCCGACGCGGCAGGGTCAGCCGCAGAGGGGAGGCGGTGATGCGGCCATGGTGTCGGAATGACCTCTCTTTTGCAACACCTTACGACACCTTGCATCCCTGATCCCGACAGTGCGGCCGGGTGTCATGAGGATCTGCGATGACTTTCGCAGATTGTCGCTTCTGCGGCGGCGTGTCGCAGTTGGCGAGAACCGTTTTTCCGATGATGCCGTTGCCGTCAGATACGGCCTTCCGACTCGCCTTCCGCCCTTCCGGGCGCCCATGCACAAGGAGCCTGCATGCCTGAAATCCACTGCAACCACAAACGCCGAACCAATGCCGGGAGCGACTCATCCAACGCCGTTGATGCGTTCTCAATCGGTGCGACTACCCCCCGATAAAATACAGCCTGCATGACGGACACCATCGACGAAGCGCAGGAACTGGAAGCGCGCCATCTGCAACACGCATTGGCCCAGCACGCAACGCGGGCCCGCACTGTTGCCCCTCTCACGCCCATTGGGGAATGCCACAACCCGGACTGCAGCGAAGACTTCGACAACGATCCGGCCAGGCTGTTCTGTGGGCCTGCCTGTGCCGAGCGCTACGAAGCCATCCATCAACACCGCAACGCATAGGAACAGGGGACATGTCTCTGAACAGCAACGACGCTGGCTTCACCGAACGCATCGCCGCAGTGTCGGCCGAGCTCGCCGTGCTGGTGAGCCTGGTGGAGAACCACATCCATCTGCAGTTGGCCGATCTGGCCGATTCGGGTGACGTGGATGCGCAGGAGCGATTCGCGGTCGCCGATCCGGAGCGCTGGTTGGAGAACGCCCGCAACAGCCTGCAGGCGGGCGTGATGTTCCTGGAACGCGCGGTGCGGCAGCCCGCCCGGTTCTAGCGTTGCCCCGTGGGGGCGGAAGGGGCCGGTGTGGTCGCCTTCCGTCCCCACCGGAGTACGCAGCGCGCTGCACGGCGGGGGCTGCGTCATAACGTCGCACCGCCTGTGCAGCAACCCTGAACGTGGTCCAAGGTTGGGCGAGGCCCCGTAGAATGGCCGCGTGCGCCGTTCTGTTCTCCACCGCCGGTTCCAGGCCCTGGCATGGCTTGCCATGCTGCTGGTGCTGCTCGCCCCGCTGGTGAGCCGCTGGCTGGCGCATGGCCACGTTGCGGCCAGCGCAACGGTGTTGGCGATGGACCACAGCCTGCACGCACAGCATGCGATGGACGGCCACCACGACCATCATGCGATGGCGATGCCGCACGGCGAAGCGGCACCGAAGCCTGCTGCCGACCCCCATGCCGATCATGAGATGGGCGTGGACTGCGATTACTGCCTGATCGCCGCACGGATGATCACCCTGCTGGTGGCAGCGTTGCTGCTGCTGGCACCGATGACGCCGGTCTGCCGTGCGTTGCGCGGGGCGGTGCAGGCCCTGCCGCAACGGATCAGCGGCACCCTGGGAGCGCGTGGGCCACCGGTCCTCAGGGCCGCCTGAGCCGCACGCGCGCTGCAGTGATCTTCCTGCCATGAGGCTGCCGGCCACGGCCGGTGCCCGCACGCGCGTGCCTATCCCTTTCTGATTGCTGCCCTGCAATGCGGGGTGGCCTTGCATGCCGTGACCCAATGAAAACCAACCCCAACTCCGCGTGCCTGCGCCGGGCGCTGCTGCCTGCGCTGTGTGCCTGGCTTCTGCAGGCGGCGCCTGCCCTTGCCGCCGATACGGCGCCTCCCACCACGCTGGATACCGTGCGCGTGGTGGATGCCCGCAGCGGCGAGCTGTCCTCCTCCGCCAGCGCCGGTTCCGCGCTGGGCCTGAGCGTGCTGCAGACGCCGGCCGCGCTCACCGTCATCAGCCGCGACCAGCTGGAGCAGCGCGGCGATACCAACCTCAATGATGCGATCAGCCGCGCAGGTGCGATTAGCGCCATGCCGCATCCCGGCAACGGGCTGAGTGCGCTGTCCAGCCGTGGTTTCACCGATGGGGCGTCGGTGATGCGGTTGTATGACGGGCTGCGCCAGTACGGGGGCGTGGGCATCACCTTCCCGTTCGATACCTGGTCGATCGAGCGCATCGAAGTGCTGCGTGGGCCGGCCTCGGTGATCCATGGCGACGGCGCGATCGGCGGGGTCATCAACATCGTGCCGAAGAAGCCCTCGCGCGGCGCCATCGAGAACGAAGTCAGCGTGACCGTCGGCAGCGAGGACATCGCACGCCTCGGATTCGGCAGCGGCGGCGCGCTGACTCCGGCGCTGGCGTACCGGCTGGACGTGAGTGGCAATTACAGCGCGGGGTGGGTCGACCGCGGGCGCAACAGCGACGCCACCTTCTCCGGTGCGCTGCTGTGGCAGCCGCGCGACGACCTGCAGCTGACCCTCACCCATGCGCAGGGCCAGCAGAGGCCGATGCGCTACTTCGGCACGCCGTTGATCGACGGTCGCCAGCTGGACGCGCTGCGCCACCGCAACTTCAACGTGGAAGACAGCCAGATCCGCTTCCGTGACCGCTGGACCCAGCTCGACGCGCTGTGGACGCCCACCGCGAACGTGGAGTGGCGCACCCGCGTCTACCAGATCGACAGCCAGCGCGACTGGCGCAACGCCGAGGCCTATGTCTACAACCCACGCACCGGCCTGGTTGATCGGTCCGGCAACACCCGGATCACCCACAACCAGGACCAGACCGGGCTGACCTCGACGCTGCGCGTGCAGGGGGATGTGGGCGGCCTGGTGAACAGCTTCGCGGTGGGGCTGGATGCCAACCGTGCGCACTTCAAGCACACCAACAACACCTATGCCGGCAGTTCGGGTCCGGTCGATCCGTTCCATCCGGTGCCCGGCACGTTCGTCAGCGATGCGCCGAACCTGCCGCGCTACCGCAACCGCGCCGAGCAGTATGCGCTGTTCGTGGAAGACCGGCTGGCACTGGGTGAGCGCTGGTCGGTGCTGGGTGGGCTGCGCCACGATCGTGCCGACATCGATCGCACCGATCTGATAAGCGGCCAGCGTGCGTTCTCGAAGACCTACAGCAGCACCGGGTGGCGCGCGGGCACGGTGTTTGCGCTGCGCCCGACGCTGAGCCTGTACGCGCAGTATTCGCAGGCAGCGGACCCGGTCAGCGGCCTGCTGATGATCAGCCCGGCCAACGGGGCGTTCGACCTGGCCAAGGGCTGGCAGTTCGAGGTGGGCATGAAGCAGGCCTTCGACGGTGGCGAGTGGACGCTGGCCGCCTACCGCATCCGCAAGACCGGTCTGCTCAGCCGCGGCCCGCTGCAGCCTGACCGCCGCGTGCAGATCGGCGCGCAGACTTCGCGTGGCATCGAGGCTTCGTTGAACTGGAACTTCGCGCCGCAGTGGTCGCTCGATGCCAACGCGACGGTGCTGAAGGCCGAGTTCGAGGACTTCCTGGAAACCGCGGGGACGCCGCCTGTGCTGGTCTCTCGCGACGGCAATGTGCCACCGAATGTGGCCGAACGCCTGGCCAATGTGTGGTTGAGCTGGCAGTTCCTGCCCGACTGGACCCTGGCCGGTGGCGCGCGCTACGTCGGCAAGCGCTACGCCGACAACGCCAACACGCTGGAACTGCCGGGCTACAGCACCACCGACCTGGCACTGACCTGGCAGGCCGCGCCGCGGACGCGGCTGACTGCACGCATGTTCAATGTGTTCGACAAGGCGTACTACGCCACCGCGTACTACACCAGTACGCAGTGGTTGTTGGGTGCGGACCGGCGCGTCGAATTCACTGTCGATCATCGCTTCTGAGGGCAAGGGCCATGTCGCTGCGTTCCACCGCCAAGCGCTGGACCTACCTGGTGCATCGCTGGCTGGGCATCGGAGGATGCCTGTTGATGTTGCTGTGGTTCGTCAGCGGCATGGTGATGCTGTTCATCGGCTATCCAAAGCTGACACCCGGTGAGCGCCTGGCGGCGCTGCCGCTACTGGGTGATGCCGTCGATTGGCGAGGGCTGTCGGCGCTGCCAGGCGCTGTACAGGCCGAGCCGGAAGCGGTGGCGCTGACCACGCTGCGTGGCGAACCCACCTATGTGGTGCGCAGCGGCAGCAACGTCGGCGCGTGGTCGGCGCGGACAGGCCAGGCGCTGCTGCCAGTGTCGGCACAGCAAGCTGAAGCGTCGGCCGCGCAGTTCGCCGGCGGGCAGGCGTTCGTCGGCGCAATGCGTGTGGATGAGGATCGCTGGACGCACTCGCGCGCGCTGGATGCGCATCGGCCGCTGTACCGGGTGGAGGTGGGCGGTACCCAACCTGGGGACCTCTACGTGTCCTCGCACACGGGCGAGGTGGTGCTGGATGCACCGCATGCGCAGCAGCGCTGGAACTATGTGGGCGCGTGGCTGCACTGGCTGTATTTCCTGCGCATGCAATCGGTGGATCCTGTATGGACGTGGGTGGTGATCGTGCTGTCCGCGCTGTGCACCGTGGCGGCGGTCAGCGGCATCGTGGTCGGACTGTGGCGCTGGCGTTTCCGCGGGCGCTACCGCTCCGGCGCGAAGACGCCGTATGTCGAACCCTGGATGCGCTGGCACCACCTGATCGGGTTGGTCGCTGCTGCCTTCGTGTTCACCTGGATCTTCAGCGGCTTGATGTCGATGAATCCGCTGGGCGTGTTCAGCGGCACCCGCAATGCGATCAATGCCGACCGTTACCGCGGAGACAGGGTGGCGGTGGATGGGGCGCTGGCCGAACCGTCGGCGTTGCTGGCGGTGGCCGGCGACGCGCGGTTCCGGCCGGTGGAAATCCAGTGGCGTCGCATCGGTGGCGAGCTGTTCGCGCTGTTGCTGGACGGGCAGGGCGATACCCGCATCGTGTCCAATGTGGACGGGCGGCTACAGGTCGCGCGCCAGTTGCCCGCTGCGCGCCTGCAGCAGCAGGCAGGCCTGATGTCGGATGCCCCGCTGCAGGACTTCCGCGTCCTGCAGTCGCCTGATGCCTACTTCTATCCGCGCGCGCCCGAGGCCATGAACGGTGCGGCCGTGCGCCGCTTTCCGGTGGCGGTTGCCGACTTCGATGATGCCGAGGCGACGCGTGTCTACCTCGACCTGGGCAGCGGTGACCCGCTGCTGACCCTGGGCCAGCGCGAGCGGGTAGGGCGCTGGCTGTTCTATTTCCTGCACAGCTGGGACCTGCCGGCGATGCTGCGGCAGGACGTCGCGCGACTGGGGGTGTTGCTGCTGCTGAGCACGGCAGGCACCGCGCTGTGCGCGACCGCTACCGTGATCGGCTATCGGCGCGTGCGGATGAAGGTGCGGCGTCGGCGGCGCTGATGCGTCGGGTCACACCCGCAGCCAGCGGGTGGACATCGCCACCAGCAACAGGGCCGTCGCCACGCCGATGAACGCGGCGACCAGGCCGAAGTGATTGGCGGCGAAGCCGATCAGCGCCGGGCCGGCGAGGATGCCGGCAAAGCCAAGCGTGGACACCGCCGTGATCGCCAGCGCACCGGGCATGCGGGTCTGGTGGCCTGCCAGCGAGAACAGTGCCGGCGCGATGTTGGCGCAGCCCAGGCCCACCAGCACGTAGCCGAGCAGGGACGCCTGCCAGGGCGTAACCAGGGTCAGCACCAGCACGCCGCTGGCGGCGAGCAGGGCGCCGAACACGATCGCGCGCTGGCGACCGACGCGTGCCACCAGCACATCGCCGAACAGGCGCGCGACGGTCATGGTCAGGGTGAAGGTCACATAGCCGATGCCGGCCAGGCTGGCGTCCACACGACGTACGTCGGTGAGGAACACCGCGCTCCAGTCCAGCATCGCGCCTTCGCCAAGGAAGGCGATGAACGCCAGAACGCCGATGAACAGCACCACGCCGTGCGGCATCGCCAGCATCGGCGTGTCATGCGGCATGCGCTCGCGGTGCCAGTACGACGCCGACAACAGCATCACCAGCAGCATGGCGCCCACGCCGACAAGCACCGACGCCAACGGTGGCAGCTGTGCCGAAAGCAGTACGGTCATGGCGGCCGCACCAAGGAAACCGCCGATGCTGAAGAAGGCATGGAAGCCGGACATCATCACGCGCCGGGCTTCGCGCTCGACGATCACCGCCTGCACGTTCATCGTGCAGTCCATCGCCCCCACCGCGGCACCAAACACGAACAGCACCAGTCCCAGCAGCCAGGCCGTGTCGGCCAGCACCAGCCCTGGCACGCTGAGGCAGATCAGCAACGTGCTGGCCACCATCACCCGACGGCAGCCCAGGCGCGCGGCGAGCACGCCGGACAGCGGCATCGCCAGCAGCGAACCGGCACCCAGGCAGAGCAGCACCAGGCCCAGCGTGGCATCGTTGATGTCCGTGCGTGACTTGGCGAACGGCACCAGCGTGGCCCATAACGCGGTAGCGAAGCCGGGAATGAAGAATGCAGCGCGGGTCGCGTGCTGTTCGGCACGCGCGCGGTTGGCAATAGGCATGGGCGGTTCGGTCAGGGCAGGGTGGGATGCACTGCGATGCCGGCGGCACGGAAGCGGGCGGCCAGTGCGGGAGGCGCCGACGTGGTCAGCACCAGATCGTCGATCTCGTCCAGGCTGGCGATCTGCCAGTTGCCGCGTGCGCCGAGCTTTTCAGTGGTGGCAGCGACGATGACGCGGCTGCTGCACGCCACCATCGCGCGCTTCAGTGTGGCTTCTTCCGAATCCATCGCCCACACGCCGGTGTCGCCGTCCACCGCGCACGGACCCGGCAGGTACACATCGGCCCGCAGGCGCTGCACCTGGGCCAGCGCTTCGGCACCGACCGCGCCGCCACCGCTGGCCAGGCGGCCGCCGATCAGCTGCACGGCGATGCCTTCGTGATAGCTGGCGGCCGTAGCAATCTGCGGAGCATTGGTGATCACCGTCAGCCCGAGCGCGGCGGGCAGCTGCTGGGCGATGGCCAGGTTGGTCGACCCGGCATCAAGCAGTATCACTTGGCCCGGTTGCAGCAGGGCGCAAACGCGAGCGGCCAGTTCGGCCTTGTCGCCCCGGTCATGGGTCAATCGCTCACGCAGCGGGCGTTCCTTCGGCGGCGGCAGCACCGCCCCCCCGTAGACACGCTGGCACAGGCCCTGGGTGGCCAGTTCGCGCAGGTCGCGGCGGATCGAATCTTCAGAGACGGCATAGCGGCGCGCCAGGTCGGCGGCCACCACACGGCCCTGCTGGCGCAGTTCCTCAAGGATCTGCTGGGGGCGCTGGGCGGGAAGGGGGCTGGGATCGGAGCTCATGCCGGGAATCATGCATTACTGTGCATGAATGTGCAACATCAGGCATTGCGTTCCGCGGCGCTGGCGGGGTTGGGAATACGGCGCTTGCCCGGCATCATGGCCGCGCTCCCTGGCATGGAATCCCTGATGTCCCCCACCATTCACCACAAGCTGCGCATCGGCGCCGACCAGTACACCGGCCAGAAAGTGGTCGACCAGCAGTTCCAGCAATGCGATTTTTCCGGCGCGGACCTGACCGCGACCGAGTTCATCAACTGTAGTTTCTACGACGCCGACAGCCGCAGCGGTTGCCGCTTCAACGGCGCCACGCTGAAGGAAGCCAGCTTCCGTGGCTGCGACATCAGCATGTGCCACTTCAACTTCATCAAGGCGCTGGGCCTGGAGATCAGCGAATGCCGCGCGCAGGGCGCGGATTTCAGCAATGCCAGCTTCATGAACCAGATCACCACGCGCAGCGGGTTCTGCAGCGGCTTCATCAAGAAGTCGAACCTGCGCTACGCGAACTTCTCGCGGGTGACGCTGGAGAAGTGCGAACTGTGGGAGAACCGCTGGGACGGCGCCAATGTGAGCGGCGCCAGTTTCGCCGGCTCGGACCTGTCCGGTGGCCAGTTCGAGGGCATCGACTGGAACAGCGCCAATTTCACCGATTGCGACCTGACCAATTCCGAGTTGGGTGAGCTTGACGTGCGCAGCACCAACCTGCGCGGCGCGACATTGGACGTGCAGCAGGTGGCGCTGTTGATGCAGCGCATCGGCATCACCGTGGTGCCGTGATCCGGTCCGGCTGCATCACGTCGCGTACGCCACCCAGCCCTTGAAGCTGAAGCCGGCGTAGAACAGCTCCACGTCGACGAAGCCGGCTTCCTGCAGCAGCGCGACCTCCTGTTCGGGCGGCAGCAGCGGCAGCCGCTCGGCAATGGCTTCGATCGCGCGCTGTGCATCCACGCGCGCAACGCCAGAGGCTTCGGCGAACGCCGCATAGCGCTGCAACCAGCGCAGCTTGCCGTCCGGATCCTGCGGCACGCTGTGGTGAGCGACCACCAGAGGGGCACCCGTGCGCAGTCGCTTGTGTAGTTCGCGCAGCGTATGCAGGCGTTGCGTGGCGTCGAGGAAGTGCAGGGTCAGCAGGCAGCTGGCGCCGTCGAAGCGCACGTCCGGAGCATCGTCGATGTAGCCTTCCAGCAGTTCAACGCGTGCGTTCAACGGACCCAGCGTCTGCTCGGCCAGCGCCAGCATCGGTGCGGCCGGGTCCACGCCCAGCAGCTGCCAGCCCGGTTGTGCTTCGGCAAAAGCTTTCAGCTCCAGGCCGCCACCGGCGCCCAGTACCAGCACGCGCCCCTGCACGGGGACCCGTTCGGCCAGCAGCAGGCGACTCATCTTCTGCAGGGCGAGGTAGCCCGGCACCTGGCGCAACGGGCCCTCGGCATAGCGGGCCACGGCCTGCGGATCGGAAAACGACGACATGCGCGCACTCCTGCAAGGGGAACTACCACTGTACCGTGGCACGCAAGTGCCGGTGCCGCAGGGCACTGGCATCGCGCTCAGTGCAAGGCCTGCGCCAACACCTGCCAGATGCGCGGGTCCTGGCATTGCGAGACATTGAAGCGCAGGTAGTCGGCCGCGCGCTGCGACTGGCTGAAGGCGTTGCCCGGTGCCAGCACGATGCCCTGGCGCAGGCAGTGCCGCGCCAGGGCCGCGGCGTCGCGGCCATCGGGCAGCTGGCACCACAGGAACAGGCCGGCTTCGGGCTGCAGCCACGGGGTGATACCCAGCGCGTGCAGTTTCCGCAGCGCATGCCGGCGTGCATCGGCCAGGCGCGAACGTACTGACTGCATGTGGCGACGATAACCACTGTCGGTCAGCGCGATGTGCATCAGCTGCATCGCCAGATGGCCGCCGCCGAAGCTGGTTGCCAGCTTCAGGTCGGTCAGCGCGTCGATCCAGTCGTGGCGCGCCGCGATATAGCCGCAGCGTGAGGCCGCCGACAGCGTCTTGGAAAAGCTGCCGACGTGGATCACCCGCGACAGACCATCCAGCGCGGCAAGCCGGGGGGCGGGATGCAGCTCGAAGTCGGCGAAGATGTCGTCCTCGACGATGACCAGTTCGCTGTGCTCGGCCAGGCCCAGCAGGCGGTGAGCGGTGCTGGGGGAAAGCACGGCGCCGGTCGGGTTGTGCAGGCCCGAATTGGTGATGTACAGCCGCGGCGAATGTGCCTGCAGCGCTTGCGCAAACGCATCAAGGTCCGGCCCGGTGTGGGTGTACGGCACGCCTACGGCCTGCACCTGATGTGCCTTCAGCAGCGCGTGGTAGTTGAAGTAGCTGGGGTCATCCACCAGCACGCAGTCGCCGGGCTTGAGCAGGAAGCGGCAGATCAGGTCGACCGCGTGCGTGCCCGATTCGGTCAGCAGGATCTGTTCCATCGGCGCGTCGATGCCCAGTGCAGCAGCGCGCCGCTGCAGCAACTGGCGCAATGCGGGCAGGCCGAGCGGGCCGGCGTAGTCGACCAGCTGCGATGCATCGACACGTGCCAGCCGGCGCAGGCCACGACGCATGCCGTCCTGGTACAGCCAGTCGCTGGGCATCCAGCCGCAGCCCGGCTTGAGGTGGCCCGCGGGCGTTTCCAGCGATTGCCTCGATACCCACAGCGGGTCCACCACGCGATCCAGCCGCGGCTCCATCGCGGCCAGCGCCAGCGGTGCGGCCGGGCCACTGACGTAGAAGCCAGAGCCCGCGCGCGCGCTGATCACGCCTTCGGCCGCCAAGCGCTCGTAAGCCTCGACCACGGTGGAGACCGATACGCCCATCGCTGCCGCCTGCGCCCGCACCGACGGCAGGCGGGAACCGGGGCCATCCACGCGCGCGCTGATGCGGGTGCGGACGGTCTGGATGACTGATTCGATGCGGGTGAGCGGACGCGACATGGAGGGACTGTAGTGGAAGTGTGGGCAGTACAGTTACTTGCGACTGTACTGGATTGTAGCTGGGGTGACCCGGCGATGGATGTTCCCATGCAGGTTCCGCCGGGCGATGCCTGGCATGACAGGAATACAGGCGTGGAACGGTCAGCGAGCGGTTGGATCAATGGCTTCATCGGTGTGGTGATCTTCGCCGGCTCGTTGCCGGCCACCCGCCTGGCGGTGCTTGAACTGGACGCCGGGTTCGTCACCGCCGCACGCGCCACCATCGCCGCAGTGCTTGGCCTTGGCCTGTTGCTGCTGTTGCGCCAGCCCTGGCCGCGGCGCAGTGACCTGCCGGGGCTGGTGGTGGTCAGTCTTGGCGTGGTGGTCGGTTTCCCGCTGCTGACCGCGTTGGCCCTGCGCCATGCGTCATCGGCGCACACCATCGTGTTCGTCGGCCTGCTGCCACTGAGTACCGCACTGTTCGGGGTGCTGCGCGGCGGCGAGCGGCCGCGCCCCGCCTTCTGGCTGTTCTCGCTGCTGGGCAGCGCCTGCGTGGTCGGCTACGCGATGCGCAATGGCATCGAGGCCTCGCTGCAGGCCGACCTGCTGATGCTGGCCGCGATCCTTGCCTGCGGGCTCGGCTATGCCGAAGGCGGCCGGCTGGCCCGCCATCTCGGCGGCTGGCAGGTGATCAGCTGGGCGCTGCTGCTGGCGTTGCCGGTGATGCTGCCACTGAGCGTGGTGATGCGCCCGGCCTCGTTCGCCGCGGTGGGCGCGCCTGCGTGGTGGGCACTGGGCTACGTGGCGGTGTTCAGCATGCTGGTCGGCTTCCTGTTCTGGTACCGCGGGCTGGCGCAGGGTGGAATCGCCGCGGTCGGCCAGCTGCAGCTGCTGCAGCCATTCTTCGGCCTGGCGTTGGCGGCGCTGTTGCTGCACGAATCGGTCAGCGCCGGCATGGTGCTGGTAACGCTGGGCGCGGTGGTCTGCGTGGCCGGCGCGCGCCGCTTCAGCCGCTAGAAAAAGGGGACGGAGGGGATTAAGTCGCTATTGCCCCTTGTGTGCCGGAAGCGACTTAATCCCCTCCGTCCCCTTTTCTGGCGATAGCGCGGGCATATCGTGGCGTGTGGTCAACGGTATTGGCCGGTGCCCCCGCCCGTGGTTGAAGCTGTGCGGATGCAACCTGTTTCGCGAATTTCCTTTGAAGGCCAAGTGGGGCTGGTGACCGGTGCCGCCGGTGGACTGGGCCTGGCCTACAGTCGCCTGCTGGCCGAGCGTGGTGCGCACGTGGTGATGCACGACGTCGGTGCCGGCACCAATGGTCGTGGCACCGATCCGCTGCGCATCCAGCACAGTGCCGACGCGTTGCGGGCGCGTGGGCTATCGGTGCAGGCCGTCAGTGATCCCATCGATCATCGTGCCGGTTGCCACGCGCTGGTGCAGGATCTGCTGCAGCAGCATGGTCACATCGACTTCCTGATCCACAACGCTGGTTGGGTGGAGTACCAGGCGCTGGAAGCGGTCGAAGACGATGCGCTGGAGCGGATGCTGTGCCTGGCCGCAAAGACACCCTTGTGGCTGGCGCAGGCGGCGTGGCCGGCGATGCGCGCGGCGGGTGGTGGCCGCATCGTCATCACCACCTCCGATCGCGCGCTGTATCCGCAGTACGCACAGCGCGGTCTTTCCGCCTATGCGATGGGCAAGCTGGCCGCGCTCGGCCTGGTCAATGTGCTGGCACTGGAAGGTGCCGGGCACGGCATCGTGGTCAATGCGGTTTCGCCGGTGGCCAAGACGCGGATGTGGGGCATCGACGGCGAGCCGGACGAGCTGCATCCGGAGGCAGTCGCGCACGGCGTGGCCTTTCTGGCATCGACGCGCTGCCAGGGCGGCGGATGGGTGCTGCGTGCAAGCAATGGCCAGTTCCATGCGCTGCGCCTGCAGGAAGCGGAACACGTTGCATATCCGCGCGATCTGCGCGCGGTCAGCGCCGACAGCATCGAGTCGGTGGCCCTGCAGTGGCCGGCCATCGCCCGCGCCAGTGTGGACGTGCGCAGCTGAGGGCGTACCCTAGCCGGATTCCCACCACCTGCATCGAGATGATCGACCTGCGCCTGCTCCGCCAGTTCGTGGCCGTGGCCGAAGAGCTGCACTTCCACCGCGCCGCCGCTCGGCTGCACATGTCGCAGCCACCGCTGACGGCGGCGATACGGCGGCTGGAAGACGAACTGGGCAGTGAACTGATCGTGCGTGGCAACCGTACCCTGGGCCTGACCGTGGCCGGGCAGACCTTGCTGGTGGAAGCGCGCGCGACGCTGCAGCAGGCCGAACAGGCGCTGCAGCGCACCCGTGAAGCCGCCGCAGGGCAGCGTGGCAGCCTGCAGGTGGGCTATGTCGGCAGCGCGTTGTACGGTCGGTTGCCTGGTTTGATCCGCCGTTTCCGCCAGCAGTATCCACAGGTGCGGCTGCATCTGCAGGAGGCGACCTCACGCCAGCAGCAGCTGTGGCTGAGAGAGCAGCGCATCGACGTGGGGGTGTTGATTCCACCGATTCCTGCCGCCGAACTACAGTTGCACGACTTCGACCACGACCATCTGGCGATTGCGCTGCCGCGTACGCATGCATTGGCCGCATTGCCCGACGTGAGCGTGGCGATGCTGGCCGATGAACCCTTCGTGTCGTGGCCGGCCGGCGAGGGCATCGGTTTCCACGCACAGGTGCTGGGCCTGTGCACCGCGGCGGGATTCACTCCACGCGTAGTGCAGGAGGCGCAGGGCATGCATGCAGTGCTGTCGCTGGTGGCGGTGGATGCGGGCGTGGCGATCGTGCCGGCCAGCATGAGCAGTTTTCGTCCGGAAGAGATCGTCTACCGGAAGGTGGGCGGTGAAGCCGCGCGCTTTGCCCTGCAGCTGTGCGTGCGCCCGGAGCAACCGTCGCCGGTGCTGTGCAATTTCCTGGAAGCCGCGAACGCGAGCTGATCCTGCCGGCCGCCTAGGCGTGTTCGCCCTGGAACAGATGCGCCACGGCGTAGTCGATGAATACCCGCAGGCGCGCGCTGGGGTGGCGTCCACCCGGCCATAGCAGCGAGAACTGCCCTTGGTGCGTGGGCAGTGCAGGCAGCACCCGTTGCAGGCGGCCGTCGGCCAGCGCGTCAGCGGCGAGGAAGTCAGGCATCCAGGCCAGGCCCATGCAACCAATTGCAGCGGCCAGCACGGCTTCCATGTTGTTGCAGGTCATCGCCGTCGGCAGGCCCGCTCCGGCATCGCCTTCGACGCCCGGCAGTTGCCACGGATGCAGCTTTCCGGTGGTCGGGTAACGGAAGCGCAGTGCGGCATGCATGCGCAGCTCGCTCACATCACCGGGCGTGCCGTGCGCGTGCAGATAGCCGGGGGCCGCACAGAGGATGAAACGAAACCCGCCCAGCCGCCGCGCGGTCAGGCTGGAATCGGCCAGCGCACCGCTGCGTATCACTGCGTCGAGGCCTTCGCTGACCACATCGACGATGCGGTCATTGAAATCCAGTTCCAGCTGCACCTGCGGATAGCGCTGCTGGAACCCGGGCAGCACCGGCAGCAGGAAGCGATAGCCGATGGTCGGCAGCCCGATGCGCAGCAGCCCACTGGGCGCGTGCTGTCGCTGCGCCAGGTCCGCCTGTGCTTCGGAAAGCTCGTCCAGGGCACGCCGGCAGCGTTGCAGGAGCAGATCGCCCTCATCGGTGAGGTGTACGCGGCGGGTGGTGCGATGGAACAGGCGCGTACCCAGGTCCTGCTCGAGGCGGGCGATGCGCTTGCCCACCGCCGACGCGGACAGGCCGAGGACGCGGGCGGCACCGACGATGCTGCCCGCCTCCGCAGTGCGGACGAAGGCGAGCAGGGCAGAGATGGAATCCATGCCGGCATGATTGCGGAACACCAGGCCGCAATCAACGTCCATCGAGCCAGTTTTTCATCAATAACGGCCTGTCCATCATCAATACCCCTGATGGATGGAGGCCCGCATGGCCCCGGTTTCGATGCTCTCCTTGCCTGTCCGTGCGCAGCAGCGCTGGACGCTGCTTGCCGTCTGCCTGGCCGCGCTGGCGTTGCCGTTGTCCTTCTCGGCCGGCGCGGTCGCGGTGCCGGTGCTGGCCCGTTCCGCGGCGGCCTCACCCACTGCGCTGGCCTGGGTGACCAATGCATTCATGCTCACCTTCGGCAGCCTCTTGCTTGCTGCCGGCGGCCTGGCCGACCGCTATGGCCGGCGCCGGCTGTTCCTGCTGGGCACGGTCGGGTTCACCGCCGCTACAGCCGTCGTCTGCCTTGCGCCCACGCTGCTGTGGCTGGACCTGGCGCGCGGGCTGCAGGGCGTTGCCGCTGCAGCAGCGCTGGCGTCCGGCACCGCCGCATTGGCGCAGGCCTGGCAGGGGCCAGCACGTGCGCGCGTCTTCGCTCTGCTGGGCACGACATTCGGTGCAGGGTTGGCACTGGGGCCGCTGCTTGCCGGCCTTCTGCTGCAGGCACTGGGGTGGCGCAGCGTGTTCGCCGCCGGGGGTGTGCTGGCGTTGGCGGCCTTCGTACTGGGCGCGCGCGTGTTGCCTGAAAGCCACGGCGAGCGCGGACACCTGGACCTCGGCGGCATGCTCGGCTTCAGCCTGATGCTGGCAGCGCTGACCCTGGCCCTGCTGTGGCTGGGAGAATTCGGGCTGCATGCCCTGCGCGTACAGTTGGCGCTGCTGGCGACGCTGCTGCTGGGCGGGGTGTTCGTCTGCATCGAACGGGTGCATCGCTCACCGCTGCTGGACCTCTCATTGTTCTCGCAGCCGGCGTTCCTCGGTGTCCAGCTGCTGCCGGTGGCCACCTGCTTCGGCTACGTGGTGCTGCTGGTGGTACTGCCGCTGCAGTTGCTGGGCGTGCACGGGCAAAGCGCGACTGCGGTCGGATTGCAGATGCTGGCTCTGTCCGCGCCGATGCTGGTACTGCCGATGCTGGCCGCGCGCTGGGCCGAGCGCATCGGAAGTGCGCGGCTGTGCACGCTGGGCCTGCTGGTCTGTGCCACCGGCCTGTACCTGCTGTCGTGCCACGCCTCGCACCCGTCGCCCTCGCAGTGGGTGCCGTTGCTGATGCTGATCGGTGCCGGAACCGCGTTGCCGTGGGGCCTGATGGATGGGCTGTCGGTCAGCGTGGTGCCGGTGCAGCGTGCAGGCATGGCCGCCGGCATCTTCGGAACGGTGCGGGTGGCCGGCGAAGGCATTGCGTTGGCCGCAGTGACCGCCTTGCTTGCGCTGCTGATCGGCCAGCGGCTGCAGGGCGCGTCGCCCGCGTCGCTGGCCAGGGCCGGGGCCTATCTGGCCACCGGTGCGCATGCACAGGCGCAGGCGCTGCTTCCGGCGATGCGCGGCGCACACCTGCAGCAGGCCAGTGCCGAAGCGCTGGCGATACTGCTGCGGGTGCTGGCGTTGCTGACCGCCGCCTGTGCCGTGCTGCTGCACGTACTGCTGCGGCGGCCAGCGTTGGCCGTGATCAGAACCGATAGGTGATGGTGCCGGTGACCACCCGCGGGTAGCCGGCGAAGCAGTCACCGAAGGTGCGGCACGGTGCGTAGTAGCGCTTGTCGGTGAGATTGGTGATGTTCAACGCCATCGTCCAGTCGGTCACCTGCACTTCCACCAGGGCATCGGCCAGCGTGTAGCTGGGGGTGATGATGCGCCCGCCATTGCCCAGCGACACGGTATTGCCGACATGGCGCACGCCCAGGCCCAGGCGCAGGCGTGCGCCGTCCTCCAGCGGGAAGCCCTTCGAGACCCAGGCCGAGGCCAGGTCCTGCGGGGTGTCGTTGAGGCGCTGGCCCACTTCCAATGCGAAGTTGCTGCGGCTGACTTCGGCCTCGTTGCGCGCAACGGCGGCGGTGATCGTCAGCTCGTTGGCGAACTGGAACTGGCCCTCCAGCTCGACGCCCTTGGAGCGGATCTGCCCGGTCTGCACCACGTTCAGCACGTTGTCCGGGTCGTTGGTCTGCCGGTTGGTTTCGGTGATGCGGTACGCGGCCATCGTCAGCAGCAGGTTGCGCGCGGGTTGCCACTTGATGCCGGCCTCGGTCTGGCGGCCGCGCATCGGCTTGAAGGCCTGGCCGAACAGGTCCTGGCCGGCAACCGGCAGGAACGATTCGCTGTAGCTCAGGTAGGGCGATACCCCGGCGCCCAGTTCGCCGATCAGGCCGGCGCGATAGGTGGTGGCGTTGTCGGTCTGGCTGGGCTGGCCGTCGGTCTTCGAGCGTGCATGGCCGCGTCGTGCGCCCAGCACCAGTGAAACACGGTCGGCCCAGCGGATCTGATCCTGCAGGTAGAGGCCGAGCTGGGTGGAGGTCTGGTCTGGCTGGCGCTCCCAGCCACGCACTGTCGGTGCCACCGATACCGGGGCGTAGATGTCGATCGGCGTGCCGGTCGCATCCAGGCGCTGCAGCTGCTCCCGGTACTGGCTGTAGTCGACGCCGGCCAGCAGCAGGTGCTGGAAGGCACCCGTGGCGAAGTCGAACTGCAGGGCGTTGTCGGCACTGAAGATCTGCACGTCGGGGCGGGTGCCGTAGGCGGTGCGGTTGACCACGCGACGTCCGGCATCGATGAAGGGATCGGCCGGGTTGCTGTAGCTGTCCACGTACATCTGCTGCAGCGTCGTTTTGCCATCGATGTAGCGCATGGCCGAGCGCAGGCTGAGCACGTCGTTGAAGCGGTGGTCGAACAGCGCGGTGAGGCTGTAGACACGCGAGTCGATGCGGTCGAAGTCAGGGTCACCGATGAACGTGGAGGGATCGAGGCGGCGTCCGGGGGGCGCCAGCAGCGTCGCCGCCAGCGGCAGGAACTGCTGGCTGGAGCCGGTCCTGTCGTGCTGGTAGCTGGCCAGCAGGCTGAAGGTGCTGCGTTCGCCGCGCCAGCTGATCGAAGGCGCAAGGTAGACACGGTCGTCCTTGAGCGTATCGGTCTGCATGTTCGACTCACGCACTAGGCCGACGAAGCGCCCGGCCACCGTGCCGGCCTCGTTCAACGCACCGCCGATGTCGCCCTGAAGCTGCCTGCGGTCGAAGCTGCCAAGCTGCACGCCTGCCTCGCCCGCCACATTGCCGAACGTCGGGCGCTTGCTCATCGCATTGATGATGCCGCCGGTGGCGCCTGCGCCGTACAGCACCGACGAAGGACCGCGCAGCACTTCCACACGCTCCAGGCCATAGATTTCCGGCCGCGCCAACGGACTGAACCCGTAACTGCGGCGGAGGCCATCCTGGTACTGCACCGGATCCAGCCCGCGTACCGAGGTGGCATCGTTGCGGGTGTCCAGGCCCCACGCGTCGGCGGTGACGCCGGCGCTGTAGCGCAGCACTTCCTGCAGGTTGTGCGCGCCGCGATCGGTGAACAGCTGCTGGGTGACCACGCTGATCGCCTGTGGCGTCTGGGTCAGGGCGGTGTCGGTCTTGGTCGCGGTGCTGGCACGCTCGGCCACCACGCTGACGCGGTCCAGGGTGCGGGGAGTCGGCGCGTCGTCGGCCAGTGCGGCGTGTGCGACGAGGCTGCCGGGCAGGGCGAGGGCAAGCGAGAGCAGGGTGCGGCGGGCGGGCATGGCGGTCGGTCCACGGAAGATCGCCGCGGATTATCGGGATTGCATCCTGTTGTTGCAAATGATTCTCAATGGCTTGTCATCATCGAGACTTCGCCGCCTCACGCCCCCTATGCCGGCCAGCGCCTAGTCTCGGTTGTCCCCGTCCCCCACGGAGACCCGCCATGTGGCTGCTCGATCATCTCTGGCCTGGCCGCAGGCCCCTTCCTCCCCCGGTCGCTGCCGAGCCGCAGGCAGCGCCTCGCCGCCCTTGGCTGAAACGCCCCGCACGCGCCGGTCGCAGTGGCATGGCGCCCTGGCAGAAAGTGGCGGCACCGTTGCGACGCACGCGGCACTAGGCGCTGCGGTCGGCCGGGTGGTTGACGCCATCGTTGACCGGGATCACGCCCAGCGCGAACGGGTCGATGCCCTCCAGGCAGGCCACGTTGTAGCCGTACTGCTCGGGATTGGAGCGACGCCGGTGGTGGGTGTAGATGCCGCACACACCGCAGAAGTAATGCTCGGCCACATGGGTGTTGAACTGGTACAGCCGCAGGTGGTTCTGCCCGCGCACCACCTGCAGTCCCGCACGGGTCACGCTGGCGGCGATGGCGCCACGGCGCCGGCACATCGAGCAGTCGCAGCGGCGTGGGTCGACGATGCCGTCCGGCAGGTCCAGCAGCAGTTCGACCGTGCCGCAGTGGCAGGTTGCGCGGTGCCGGGGTTGGACCGGAACGCCGGCCACGGATGTAATGCCCATTGTTGCTCCTGTGTGGTGAACCTGGCTTCGGGCGCCGCCGCCGACGGTGCGCCGGCCTGGCTGAACGGGCCGTAGATGCCACGCTGATGCGGCTTGTGGCTAACTATGCGGCTTGAATACCGCCACAGGATCCCAGTGAACACCGCAGGACGTTGGATGACAGGAAGTGCCATGGCGCTGGCGGCGCTGTGGGTGACCGGGCTGCTGGCCTACCAGCTGCCGGGGCCGGGTGCGCTGGCCACGACGGTGGCCGTGCTGTGGCTGCTGGTTGCGCTGTGGGCATCGTGGCGGGTCGCACGCGGCCGAGGCAACCGCCGGCTGGGCCTGACGTTCGGCGCAGCACTGGCGCTGGCCGCGCTGTGGTGGCTGCTGCTGGCGCCGCGCCAGGACCGCGTGTGGGCCGATGACGTGGCCCAGCGCCTGCACGTGGTGTCGTTCGATGGGCGTCATGTGGTGCTGGACAACGTCCGTGATTTCACCTGGCGCAGCGAAACCGACTATGACCCGCGCTGGGTGCGCCGCGAGTACGACCTGGACCAGCTGCGCTCGGCCGATCTGGTGCTGTCGTACTGGATGGGCCCGGCAATCGCCCACACGCTGATCTCGTTCGGCTTCGACGATGGCCGCCACGTGGTGTTCTCGCTGGAGATCCGCAAGGAACGGGGTGAATCGTTCTCGGCGCTGGGCGGCTTCTTCCGCAAGTTCGAGATGACCCTGGTGGCCTCCGAGGAGACCGACATCATCCGCACCCGCACCAATGCGCGGGGCGAGGATGTCTACCTGTACCGCCTGCACGGCATGGACCGCACGCAGCTGAAGGAACTGTTCGCCGCCTACATCGAGCAGGCGCGCGAACTGGATGCGAAGCCGGGCTTCTACAACACGCTGACCAGCAACTGCACCACCATCGTCTTCGACCTGGCCCGCCACATCGCACCGCGGCTGCCGCTGGACTATCGCCTGCTGCTGTCGGGCTACCTGGCCGAGTACGCGCAGGAGGTCGGCGCGCTCACCCCGGGCGTGCCGTACGCCGAACTGCATGACAAGGGCCGCATCACCCAGCGTGCGCTGGACCTGGGTGACGGGGTGCATTTCTCCACCGTAATCCGCCAGGGCGTGCCCGGCACCGAGCAGGACCCGCAGTAATGACCCAACGCCCCCTGGCCCGCTGGCAGCGCCTGCTGCCGGTGTTGTTCGCCGCCATCCTGCTGCTGGGCAGCAGCGGCTGCGCGATGGTTACCGTCAAGCAGGTCACGTCCAGTGATTCGCTGGTCAACAAGCGCGCCGACGTGCTCAACACCGGCAAGCTCAGCCCGGCCGCGCGCGAGACGCTCAGTGCGGCAGGCCTGGATGAATCGCAGTGCGAAAAGGACTTCCTGGTTTGCCGCAGTACGCTGCTGATGACCGATGATCTCAACGTCGAACAGCGGCTGTCGGCGCTGTCCGAACTGTGGGTGAAGGCCGCACTGGCGTTGACGCCGAAGAAGACCGCCGCCGGCGATCCGCCGATGAGCGATGCCGCGCTGGATGCCTGGCTGGAAGCGGCCCGTTACGCCTATGCCTACCTGTTCTACAGCGGCCGTTCGCCGTCTGACCGCGCCTTCGAGGACCGGCAGACGCAGGTGCGCGACTACTACAACTACGCCGCCGAGAAGGCGGCGGTGGTGCTGTTCGTGCGCGCGCGTGCGTCTGCGCTGGCGGGTGAGGACTACACGAAGCCGATCTCGGTCGGCAGCTGGTCGCTGGCCTCCAACTACCAGCAGCTGGGCCTGAAGAGCATTCCCGCGCAGCTGGTGCCGGCCGGAACGGTCAGCTTCGTCGGCCTGCGCAGCACCTATCGCCGCGATGGCTTCGGTGCCGAACTGGTGATGGTGATGGACCCGCCGAAGCTGGTCGCGCCGGTGATCGCGCCGGACGGCCCGAAGGCTGAAACCGCTGCGGATGATGAGGATGACGCGCGCCGTGGCCGCCGCCATCGACATGACGATTCGGTGCCCGAGTTCAGCGAGATGTCCTCGATCAACGTCACCGCGCTGCTGCGCTTCGAGGGCAGCAGCCTGGACGACGTGATGCGCACGCGCCGGGTCGAGCTGGATGCCTACTCGCCGGAAGCCACCGAGCGCATCACCCTGCACGGCGAGCAGGTGCCGTTGGCCGGCAATTTCACCGCAGCGTACGGCCTGTGGCTGGCGCAGAGCGGCTTCGCCCGGCAGTCGCTGCGCACCCTGTTCGGCATGAGCGAGGGCATCGGTGAGCCGCACATCTACCTGATGCAGCCGTGGGACCCGAACCGCCGCATCATCTTCATGCTGCACGGCCTGGCCAGCAGCCCGGAGGCCTGGGTGAACCTGGCCAACGAGATCATGGGCGACCCCGAGCTGCGCCAGCAGTTCCAGGTGTGGCAGGTCTATTACCCGACCAATGCGCCGATCGCGCTGAACCGCTATGAGATCGCCAATGCGTTCAATGACACGCTGAAGCACTTCGACCCCGATGGCAGCACGCGGGCATCGAAGGACATGGTCTACATCGGGCACAGCATGGGCGGCGTGCTGGCCCGCCTGCTGGTCAGTGATTCCGGCGATGTGCTGTGGAATGACCTGCTGGCCAACTACGACCTGAAGGGCGAGCGCCTGAAGCGCGTGCAGGCCAAGCTGGGGCCGCTGTTGCACTTCAAGGCGCAGCCGAACGTGGAGCGTGCGATCTTCATCGCCGCGCCGCACCAGGGCACCGATATCGCCGGCAACAAGGTCGGGCGCCTGATCGGACGGCTGGTGCGCCTGCCGCTGACGATTCTCGGCAAGTTCGAGGATGTGTTCATGGCGCTGGCACAGGCCGAGCAGCAGGTCGATGGCACCGCCAAGCCGAAGATTCCCAACAGCATCGACAACCTCAAGGCCAGCGATCCATTCGTGAAGGCGGCCGCGCAGCTGCCGATCGAGGCCGGCCTGAAATACCACTCGATCATCGCCCAGCGCAAACCGGAACTGCCGGTGGAGAAGTCCGATGACGGGCTGGTGCCGTACTGGAGCGCACACCTGCCGGGCGCGCTGTCGGAGAAGGTGATCATTTCCGGCCACAGCGTGCAGGAGACCCCACAGGCTGTGCTGGAAGTGCGACGCATCCTGCACCGGGACATCGACGACGTGGGCACAGGTAGCAGGTAGTGCCGGCCGCTGGCCGGCATCATCACGGCATTCCTGCGTGTGCGGAGACCGCCGGCCAGCGGCCGGAACTACCGGGAATCCCAGTGCCCTACACCCGCCGTGCGATCACCGTCGCCAGCACCGCCAAGCCGCAGGTGATCGCCAGGCACAGCACATAACCGGTGTGCGGCGCGGTTTCCACGAACAGCGCGAACAGTGCACCGGACACCGCCAGCGCGGTGGTCACCGACAACGCCTCGCTCAGTTGCAGGGCCGAGGTATTGGCGCCCTGCTCATGCGGTGCCGACAGCGAAAGCGTCAGCACCGACAGGCTGGCGTAGATCATGCCCATGCCGAAGCCGGTCAGGGCCCAACCGACCAGCGCCACCGGCAGTGGCACGGGGTTGAACAGCACCGCCAGCGTGGCGACGATGCCGACCGTCATCATCGCCGTGCCCACGCGCAGCAGCTGCTGGCGTGACCAACCGCGCTGCTGGTGGCCCTGCAGCCATGAGCCGGCGAACCAGCCCAGCGCGCCGAGGCTGAGCACCGCGCCGGCCCAGCTCGGCGAGAGCCCGCGCTCGCGTTGCAGCAGCAGCGGCAGATAGGCCTCGCAGGCGAAGAAGGCCGCAGCGGCGATGCCACGCAGCGCGATCACACTGGGCAGGCCACGGCGCAGCACCAGCGTTCCGGTCGGAAGCAGGCGGTGCACGCAGAGCAGCAGCGCCAGCATCGCCGCGCCGATGCAGAGCAGCGCCGGCAGGCCCTGCTGCTGGCCGCCGAAATACAACAGCAGCGCAGCCAGCGAGGCCCCGCTGGCCCAACGCACCACGTTGCCACGTCCATCGTCGCGGTCGCCGACTGCGGTGGACTGCATGCGCGCCAGTGCCGGGCGCAGCAGCAGGGCGGCAGGAACCGCCAGCAGCGGCACCGCCAGGAACACCCAGCGCCAGCCCAGATGCTGCACGATCAGGCCGCTCAACGCCGGGCCGATCATCGACGGCACCACCCAGCCTGCGGAGAAGGCCGCAAACACCTTCGGCCGCAGGTGCTCGGGGTAGCTGCGGCCGACCATCACATACAGCGAAACCGAGATCGCGCCTGCACCCAGCCCCTGCAGCAGGCGCCCGGCAACCAGCATGCCCATGCGCATCGCGAAACCGGCCAGCAGCAGGCCCAGTACGAAGCAGGCCAGGCCGTACCACAGCGGTCGCGCCGGTCCGTGGCGATCGGCCCAGCGCCCGGCCAGGGTCATGCCGATCACACTGGTGGCCAGGGTGCCGCCAAACGCCAGCGCATACAGGCGCAGGCCATCGAGCGCTTCGGCCACGGTGGGCATCGCGGCAGCCACGGCCAGCGCCTCGAAGGCGTGCAGCGCGACCAGCGCGACCATGCCGATGGTGGTGGCGCGGTAGCGGGCGGACAGGATCGAAGTATCGGCCGGCACAGGGGTATCGGCAGGGGAGAGCATGGTAGTCATACAGATGGGCTGCGGGCCGCGCTTGTCAACCGGCGGCGAAGATAGCAGCATGACACCTCAACCGTAGTTGAGGTCAAGTGATGGCGTCCCAGGAACTGAGCGTTGGTGAAGTCTCCCAGCGCAGTGGCGTAGCGGTTTCCGCGCTGCACTTCTACGAGCGCAAGGGGCTGATCAGCAGCCTGCGCACCTCGGGCAACCAGCGCCGCTACAGCCGTGACGTGCTGCGCCGGCTGGCGGTGATCCGCGTGGCACAGCGCGTGGGCATGCCACTGGAAGCGGTGGGCCGTGCCTTCGAGAGCCTGCCCGAGGGCCGTGCGCCGACCAAGGCCGACTGGGCCAAGCTGTCGGCGCGCTGGCGCACCGAGCTGGAAGCGCGCATCCACATGCTGCAGCTGCTGCGCGACGAACTGACCGGCTGCATCGGCTGCGGCTGCCTGTCGCTGAAGCGCTGCCGCCTGGCCAACCCGGAAGACATCCTCGGCGAACGCGGCGACGGCCCGATGCGCTGGGAATGAAGAAAAAGGGGACGGAGGGGATTAAGTCGCTATTGCCCCTTATGTGCGGGAAACGACTTAATCCCCTCCGTCCCCTTTTTCTTTACCAGACGGTGAGGGTCTCGCCGCTCTGGATGCCTTCGACCGCGCGCCGGAAGGCCAGTGCCGCGCGTTGTGCGCTCACCGCTTCGAAGCCGGGGAAGTAGGGGCCGTAGGCCGCCATCGATTCAATCAGTACGTTCGGGCTGACCACGTTGATGCGCAGGCCGCGCGGCAGCAGCTCCAGCGCGGCCGCGCGCACGAAGCCTTCCAGCGCGGCGTTCACCGAGGTGGCGTTGGCACCGTCGCGGATCGGCTGTGCGCTGACGATGCCGCTGGTCAGGGTGATCGAACCACCGGCGTTCAGGTGGTGCTGCGCGGCCAGGGCGAGCCGCACCTGGCCCAGCAGCTTGTCCTGCAGGCCGATGTTGAACTGCTCGGGTGTCATCTCCTGCAGCGGGCCGAAGTACAGCTTGCCGGCGGTGGAGATCACCGCATCGACCGGGCCGGTGCGGGCGAACAGTTCGGCGACGCTGGCGTCGTCGGTCAGGTCGACCCGCAGTTCGCCGCTGTGGCGGCCGGCGGCGAGGATCTGGTGCTGCTGGCCGAGCTGGCGGGCGACCGCCTGGCCGAGGGTGCCGCTGGCACCGACGAGGAGGATCTTCATGGCCGTTCCTTGCGAGAGGGGGAATGAGTGAAGTCTGCGCGCTCATGGCATGGTTAGGTAAGTGGCGTATGCTTCGCAGATTCCTAAGCTGAGGTTAGTAATGGATACGCTTCGCTGCATGCAGGCCTTCGTCGCCGTGGCCGAGCGCGGCAGCTTTGCCGGCGCCGCTGAACAATTGCAGGTGTCGGCGGTGATGGTCGGCAAGTACATCCAGCAGCTGGAGGCGCACCTGGGCACTGCGCTGCTGCAACGGAACACCCGCCGCCAGCGCCTGACCGAAGCCGGCAGCGCCTACCTGGCCGGGTGCCGGCAGGTGCTGGAACAGGTGCAGCAGGCCGAAGCCGATGTGGCGGGCCTGCAGGTGCAGCCGCGTGGCCTGCTGCGGGTCAGCGCGCCGAGCACCTGGGGCAGCTGCGTGCTGGCGCCACGGCTGGCTGCCCTGCTGCGTGCGCAGCCACAGTTGAACATCGAGCTGGACCTGAGCAACCGCCGCGTGGACCTGATCGAGGATGGATTCGATGTGGCGATCCGGGTCGGGCCGCTACCGTCGCAGGAGGTGGTGGCACGGCCGTTGCCGCCGTATGCAATGAGCCTGTGCGCCGCGCCGTCGTACCTGCGCCGGCGTGGCACGCCACGCACGCCGGCGGATCTGCAAGGGCATGACTGCCTGAGCCACCTGGCCTGGCGTGGCGGCCATGGCTGGCAGCTGGCCAACGGCGAACAGGTGGACTGGGAAGCGCGGTTGACCTGCAACGATGGCGTTGCACTGCGCGAAGCCGCCGTGGCCGGTGCGGGGCTGGTGCTGCAGCCGACGGCACTGCTGGCGGGTGAAATCGCGGCCGGGCGATTGAAGCCGCTGCTGCGCGACTACCTGCCCGAACCGCGGCCGATGCACCTGATCTATCTGCCTGACCGCAGGCCGCGCCCACGGTTGCAGTGCTTCGTCGATTTCGTCATGGCCACATTGGGGCAATCATGACGGTGGGTGCCGACCGTTGGTCGGCACACATCGAGATCAATCATTCGCCGCAGACAGTTCCTGCCCGCGCACCTGCGCGGCGCGCAGCGCCTTGTCCACCAGCGCCTCGAACCCCCCAGCCTGGAAGCTCTCGATCGCCGCCTGGGTGGTGCCGTTCGGCGAAGTCACGCGGCGGCGCAGTTCGGCCGGGCTTTCGCCGGCTTCATCCAGCATGCGCGATGCCCCCAGCAGGGTCTGTACCACCAGCGCACGCGCGGCATCGGCCGGCAGGCCTTGCGCGATGCCGGCCGCTTCCATCGCTTCGGCCAGCAGGAACACATAGGCCGGCCCGCTGCCTGAAACGGCGGTGACCGAATCCATCAGCGTTTCGCTGTCGATCCACACCGTGCGCCCGGCACTGGCCAGTACCTGTTCCGCGCGCGCGTGCTGCTGCGCATCCACCGACGGCGTCGCGTACAGGCCGGTCACGCCGGCACCGAGCAGGGCCGGCGTGTTGGGCATCGCACGCACGACTGCCAGATCGCCGCCCAGCCAGCGCTCCAGCTGCGCGCTGGTGATGCCTGCAGCGATCGACACCACCAGCGGGCGGTGTGCCTGTGCCAGTGCCTGCAGCGACTGGCACACATCGCGCAGCACCTGCGGCTTCACCGCCAGCAGCCAGGTGCGGCCCTGCGCGGCGGCATCGGCGGCGTTGTCATGCACCTGCACGCCGAAGTCGGCGGCCAGCGCCTGGCGCAGTGCGGCCACCGGTTCGGCCACGTGGATGTGCGCGGCGGGCACGCCCTGGCGGATCAGGCCGGCGATCAGGCTGCGGGCCATGTTGCCGCCGCCGATGAAGGTGATGGAATCAGCTGCCATGGAAGTCTCCTTGTGATATCAGGCCGGGCGCGGACGCGCGCCGAACAGGGCGGTGCCGATGCGCACCAGGGTGGCGCCCTCGGCGATGGCGTCGGCGTAATCGCCGCTCATGCCCATCGACAGGGTGTCGACCTGCGCGTGCTGGGCCGCCAGCGACTGGAAAAGTGTGCGCATGCGCACGAATGCATCCCGACGGCGCTCCGCTTCGGGCCACGGTGCGGGAATCGCCATCAGGCCGCGCAGGCGCAGCCCGGGTTCGGCGGCAATCGCGGTGGCCAGCGCATCGACCTCTTCCGGCGCACAGCCGTGCTTGCTGGATTCGTCGTCGATGTTGACCTGGATCAGCACGTTCAGCGGCCCGCGCTCTGCAGGCCGATGGCGTGCCAGCGCGGTCACCAGCTTGCGCCGGTCCACGCTCTGCACCCAGTCGAAGTGGCTGGCCACGGCATCGGCTTTGTTCGACTGCAGGTGGCCGATCAGGTGCCATTCCAGTGCCAGGTGCTGCAGTGCCTGCATCTTGGCCAGCGCTTCCTGCACGTAGTTCTCGCCGAAGGCATGCTGGCCCTGCGCGGCCAGCGCAGCCACGGCCTCGGCCGGCTGGGTCTTGGACACCGCCAGCAGGCGTGGGTCGGGCCTGCCAGCGGCCTCGGCGGCCGCATGCAGGTTGCTCAGGATCTGGGGCAGGGGAGTGGCCACGTAACGCGTTCCGTTGAATCAGGAGGCTATACTGCCGCCCGGGGAAAGATCCTTCCAGTCGAAGCCGTTATTGGGGAGTAGCCGCTCATGGATATCGCCGAGCTGTTGGCGTTTTCCGTAAAGAACAAAGCGTCCGACCTGCACCTGTCCGCAGGCCTGCCGCCGATGATCCGCGTGGACGGCGACGTGCGCCGGATCAACATCCCAGCCCTGGACCACAAGCAGGTCCACGCGCTGGTGTACGACATCATGTCCGACAAGCAGCGCCGCGATTACGAGGAATTCCTCGAAGTGGACTTCTCCTTCGAGATTCCGTCGCTGGCGCGCTTCCGTGTGAATGCGTTCAACCAGAACCGCGGCGCCGGTGCGGTGTTCCGTACCATTCCGTCCGAAGTGCTGACCCTGGAAGACCTGGCCTGCCCGCCGCTGTTCCGCGAGGTGATCCAGCAGCCGCAGGGCCTGATCCTGGTGACCGGCCCGACCGGCTCGGGCAAGTCGACCACGCTGGCGGCGATGATCGACTACATCAACAAGAACGAATACGGCCACATCCTCACCGTCGAGGATCCGATCGAATTCGTGCACACCTCGCAGAAGTGCCTGATCAACCAGCGCGAAGTGCACCGCGATACGCATGGCTTCAACGAAGCGCTGCGCTCGGCGCTGCGTGAGGACCCGGACATCATCCTGGTCGGCGAACTGCGCGACCTGGAAACCATCCGCCTGGCGCTGACCGCGGCGGAAACCGGCCACCTGGTGTTCGGCACCCTGCATACCAGTTCGGCGGCCAAGACCATCGACCGCATCATCGACGTGTTCCCGGCCGGCGAAAAGCCGATGGTGCGCTCGATGCTGTCCGAGTCGCTGCGTGCGGTGATCTCGCAGGCGCTGCTGAAGAAGGTGGGCGGCGGTCGTACCGCAGCCTGGGAAATCATGGTCGGCACCCCGGCCATCCGCAACCTGATCCGCGAGGACAAGGTCGCGCAGATGTACTCGGCCATCCAGACCGGCCAGCAGTACGGCATGATGACCCTGGACCAGCACCTGCAGGACCTGGTCAAGCGCAGCCTGATCACCCGCAACCAGGCCCGCGACTACGCCAAGGACAAGCGCCTGTTCGAGTAAGGCGAGGCAGCAACGGGGCGGCGTGCGCCACTGCGCCGCCGTTCCGTGCCGTTTCCTCCATCGACCGTTTCCTGGTACATGCCCCATTGGGAGCCCGCCGTGAACACCACCGCGACCACCATCGATTTCACTTCGTTCCTCAAGCTGATGGCGCACCAGCGCGCCTCGGACCTGTTCATCACCGCCGGCATGCCGCCGGCGATGAAGGTCAACGGCAAGATCTCGCCGATCACCCAGACCCCGCTCACGCCGCAGCAGAGTCGCGACCTGGTGCTCAACGTGATGACCCCGGCGCAGCGCGAGGAATTCGAGAAGACCCACGAGTGCAACTTCGCCATCGGCCTGTCCGGTGTCGGCCGCTTCCGTGTCAGCTGCTTCTACCAGCGCAACCAGGTCGGCATGGTGCTGCGCCGCATCGAGACGCGCATTCCGACCGTGGAAGAGCTGAGCCTGCCGCCGATCATCAAGACGCTGGCGATGACCAAGCGCGGCATCATCCTGTTCGTCGGTGCTACCGGTACCGGTAAATCGACCTCGCTGGCAGCGATGATCGGTTACCGCAACCAGAACTCGACCGGCCACATCATCACCATCGAAGACCCGATCGAGTTCGTGCACAAGCACGAGGGCTGCATCATCACCCAGCGCGAAGTCGGCATCGATACCGACAGCTGGGAAGCAGCGCTGAAGAACACCCTGCGCCAGGCGCCGGACGTGATCATGATCGGCGAGGTGCGTACCCGCGAAGGCATGGACCACGCCATCGCGTTCGCCGAAACCGGACACCTGGTGCTGTGCACCCTGCATGCCAACAACGCCAACCAGGCGATGGACCGCATCGTCAACTTCTTCCCGGAAGACCGCCGCAACCAGTTGCTGATGGACCTGTCGCTGAACCTCAAGGGCGTGGTCGCGCAGCAGCTGATTCCTTCGCCCGATGGCCGCTCGCGCAAGGTGGCGATGGAGATCCTGCTGGGCACGCCGCTGGTGCAGGACTACATCCGCGACGGCGAGATCCACAAGCTGAAGGAAGTGATGAAGGATTCGGTCCAGCTGGGCATGAAGACCTTCGACCAGAGCCTGTTCGAGCTGTACCAGGCCGGCGAGATCAGCTACGAGGACGCACTGCGCTACGCCGATTCGCAGAACGAAGTGCGCCTGCGCATCAAGCTCAGCCAGGGCGGCGACGCGCGCACCCTGTCGCAGGGGCTGGATGGCGTGGAGATCTCCGAGATCCGGTGACCCAACGATCTGTAGAGTCGAGCTTGCTCGACTACAGGAACAGTCGAGCAAGCTCGACTCTACGAGCGCAGTCGAGCAAGCTCGACTCTACGAGCGCAGTCGAGCAAGCTCGACTCTACGAGCGCAGTCGAGCAAGCTCGACTCTACGAGCGCAGTCGAGCAAGCTCGACTCTACCGGGCGCGCTGGCGATTGATGAATTCCAGTCATGACCGACTGCCATCCCGTCGGTTCAATCCTGCGCCCGTGCAGGCGTATCGTCAGCGCTCCCCCCTCTGGAGCACGACGATGCAGACACGTGAACTCGGCCGCAGCGGCCTGAAGGTTTCCGCCCTGGGCCTGGGCTGCATGGGCCTGAGCCATGGCTATGGCCAGCCGGTCGAGCGCAGCCAGGGCATCGCCCTGCTGCAGGCCGCCGTTGAACGCGGTGTGACCTTCTTCGACACCGCCGAGGTGTACGGCCCGTACACCAATGAAGATCTGCTCGGGGAGGCGTTGGCGCCGTACCGCGACAGGCTGGTGATCGCCACCAAGTTCGGCTTCAAGGATGCGCGTGTCGATACCGGCCTGGACAGCCGCCCGGAGAACATCCGTGCGGTGGCCGAGGCCAGCCTCAAGCGCCTGCGTACCGACCATATCGATCTGTTCTACCAGCACCGCGTCGATCCGAACGTGCCGATCGAGGATGTGGCCGGCACCGTGCGTGACCTGATCGCCGAAGGCAAGGTCGGCCACTTCGGCCTGTCCGAGGCCAGTGCCGCCACCGTGCGCCGCGCGCATGCGGTGCAGCCCGTCACTGCCGTGCAGAGCGAGTACTCGCTGTGGTGGCGCGAACCGGAACGCGAACTGCTGCCTACCCTGCAGGAACTGGGCATTGGCTTCGTGCCATTCAGCCCGCTGGGCCGTGGCTTCCTGACCGGCGCGATCAACGCCGAGACCACTTTCGATGCCAACGACTTCCGCAACACCGTGCCGCGTTTCGAGGTGGAAGCACGCCAGGCCAACCAGGCGCTGGTCGATCGCATCAGCACGATTGCCGCGGCACGGGGCGCCACACCGGCGCAGGTGGCGCTGGCCTGGCTGCTGGCGCAGGCGCCGTGGATCGTGCCGATTCCGGGCACCACCAAGGTCCACCGCCTGGACGAGAACCTGGGGGCGGCCGCACTGCAGCTGGCGCCGGAGGAGCTGCAGCGCATCGCACAGGCGCTGGACGAAGTGTTGATCGTCGGCGAGCGCTACAACGCGCAGCGCGCCGCCCAGGCCAAGGGCTGATCACCAGGTGGGTGCGGGCCGTTGAAGGTGGGTGCGGACGGTTGGTGGTGGGTGCGGACCGTTGGTCCGCACTCCTCAATTCCCCATCGGCCCGCGCAATGCATCAAGCACCGTGCGCATCGCCACGGTGACGTGGCGGCGCGACGGGTAATACGCGTAGTAGCCATCGAAATGCGGGCACCAGTCGTCCAGCACGGATTGCAGGCGACCATCGTCCAGCATCGGCTGCACCTGGTCTTCCGGCAGCCAGGCCAGGCCGCTGCCGGCCAGCGCGGCGGCGCGGGTCATGCCCATGGTGTTGAAGGTCCATTGCCCGCCAACGCGCACGCTCAGCTCGTTGCCGTCCTGGCCGAAGTCCCACGGCATCAGCCCGCCATGCGTGGGCAGGCGCAGGGTGATGCAGTTGTGCCCGGCAAGGTCGTGCGGATGCCGTGGTACCACGTGCTGGTGGAAGTAGCGGGGCGCACCGACCACGCGCATGCGCAGTGGCGGGCTGATCGGCACCGCGACCATGTCGCGGGCCAGGCGCTCGCCCAGGCGGATGCCGATGTCGTAACGTTCGGCGACGATGTCGGCCAGGCCGTAGTCGGTGGTCAGTTCCACCTTCAGCTCCGGATACTGCTGCAGCAACGGTGCCAGCCGCGGCCAGGCGATGTACTCGGCGGCATGGCCGGTGGCGTTGATGCGGATGGTGCCGGCCGGGCGTTCGCGGTACTCGGCCAGTGCGGCCAGCCCGTCCTCGATCTCGGCCAGGCGCGGGGCCAGCGTTTCCAGCAGGCGGGCGCCGGCCTCGGTGGTGGACACGCTGCGGGTGGTGCGGGTCAGCAGGCGCACACCCAGGCGCTGTTCCAGGCCGCGCATGGCATGACTGAGCGCGGACTGGGAGACGCCGAGCTGGGCGGCGGCCTTGGTGAAGCTGCCCGCGCGGGCGACGTGGACGAAGGCCTGCAGGTCGTTGAGGTTTTCACGGGACATGAGGGGATGATACGGCCGGGCTGCGCCCGGCACCTGCCGAAACAACGGCAACGTCAACTTCAAAATCGGGCTTCCTGCGGGAGGCGGGGTGGCTCAGGTTGCGGGGGACGGCGCAAGTACGTCCATGTAGCCTCGGTCGCGCCATCCATGGCGCTCACGCCCCCGCAACCTGAGCCACCCCGCCTTCGACAGTTTCCCGCGAGCTGTTGGAACCTGCTGCTGGTGGTAGGTGCCGACCGTTGGACGACACGGGGTCGGATATTTGGGGATGTCGATTTCCACGTCTGTGGTTCGTCGAATGAATGACTTTCAACGGGAGCAGCACATGAGCACTGACACCACGCCGAAAGGCCCGGCCTCGTATTTCCCCTCCATCGAGAAGACCTACGGCCAGCCGGTGGCGCACTGGTTCGGGTTGCTGGCGGGCAAGAAGGGCCTGAAGCACATGGAACTGGTCAGCTTCCTGAAGAGCGAGCACGGGCTGGGCCATGGCCATGCCAACGCGCTGGTGGCGCACCATCTGGCCGGCAAGGGCTGATCAGCCGCGGGTCGGGGGCAGGGTGGAGGGCCTTCAGCTGAACGATTTCATCTGCAACTGTCATGCGGATCGTGTTTAATACCGCTCCCCACCCGTTGTTCCCCCACCCGCATGTCCCTTGAATCCCATGGCCCCGCGCCGTGCGACGACGCTGACGGCCACCTGGTCACCGCTGGCCCGCTGACTCCGCCGCCCGACAGTGCCGGCACCACCGCCGACGAAAAAGCACTGCGCCACTCGATCGCCGAGGACGTGCAGGGCATGGTGCTGGCCACGATGGTGGCCTCGCTGGGCCTGGCCATCTTCGCCAAGAGTGGGCTGATGATCGGCGGCATGGCCGGCATGGCCTTCCTGCTGCACTACGCGCTGGACTGGAACTTCGGCGTGGTGTTCGTACTGGTCAATCTGCCCTTCTACTGGGTGGCGCTGCGCCGCATGGGCTGGGAATTCACCCTGAAGACCTTTGCCGCGGTCACCGCCTGCGGCGTGCTGACCGACCTGCTGCCGCGCTGGATCGATTTCTCGCATATCCACCCGCTGTACTCGGCCATCGTCGGTGGCGCGCTGTCCGGCCTGGGCATCCTGTTCTTCATCCGCCACCGTGCCAGCCTCGGTGGCATCGGCATCCTGGCGGTGTACCTGCAGCGCACCCGCGGCTGGAGCGCGGGCAAGGTGCAGATGTCCTACGACGCCTGCCTGATGGTGGCCGCGTTCTTCGTGCTGTCGCCGTCGAAGGTGCTGTATTCGGCCATCGGCGCGGTGGTGCTCAGCCTGGTGCTGATGTTCAACCACCGCCCCGGCCGTTACATGGGCGTGTGACGATTCGACGGTAGTGCCGGCCGCTGGCCGGCAACACCTGTGGCCTGGCGAGGCTGCCGGCCAGCGGCCGGCACTACCGGGAGGCCTGCAACCACGGTGGCGACAGTTTCAGCAGCCGCGCATGCACCGGGCAGTCCGCGGCGTGCGCACCGGGCAGGTAGCCCAGGCTCATCAGGAACTCGCCGGTGATCTCGCCGCCAGTGAAGCGGAAGGTCTTCTTGAACAGCTTCACCCAGTCAGCCTTGCTGAGCGGGTGGTGGGCATCGAGCCAGGCGGCGAAGCTGCCATGGCTGGCCCGCAGCTGCTGGATCACCTGCGCGTTGTGGATCGCCGCCAGCACCTTCAGCCGGTTGCGGATGATGCCCGCATCCGACAGCAGCCGTTCGATGTCCTGCTCGGCATAGGCCGCCACGCGGTCCACGTCGAAGCCGTCATAGGCCGCGCGGAAGCCTTCGCGCTTCTTCAGGATGGTCTCCCAGCTCAGGCCGGCCTGGTTGATTTCCAGCACCAGCCGTTCGAACAGCTCGCGTTCGTCGCGCTGCGGGAAGCCGTACTCGTTGGCGTGGTAGTAATCGTGCACCGGATGGCCCGGTGCGATGAGGCAGTAGCCGGACACGTTGAATTCCTGCGGTACGGGCTGGCCATTATGCGCGCCGTGACCGCCGGGTGGAGGCGCCCGGCGCGCCCAGCCGCTAGAATGGCGCCATGCCAGTAACGCCGACCTCCCTTGCCGATCACCTGCTCGTCGCGCTGCCGTCGCTGCTCGACGCGACCTTCGCCCGCAGCGTCGCGCTGATCTGCCAGCACGACGAGAACGGCGCGATGGGCGTGCTGGTCAACCAGCCGTCCGAATACACCCTGGGCGAGGTGCTCGCCCAGATGGACATCACCACCGGCGATGGTGACCTGCAGGCGCGCATGGTGCTCAATGGCGGCCCGGTGCACCCCGAACGCGGCTTCGTCATCCACGATGACGCACGGGCGTGGGATTCCAGCCTGACCGTGGGCGAGGGCCTGTACCTGACCACCTCACGCGACATCCTTGAAGCGATGGCGCGCGGCGAAGGCCCGGCCAACGCCGTGGTCACCCTCGGCTGCGCCGGCTGGGGCGCAGGGCAGCTGGAAAGCGAGCTGGCCGAGAACAGCTGGCTGACCGTGCCGGCCGATGCCGAGCTGGTATTCCAGCTGCCGCTGGAGCAGCGCTGGCAAGGCGCGGCCTCGCGCATCGGCGTGGATCTGTTCCGGCTGACCGACTACAGCGGCCATGTCTGATCCGGCGGCCCCTGCACCGGTGTCTGCTGCCCCGGCCATCCGCCGCGACGGCACGGTTCTGGGTTTCGATGTCGGTTCGCGGCGTATCGGCGTGGCCATCGGCAGTGCCTTCGCCGCCCATGCACGCGCAGTGGCCGTGGTCGATGTGCACGGCAATGGGCCGGACTGGGCGGCGATCGAACGCCTGCTCAAGGAATGGAAGCCCGATGGCCTGGTCGTTGGCGACCCGCTGACCCTGGACGGCCAGGACCAGCCCAACCGCAAGCGCGCGCAGGGCTTTGCCCGCCAGCTGCGGGAACGCTTCAAGCTGCCGGTGGTGATGATCGACGAGCGCTCGAGCTCGGTCGAGGCCGCCCGCCGCTTCGCCGTCGAGCGCGCCGAAGGGCGCAAGCGCCGCCGCGATGCGGCCGCCCTCGACGCCGTGGCCGCGGCGGTGATCATCGATCGCTGGCTGTCGTCTCCCGACGACGCCACCCCCATTCCCTGACTGCACGACTCCCGCCATGACCGCCCAGCAAATCGATGCCTCCGGACGCCTGCGCCACCTGTTGACCCTTGAGGGGCTGCCGCGCGAAACCCTGCTGCAGCTGCTCGACCGCGCCGGGCAGATCCGCGACGCCGCGGTCGGCCGCGTCGGCAACAAGCGGCACGTGCTGGCCGGTTCGGCGGTATGCACGCTGTTCTTCGAACCGTCCACCCGCACCCGCAGCTCGTTCCAGCTGGCCGCGCAGCGCCTGGGCGCCGACGTGCTGAACTTCGATGCCTCGACCTCGTCCACGCGCAAGGGCGAAACCGCCTGCGACACGCTGCGCAACCTGGAAGCGATGGGCGTGCGCGGCTTCGTCGTGCGCCACCCCGATGATGGCGCCGTCGCCGCACTGGCTGAAGCGGCGGGCGAGGGCACCGCACTGATCAATGCCGGCGACGGCCGCAGCTCGCACCCGACCCAGGGCCTGCTGGACATGCTGACCCTGCGCCAGGCCAAGGGCCCGGACTTCTCGAAGCTGAAGGTAGTGATTGTCGGCGACGTGAAGCACTCGCGCGTGGCCCGCACCGACCTGCATGCGCTGCGTACCCTGGGCGTGGGCGAGATCCGCGTATGCGGCCCGCAGTCGCTGCTGCCGGACGACGAGACCCTGAAGGGCTGCGTGGTCGGCGATGATTTCGACGCCATGCTGGAAGGTGTCGACGCGCTGATGATGCTGCGCCTGCAGCGCGAGCGCATGGAAGAAGGCCTGGTGCCGTCGCTGGAGCAGTACCACGCCGAGTACGGGCTGACCAACGAACGCCTGGCGCGCGCCGGCAAGGATGCTGCCGTGCTGCACCCGGGCCCGATCAACCGCGGCGTGGAAGTGACCGACGAGGTGGCCGACGGCCCGCAGTCGTGGGTACTGCGCCAGGTCGCCAACGGCGTCGCCGTGCGCATGGCCGTGCTGGAAACCCTGCTGGGCTGACCGCTCTGGTGGGTGCCAACCGTCGGTTGGTACAAAGGCGGATTCACCTTGGACTATCTGGGTAGGTGCCGACCGTTGGTCGGCACAATGGGAATTCACCCTGGACTATCTGGGTAGGTGCCGGCCGTTGGTCGGCACAATGGGAATTCACCCTGGACTATCTGGGTAGGTGCCGACCGTTGGTCGGCACAATGGGAATTCACCCTGGACTATCTGGGTAGGTGCCGACCGTTGGTCGGCACAATGGGAATTCACCCTGGACTATCTGGGTAGGTGCCGACCGTTGGTCGGCACAATGGGAATTCACCCTGGACTATCTGGGTAGGTGCCGACCGTTGGTCGGCACTGCCCCTACCTGCATCGACGCAGTTGCCCGATAGGCAACAGCAGCTGTCGCGCACACGCTTGTGCCCATGAACCGAGCACGCCTGAGACTTGGCCGCCATTCCCTGATCGGACAAACCTACCTTCTGACCTCCGTCACCCAGGGACGTCGACGCGACTTCGAGGATGCCGCCGCGGCACACGTGGTGATGGACTTGGTCCGTCGCATCGACGCTGAAGGTCTGACGCACTCGCTTGCCTATGTGGTCATGCCAGACCACATCCATTGGCTTGTGGAGCTCCGCGCGTTCTCACTGGACTACATCATGCAACGCTTCAAATCGAGCAGTGCATTGCGGATCAATCGCATGCTCGGCCGGTCAGGAAGATTCTGGCAATCGAGCTATCACGATCACGCGATCCGCTCTGATGAATCGCTGTTCCGCCATGCGATGTACGTGGTGGGGAATCCGATCAGGGTAGGATTGGCAACGCAGCTTGGTGAGTATCCCCATGCGTGGTGTAGATGGGGGATGGATGGGAAGTTCGAGGCAATCGAGCTTTCTGGATCGGAGAGATAGTGTCGACCAACGGTCGGCACCCACCAGCTCCCATGCCGACCAACGGTCGGCACCTACCAGCTCCCATGCCGACCAACGGTCGGCACCCACCAGCTCCCATGCCGACCAACGGTCGGCACCTACCAGCTCCCATGCCGACCAACGGTCGGCACCCACCAGCTCCCATGTCGACCAACGGTCGGCACCCACCAGCTCCCATGTCGACCAACGGTCGACACCCACCAACAGATGTTTCCCGGCAGGAGCGGTGGTTCAGCGCTTCTGCGCGAATAGCCAGGCCCACATCGCCGGATCGGCGTAGGTGGCGTCCCAGGCGTTATGGTTGCCTTCCGGGTACTCGGTGTAGCGCACGTCGCGCGCGTTGGCGCTCTGGAAGGCACTGTGCAGCCTGCGGTCGTCGTCCGGTGGCACCACATCATCCAGTGCGCCGTGGAAGATCCAGATCGGTGCGTGCTGCAGGCGCTGGGCGATCACCGCGTAAGGATCGGACTCATGCGCGACCTGCTCGACGAACAGGGTCGGTCGCTTCGCGCGCGGTGCCAGCACGGCGCCGCATACCGGCACGATCGCGGCAAAGCGGCGTGGGTCGTCCAGGGCGATGTTCCAGCTGCCGTAGCCGCCCATCGACATGCCGGTCAGGTACTGGCGCGAAGGATCGGCGCCAAACTCGGCGATCGTTGCGTCCAGCGCGGCCAGGGCCATGCGGTTGTTGTGGCCGCTCCATTCCGAGTGCTTTGCTGCCTGCGGGAAGACAACCAGGGCCGGGAAGTCGGGATGCTCGCGCAGATAAGGGCCCAGCCCCGCGTGGGTCTGCCTGATGCCGTCACTGCCGCGCTCGCCCGAGCCATGCAGGAACAGGATGACCGGAACACTGGCGGACGCCGGGGCCTTCAGCCCGGCCGGAATGAACACCTGGTAGTAGGCGGTCTCGCCGTCCACTTTGACTGCGCGGGCTTCGAAGCGACCACGCGCGCTGTCCGGCAGCGAGGCACAACCGGTCATCATCAGCAGGGCCAGCAGCGGCAGCCAGCGCGACATGGAACGGACCATGGGAATTCCTGGGGCGGCGGGAACGCCTCCATCGTAGTCCGCTGCCGTCAACGCGGCATCATGCGCCGCGTCACTGCGGGCGCGGGAAACTGGCGATGATGTCCAGTTGTTCCTGTGCTTCGGCATTGCCTTCAGCAGCGGCGGCCTGCACCTGCGCCATGTCCGGGTGCAGCACCACCAGCAGCGGGTTCTCGCAGACCGGGCAGTCGTACTCGGTTGCGTCCTCGTCCAGTTCCATCTCCATGCCGCGCGAGCTGCCCTTCCATTCGCAGGCCGGGCAGGTGTGCTGCTGGTCGCGCCAGCCGGGCTGGAAGTAGTTTTCGATCGTTGTTGCCATGGGTGTTCCAGTTGGGATCGGGTCAGAGCCCCGCGTGGCGGGGATCCGACCCTGCAGGGTTCAGTGCAGCAGCACCAGGGTGGCCAGGCCGAGGAAGGTGAAGAAGCCCATCGAGTCGGTTACTGCGGTCAGGAAGATGCCGCTGGCCAGCGCCGGGTCGAAGCCGAAGCGTTTGAGCGTCAGTGGCACCAGCACGCCGGCCAGCGCGGCGAACAGCAGGTTGCAGGTCAGCGCGATCGCGATCACTGCCGACAGGCCGGGCGAGTGGAACCAGGCCAGCACGATCAGCCCCAGCACCGAACCCAGCATCACGCCGTTCAACAGGGCGACCCGCACTTCCTTCCACAGCAGCGTGCGCGCATTGGACGCGCCCACCTGGCCCAGCGCCAGGCCGCGCACCATCAGCGCCAGCACCTGGGTGCCGGCATTGCCACCCAGGCCGGCCACGATCGGCATCAGCACCGCCAACGCCACCAGCTTGTCGATGGTGCCTTCGAAGTGGCCGACCACGCTGGAGGCCAGGAACGCGGTGCACAGGTTCACCGACAGCCACATCAGGCGCCGGCGCATGGCGCGCCAGACCGGGCTGAACAGATCCTCGTCCTCGTCCAGGCCGGCGGCGCCCAGCGCCTGGTGCTCGGCCTGGCCGCGGATGATGTCGACCACGTCATCGATGGTGATGCGGCCGATCAGGATGTTGTTGTCGTCCACCACTGGCGCGGAGATCCAGTCATGGTCGGAGAACTGCCGTGCCACTTCCTGGTCGCTCTCGCCGACGTCGATGGCCGGCTGCTCGTCGTCGATCAGGCGGTTGATCGGGGTGGTGTCCTCGTGGGTCACCAGCGCGGCCAGCGAGACCCGCCCGAGGTACTGGTGCCGCCGGCTGACCACGAACAGGTGGTCGGTGTGGTCGGGCAGTTCGCCGCGCAGGCGCAGGTAGCGCAGCACCACATCGACGTTGACGTCGGCGCGCACGGTCACCACGTCCGGATTCATCAGGCGGCCGGCGCTGTCCTCGGGGTAGGACAGCACCTGTTCCAGGCGCTCGCGGTTCTCGCGGTCCATCGACTTGAGGACTTCGTCGATGACCGTGTCCGGCAGGTCTTCGACCAGGTCGGCCAGGTCGTCGATGTCCAGGTCTTCGACCGCGGCGATGATCTCGTCCGGGTCCATGTCCGCGAGCAGGCTTTCGCGCACGTCCTCGCCGACGTGGACCAGCACCTCGCCGTCATCTTCCGGATCGACCAGGCCCCACACCACCTCGCGCTTGCCCGGCGGCAGCGATTCGAGCAGGTTGCCGATCTCGGCCGGGGCCAGGGTGTTGACCAGCCGACGCACCGGCCCCAGCCGGCCGCTGTCCAGTGCATCGGACAGCATCCGCAGTTGGCGCGCAGTCTTGTCGTGGCGTACAGCTTCAGCCATCGCAGCTCCCGCGGGATAAGAAAAGCCGCGATCCCGGCAAGGATGCGGCAACAGGGGTGTTCAGCGCGTCATTATCGCAAGGGGATGTTTCAACGCATAGCCGCTGGGGTGAGGGTAGTGCCGGCCGCTGGCCGGCAATCGTCCTCATCGAAGTTCATGAGGTTGCCGGCCAGCGGCCGGCACTACCCTGGGTGGTCAGGGCGTGTCTGCCACCAGTGCCAGCCAGCGCTCGATGCCGCGGCGGTCGCGCGCGGCCAGCAGCTTCGTCGCGCGGGCGCGCAAGGCGCCCAGGTCGGCCTCGCGGATCGCCCGGCGCACCTCCAGCAACGTACCGGGATGCAGGCTGAACTCGCTCAGGCCCAGCGCCAGCAGCAGTGGCGTCATCCGCGCATCGCCGGCCATCTCGCCGCAGACAGCGACCGGGATGCGGTGGCGCGCGCCGGTGTCGATCACCATCTGCAGAAGCCGCAGCACGGCCGGGTGCAACGGCGAGTAGAGCTCGCCCAGCGCTTCGTTGTTGCGGTCGGCGGCGAGCAGGTACTGCACCAGGTCGTTGGTGCCGATCGACAGGAAGTCGACCAGATCGATGAAGCTCTCCAGTGCCAGTGCGGCCGCGGGGACTTCGATCATCGCGCCCAGCGGCACATGGTCGGACACCATGTGGCCCTCGCCGCGCAGCTGTTCGGTCAGCTTGAGCATGCGCCGGCGCACCGCCAGCAGCTCCTCGCGGGTACTGACCATCGGAACCAGCACGCGCAGCTTGCCGTAGGCCGAGGCGCGCAGGATCGCGCGCAGCTGGGTGTCGGCCACCTTCGGCCGCGCCAGCGACAGGCGCACGCCGCGCAGGCCCAGTGCCGGATTCTCTTCGTTGCTCAAGGTAAGGCCGGTGCGATCGGCCTTGTCCGCGCCCAGGTCGAGCGTGCGGATGGTGACCGGACGCCCGCTCATGCCCAGCGCGGCATCGCGGTAGGTCTGGAACTGTTCTTCCTCGTCCGGCAGCTCGTTGCGCTGCAGGAACAGGAATTCGGTGCGGTACAGGCCCAGCCCCTGCGCGCCCAGCGCATGCGCCTGGGTCACGTCCTCCAGCGATTCGGCGTTGGCCAGCAGGGCGATGTCGACCTGGTCGCGGGTCCGGCTGGGCTTGCTGCGCAGGCGGCCCAGCTCGCGCTGTTCGCGCGCATGCTCTTTCAGCCGTGCGCGGTAGTCACGCAGGTTGTCGGCCTGCGGGTTGACCGTGATGCTGCCGTCGGCGCCGTCGATGATCAGCACGTCGCCATCGGCGATGCGGCTGAGCAGCTGCGGTACGTTGACGATCAGCGGCAGGTGCAGGCTGCGTGCCAGGATCGCGCTGTGCGACAGCGCGCTGCCGGCGGCGGTGACGATGCCGACCACGCCCTGTGCCTGCAGCTGCGCCAGCTCGGACGGGGCGATGTTGTCGCAGACCAGGATCTCGCCGGCCAGGCCCTTCATCGCAGGCGGGCGCTCGGGTTGCAGGAAGGCGTGGATGCGGCCGATCACATGGTCCAGGTCGTCCATGCGGCTCTTCAGGTAGGCATCGTCCATGCCATCGAAGACCCTGGCCAGGCGGTCGCGCTGCAGGCGCAGCGCATAGCCGGCGCTGTACGGGCCGCTGCGGATCAGTTCGTCCAGGCCATACAGCAGCTCGGGGTCGTCCAGCAGCAGCGCGTGCAGGTCGAGGAACTCGCCCACTTCCTGGTTCAGTGCCCCATGCAGGCGCTGGCGCAGCTCGTGCATTTCCGTGCGCGCCGCATCCACCGCATGGTGCAGGCGCGCGAGCTCGGCCTCGACCTGGTGGGCGGCGACACGCTGTTCGGCCACCTCCAGGGCATGCGGCAGGCGCACGCGGGCGCGGCCCATGGCCGTGCCGCGCGCTGCGCCATGGCCGGCCAGCAGCTGCACCGGCCGCTGGCCGGAGGGGAGCTGGCCGGCGCGTGCGCGTGGCACGCTCAGCTGTCCTCGTCGAAACGGCGTTCGAACAGGCCCACCACCGCCTCCATCGCGGCGGCTTCGTCCTCGCCGTTGATGCGCACGGTGACCGGGGTGCCCTGGCCGGCAGCCAGCAGCATCACGCCCATGATGCTCTTGGCGTTGATCTCACGGCCCTTGGCGGCCATGGTCACGTTGCAGCGGAACGGCGCCAGGGTCTGCACCAGCTTGGCGGTGGCCCGGGCATGCAGGCCCAGGCGGTTGCTGACGGTGAGTTCTCGTTCAAGCATCGTCGACTATCGCTCCATTACGGGTACCCGCCGCGGCTGTGGCGGGCAGTTGATCCAGTCCCTGTTCCGGATAATTCATCACCCGCAGCAACATCGGCAGGCTCAGCGCCGACACCCGGCGAACCGGGGTCCCCAGCCGGGCCAGCTGCCCGGCAAGGTTGGCGGGGCTGGCGCCGTACAGGTCGGTCAGGATCAGCACGCCTTCACCGCCGTCGACCCGCCGCAGGGCGGCCGAGGCGAGCGGGAGCAGGGCGTCCAGGTCTGCGTCGAACGGTACTTCGAAAGCTTCGGTCTTCAGCGGCAATTGCCGCAGGAGCCGGGTCGCCACCTCAAGCAGGGCGGTCCCGACCCCGGGATGTGTTACGAGGAGAATGCCACAGGTCATTACTGCACGTTAACAGGTCAAGGTGAATCGGCGATAGCAGCAGGAGAGGGGCACTGTGTCCCGTATTCAGCGTTGCCCGGGTGGCATCCCCGTTTCGCCGAAAAAGCGATCCGACCCTGTCCGTCTTTCCGATGCCTGACAGAGGTTCATCCACGCATGGCCTGGATCCATCGTGTCGACCAAGGTCGACACCCACCAACAGCACACGGAATCTGTCAGAGGCGGGGTGGTGTGGGTAGGCAGGACCGTTGGCGCCATGGATGGCGCCATCGAGCCCCCAAGGACGGGTTCACGGCGTGTCCTGCCTACCCACACCGCCCTGCCATTCCACGTAATGCCGCTTTTGCTTTTGCTGTTGCTGTTGCTGTTGCCGGCCAGCGGCCGGCACTACCGAGGGTGCCGGGTGCAGCCCGGCCGCCCCCTCAATCCTGTTCGCGGTGGTAGGTCGCCACGTCTTCCCAGCCCATCTCGCGCGCGTGGCGGGCCATGCGCTCGGCCAGGAACACCGATCGATGCTTGCCACCGGTACAGCCGAACGCCACGGTCACGTAGCTGCGGGTGCCGTCGCCCAGCTTCGGCAGCCAGGTATCGAGAAAGTCCATCAGCTGGGCCAGGTAGCGCTGCACGTCGGGCTGCGCTTCCAGGTAGTCGCGCACGCCCGGCTCGCGGCCGCTCAGCGCGCGCAGTTCCGGGTCCCAGTGCGGGTTGGGCAGCACGCGCGCATCGAACACGAAGTCCGCCTCTGCCGGCACGCCGCGCTTGTAGGCGAACGATTCGAACAGCAGCGACAGCCGGGTGGCGTGGTCCAGGGTGAACTCGGTGATGATCCGTCGCCGCAGCTGGTGCACGTTGAGCGCGCTGGTGTCGATCACCGCATCGGCCTCACGGCGCAGCGGGGCGGTCAGCACACGTTCGCGCGCGATCGCCTCGGGCAGTGACAGGCCCAACTGGCTCAACGGATGCCGGCGACGGGTGTCGGCATAGCGCTTGAGCACCGTTTCATCGCTGGCCTCGAAGAACAGTACCTTCACTTCCACGCCGGCGTCGGTGGCCAGCTGCCGCCAGTCGCCGAGCTGGCCAAGATCGGCCTGGCCGCGCACGTCGATGCCCACCGCCAGCCGGCGCGGCGCGCTGCCATCGTGGTTGGCCAGCAGGCTGCGCACGAAATCCGGAAGCAGGTTGATCGGCAGGTTGTCCGAGCAGTAGTAGTCCTGGTCCTCGAAGGTCTTCAGGGCCACGGATTTACCCGAGCCGGACAGGCCGCTGACGATGATCAGGGTCGGGGCGGTGGGGGCGGCGGTGCTCATGGACGGGCTCTTCGAAAGGCAGGGGTCAGGGCGTTCGCCGTTCCAGCAGATTGCTGTGGCGGGCGATGAACATCGCCGCCGGATCGATGCCCTTGGTGCGCAGGATATGCAGGCGGGTGGCCGCCTCGGTCAGCACGGCCAGGTTGCGGCCAGGCATCACCGGCAGGGTGATCAGCGGGACGTCCAGGTCCAGCACATGGCGGGTACCCGAATCGCCGGTCAGGCGCTCGTAGCCATGTGGCGTGGGTTCGGTCATCGGTTTGGTCAGATGGACGATCAGCCGAAGGTACTTGTTCTTCTTTACAGCCGTGTCGCCGAACATCTCGCGCACGTTCAGCACGCCCAGCCCACGCACTTCCAGCAGGTCCTGCAGCAGTTCGGGGCAGGTACCGTCGAGCACGTCGGGGGCGATCTGGGTGAATTCGGGTGCATCGTCGGCCACCAGGCGATGGCCGCGGCTGAGCAGCTCCAGCGCCAGTTCGCTCTTGCCCGACCCGGCTTCACCGGTGATCAGCACGCCGATGGAGTAGATCTCCATGAACACGCCATGCAGGATCACGCGTGGTGCCAGCGTGCGCGCCAGATGGTAGGACAGGTGGTTGAGCAGTTCGTGGCCGCGCTTGGGGGACAGCCACAGCGGCGTACCGGACTCGTCCGCGGCCGCGCGCAGGTCTTCCGGGCAGGGCTGGTTGCGGGTCAGCACCAGCGCCAGCGGGTGCGACTGCATGATCTTCTCGATGGTCTCCCAGCGCTGGCGCGGTTCCAGCGCGTCCAGCCAGGACAGCTCCTCGGTGCCGAGAATCTGCACCTTGTTGGGGTAGATCGCATTGAGGTAGCCGGCCAGCGAGGGCCGCCGCGAGACCGTATTGCCGGCCTCCAGTTCACGCTTCTCGCCGGACTTGCCGGCGGCCCAGCGTAGCCCCAGCCGCTCGCGCTGCTGTTCGAACAGTTCACGGGCGGTGATGCTGGTATTCATGCGGCGCTCGCAGGTGGCGTCAGCTCAAGGGCCTGGCGCAGGGCCCGGGCATCGCCGGCCGCGCGCAGCGCCTGGCGGATGCCGGGCGCGGAGAACAACTCGGCCAGCTCGGACAGCAGCATCAGGTGCTGGTGGGTGTAGTGGGCGGGGACGGCCATCGCAAACACCAGGTCCACCGGCTCGTCGCCACCGAAGTCGACCGGGGTAGCCAGCCGCAGCAGGGCGCCACGGGGGCGGTCCAGGGTCGGCGCGCGGCCGTGGGGAATGGCGATGCCGTGGCCGATCGCGGTACTGCCCAGCGCTTCGCGCTGGCACAGGTTCAGGTAGATCTGTTCGGCATTGGCCTGGCGGCAGGCCAGCAACCCGGCGGCGGCCTGCAGGACGCTGTCGCGGTCGGTGGCCGTGCAGAGCTGGGTCTGCACGGCCGCCAGGAGGTCAGTCAGGGGCATGTCTGCGGGGAACAGTGGCGATCAGCCACCATTGTCGCCCACCGGCAGCGGCGCGTGCTGCTGTTTTTTCTCCTTGTGCTTGATCACAAGGCGGTCAAGCTTGTCCGCAAGCAGGTCGATCGCGGCATACATGGTCTGGCCGCCGGCCTCGGCGTGCAGGGTCTGCCCCGGGATGTTGAGGCTGGCGTCGACGTGATGCTCGGTCTTCTGCAGCTTGAGGGTCACCCGCGCTTCGCAGTGCTGGTCGAAGTGTTTTCCGATCCGGGCCAGCTTCTCCTCTACATAGGACTGCAGGGCCGGGGTGACTTCGACATCTTTGCCAAACGTTTCGATGCGCATCGGGTTTCTCCTGTGTTCGGATGTGCCAATGAACCTCTCCGCCGGGCGCGGCGGCGCGTCAAGCGATTCTGACCCTTTCGTGCGAGGCGGAAATGTTCATGGCTTCACGATACTTCGCCACGGTGCGTCGCGCTACTGGAATTCCCGACGATTTGAGCAGGTCAGCCAGCTTGGCGTCAGAAAGCGGCTTGCGCGGGTTCTCGTCGTCGATCAGTCGCCGGATCATGGCCTGGATGGCCGTGCTGGACGCCTCGCCGCCGCCCTCGGTATCGATGCCCGACGCGAAGAAGGCGCGTAGCGGCAGGGTGCCGCGCGGCGTGCGCACATGCTTGCGCGCGATCGCGCGCGATACCGTGGATTCGTGCAGGCCGAGTTCGGTGGCGATCTCGCGCAGTGTCAGCGGGCGCAGCGCCTGTTCGCCGAATTCGAGGAATCCGGCCTGCTGCAGGATCAGGCTGCGCACCACCCGCAGCAGGGTTTCGCCGCGCTGCTGCAGCCCCTTCAACAGCCAGCGTGCTTCCTGCAGCTGCGCGCGCAGATAGCCGGCATCGGCCTCGCCACAGCGGCGGATGAGCTGTTCGTAGCCGCGGTGGATCACCACCTTCGGCCCGGCGTGGCCGGCCAGTGCCGCGCGCCAGACGCCGTTCTGCCGCCACACCACCACGTCGGGCACCACGTAGGTGTCCTGCGAAAGCGGCGCAATCTGCGTGCCTGGACGAGGGTCCAGCGAACGCAGCAGGTTGACTGCGGTCTCGACGTCGGCCGGCGCTTGCTTCAGTTCATGGGCGAGCCCGGCAACGCCGCTGCGAGGCAACCGTTCCAGTGGGCCTGCGGCAATCTGTCGCGCCAACGCCAGCCCTGGCGTGTCGGCGGGCAACACGTCCAGTTGCAGCTGCAGGCATTCACCGAGCGTGCGCGCGGCCACGCCGACCGGATCGAAACGCTGGATGCGATGCAGCACCGCGAGGATCTCATCCTCGTCGGCATGGGTCGCCGGCAGCAGGGTCTCAGCGATGGTGGCCAGCGACTCGCGCAGGTAGCCGTCTTCGTCGAGCGCATCGATCAGCGTGGCGCCGATGCTGCGGTCGCGCGCCGAAAGATGCGACAGGTGCAGCTGCCACAGCAGGTGATCGGCCAGCGTTTCGGTTTCGGCCACGCGCTCGGCGGCGCTGCCGGTGTCGTCGTCATCGTCGAAGCTGCCACCGCTGCCGGCGGCGCTCCAGTCCAGTTCGGCAGGCGCCCAGTCGTCGCCATCGTCGGCGCGTTCGCTGGGGGCTTCGCTGTCGTTGCCGTCACTGGCCTCGTTGGCGGCAGGGTCGTCGTTGCTGTCGGCCCAGTCCAGCAGCGGATTGCTTTCCACGGCCTGGGCGATTTCCAGCTCCAGCTCGGTGGTGGACATCTGCAGCAGCTTGATCGCCTGCTGCAGCTGGGGCGTGAGCACCAGCTGCTGTCCCAACGATGTCTGCAGCCGAGTCTTCATACCTGTGCCGAAAGGATGGAAAGTGCCCGGGTGCCCGCCGTCACAGCTTGAACGAATCCCCAAGGTAGACGCGGCGTACGTCGGCGTTGTCCAGGATCGCCTCCGGCGAGCCCTGGGCCAGTACGGCACCCTCGGCGAGGATATACGCGCGGTCGCAGATTCCCAAGGTCTCGCGCACGTTGTGATCGGTGATCAGCACGCCGATGCCACGCTGCTTGAGATGGGTGACGATGCGCTGGATCTCGCCGACCGAAATCGGATCGACGCCGGCGAACGGCTCGTCGAGCAGGATCAGGCGCGGCTGCGCGGCCAGTGCCCGGGCGATCTCGCACCGACGGCGTTCGCCACCGGACAGGCTGGCGCCGAGCTGGTCGGCAACGTGGCCCAGCTGCAGTTCGTCGAGCAGGCTGCTCAGTTCGCGTTCGCGGCCGGCCGAATCCAGGTCCTCGCGCAGTTCCAGCACCAGGCGGATGTTGTCGGCCACGGTCAGCTTGCGGAACACCGAGGGTTCCTGCGGCAGATAGCCCACGCCCTGCTTGGCGCGGGTGTACATCGGGTCGCCGGTGATGTCGCGGCCGTCGAGCACGATGCTGCCCGCATCGGCCGCGACCAGGCCGACGATCATGTAGAAGCAGGTGGTCTTGCCGGCACCGTTGGGGCCCAGCAGGCCGACCACTTCACCGGCATCGAGGGTCAGCCCGAAGTCCTTGACGACTTCACGCTGCTTGTAGCGTTTGCGCAGGCCCTTGGCGACAAGCATTACTTCTTGCTCCCGGCAGGCTTGGCCGGCTGTGCGGCCGGGTTCTTGTTCTTCGGCGGAATGACGGTGCGCACGCGGCTGCCGTCGCCACCGGAGTTCATCTCACCGCTGCGGGTGTTGTAGACCATGCGCTGGCCGGCGTTGGTGCCGCGCGCGCTGGTGACCTTGTAGTTGCCGGTCAGGGTGATGATCTCGGTCTTGATGTCGTAGTCGATGCGATCGGCCACCGCGTCCATCCAGGTGCCATCGTCGAGCTGCTGCTTCATGGTGGCCTGCTTGCCGGTGAACACGGCACGCACGGCCTCGCCATCCTTCAGGTAGATCTCGGCTTCGGACGAGCGGATGTCCAGGGTTCCCTGGGTGATGGTCACGCCCTGCGAGAGCACGGTCTTGCCATCGCCGGTGAGCACGCCGGACTGGGCGCCGGACTCGATGTCCATGTTCTCGTTGCGGTCGGTGGACTTGGCGAAGGCGGCGCTGGGCACAACAAGTGCGAGCGCGAGTACGGCTGCAAAGGGAATCTTCATCGGGGTCCGTTCTACCGGTGGAGGCCTCCCGGAAACCGGGGGCGAGGAGGGGCTGCCGGCCTTGCGCCTGTCCGGGGACGTCGCAGGCTGGCGGCGGGATCAGTGCCGGGGCGTGTAGCGGCCCTTGGACTGGCTGAGGAAATGATACGTGTTGTTCTTCGAATCCACCTCGAAGCCGACGCCGGACTGTTCCATCCCGGGCCGGGTCATGGTCACCAGCGCGTCGGTGCGGGCACGGCTTTCCTTCGGAAACACGTCCAGGTGGTCGGTGCGGAAGGTGGTGGGCGGCACGCCCGGGCCGGCGGGACTGTCGCCTGCGACGTTGCCACGCAGCTTCATTTCGTCGCCCTTGGCGCTGAGCCAGCCGGTCTCCGAACGCAGCGTCCAGTGCTTGCCGTCCTTGTCGGGCATTTCGAACAGCGGGGTCGCGATGCTGATAGTCTGGTCACCGCGCTGGCGCTCCAGCAGCGGTGCGCGCAGGGTGGTCGATTCCTTGCCCTGCTCGTCGAGGGCCACGATCGTGAAGTCGTGCAGGATGTAGTCCACGCCGACCTCGTTGCCGCCGTTGGCCGGTCCCTTGTCACGGTTGCGCAGCGCGGCCCAGCTGCTGAGCAGCGCGGCCAGCAGCAGGCCGATGCCGAGCACGGTGCGCCAGTTCAGGGTCGGCCGGTTCATGCGCTGAACCTCGCCAGGACGGCGTCCACGTGGCCCTGGGCGGCCAGCAGGACGTCGCACAGTTCACGTGCAGCGCCACGCCCGCCCTCGGTGCGGGTCTGCCAGTGCACGCGCTCGGCGATCCACGGGTGCGCGTTGGCAGGGGCCACGGCCAGGCCCACCGCACCCAGTGGCGCCAGGTCCGGCAGGTCGTCACCCATGAAGGCCACCTGTTCCAGGCCGATGCCGTGCTGCGCGCACAGCGCCTGCACGCTGGCCAGCTTGTCACCCACGGCGATCTGGGTGTCGATGCCGAGATCGGCGCCACGCCGGAGCGCGGACTGGCTGTTGCGCGCGGTGATCAGCACGGGATGGATGCCGTGCTGCTGCAGCAGTTTCAGGCCCAGGCCATCCTGCACGAAGTACGCCTTGCTCTCATTGCCGTCCTTGTCGTAGTACAGCCGACCGTCGGTGAGGGTGCCGTCCACGTCGAAGCACGCCAGGCGGATACGGGCCGCGGCGGCATGCAGGTGGGCGGGAAAGGCGGGCAGCGGGGACCAGGGCATCAGGGCGGCAGGCTCGGTGTGGGCGGATGGACGATACAGACTGAATGGGGTCTACGGACTGTCGGTTAAACCACCCGCGCCCGCAACAGGTCATGAATGTTCAGGGCACCGACCGCGCGGCCCTGGCCATCGACCACGATCAGGCCGGTGATCTTGTGGGTCTCCATCAACCGCGCGGCCTCGACGGCCAGCTGGTCGGCGCCGATGGTACGTGGGTTGCGGGTCATCACATCGGCGATCTTCGCGGTACGCACGTCCAGCGCGCTGTCCAGCGCGCGGCGCAGGTCGCCGTCGGTGAACAGGCCGATCAGGACGCCGTCGGCATCGACCACGGCGGTCATGCCCAGCCGTTTGCGGCTCATTTCCATGAGTGCTTCGCTGAGGCTGGCGCCGGCACCGACCGTGGGCAGGTCGTCGCCGGTGTGCATGACATCGGTGATGTGCAGCAGCAGGCGGCGGCCGAGGCTGCCGGCCGGGTGTGAACGGGCGAAATCGTCGGCGGTGAAGCCGCGCGCATCGAGCAGGGCCACGGCCAGCGCATCGCCCATTGCCAGCGACGCGGTGGTGCTGGAGGTCGGGGCCAGGTCCAGCGGGCAGGCTTCGGCCGGCACGCTGACATCCAGGTGAATGTCGGCGGCGGCGGCCAGGCTGGACTGCGGGCGTCCGGTCATGGAAATCAGCAGGTTGCCCTGGCGCTTGAGCACCGGCAGCAGCATCAGGACTTCGTCCGACTCGCCCGAATAGGACAGCGCCAGCACCACGTCGTCCTCGGTGATCATGCCCAGGTCGCCATGGCCGGCCTCGCCCGGGTGCACGTAGAACGCCGGGGTGCCGGTGGAGGCCAGGGTGGCGGCGATCTTGCGGGCGATGTGACCGGACTTGCCCATGCCGGTGGCAACCACCCGCCCGCGGCTGGACAGGATCGCCTGGCAGGCCTGCTGGAACGCTTCGCCGAGGCGGGCAGCGACCGCATTCAGGGCCTGCTGCTCGATGTCGAAGACACGGCGGCCGCTGGCGACCAGGCTGGCCGGGTCGACGGAACGGGAGGGCAGGAGGGGCTCGGCCATGCGGACGCCACGCAGCGGAAGTAGAATGAGCGATCATTTTATTAGGAAAGCCCGTTGGACGCCGACACCATCCGCAATCTGATCGAAACCGGCCTGCCCGGCGCCCGTGCCGACGTGCGTGGCGACGATGGCGTGCATTTCGAAGCGACCGTGGTCTGCGAGGCCTTTGCCGGCAAGATGCCGCTGGCCCGCCACCGGATGGTCTATGCCACCCTGGGCGACCTGATGGGCGGTGCGATCCACGCACTGGCGCTGAAAACCGTGACCCCGGCCGAAGCCGGCTGAACCGCAGAAGATCCCGAATACATGGCCAAGATCGTTGTGACCGGCGGCGCTGCGCTGCACGGTGAAGTAAGCATCTCCGGCGCCAAGAACGCCGTCCTCCCCATTCTCTGCGCGACCCTGCTGGCCGATGAGCCGGTGGAGATCACCAATGTGCCGCACCTGCACGACGTGGTCACCACGGTGAAACTGCTGGGTGAACTGGGCGCCAAGGTCACCATCGACCAGGGCACGCTGTCGCGCGGCAGCGCGATCGTGGTCGATCCGCGTCCTGTGAACCAGCATGTGGCGCCGTACGAGCTGGTCAAGACCATGCGCGCCTCGATCCTGGTGCTGGGCCCGCTGCTGGCCCGCTTCGGCGCGGCCGAAGTGTCGCTGCCGGGCGGCTGCGCGATCGGTTCGCGCCCGGTCGACCAGCACATCAAGGGCCTGCAGGCGCTGGGTGCCGAGATCGTGGTCGAGAACGGCTTCATCAAGGCCTCGGCCAAGCGCCTGAAGGGCGGTCATTTCACCTTCGACATGGTCAGCGTCACCGGCACCGAGAACGTGCTGATGGGCGCGGTGCTGGCCGAAGGCACCACCATCCTCGACAACTGCGCGATGGAACCGGAAGTGACCGATCTGGCGCACTGCCTGATCGCGCTGGGCGCGAAGATCGAAGGCCTGGGCACCGCGCGCCTGGTCATCGAAGGCGTCGAGCGCCTGTCCGGTGGCCGCCACGAAGTGCTGCCCGACCGCATCGAGACCGGTACCTTCCTGGTGGCCGCAGCGATGACCGGTGGCAAGGTCACCGTGAACCGCGCGCGCCCGAACACCATGGACGCCGTGCTGTCCAAGCTGGTCGAGGCCGGTGCGAAGATCGAGACCACCGATGACAGCATCACCCTGGACATGCAGGGCAAGCGGCCGAAGGCGGTCAACCTGACCACCGCGCCGTACCCGGCGTTCCCGACCGACATGCAGGCGCAGTTCATGGCGCTCAACTGTGTGGCCGACGGCGTGGGCGTGATCAATGAAACGATCTTCGAGAACCGTTTCATGCACGTCAACGAACTGCTGCGGCTGGGCGCGGACATCCAGGTCGAAGGCCACACGGCCATTGCCCGTGGCCACGAACGTCTGAGCGGTGCGCCGGTGATGGCCACCGACCTGCGCGCGTCGGCGTCGTTGATCCTGGCCGGCCTGATGGCGGACGGCGAGACCACCATCGACCGCATCTACCACCTTGATCGTGGCTACGAGAACATCGAAGAGAAGCTGTCTTCGCTCGGTGCCACCATCCGGCGCGTGCCATGATCCTGCGCGGCAAGTTCAGCCCGCGTCGCAAGGCGCTGCTGGCGCTGGTGCTGATCGTGCTGGCGTGGCTGGGCTACGCCTGGTACGCCAACATCGCCATCACCCAGGGCATCGAGCAGAAGGACATGGACTGGAACGGCGATGGCACCGTCTCGCGTGACGAGATCATCGAGTCGTTCTACGCGGTTGCGGTGAACGACAGCCAGGATGGCAACCGCCATTGCCGCACCTTCGTCTGGCGCAGCACGGGCGAGCAGATCCGCGTGGACTGCCGCACCGAGTTCGCGCCAGCGGAAGCGAAGCCGGCCGAACAGAAGAAATAAGAAAACGCCCGCGAAAGCGGGCGTTTTCCTTTCGGTAGTGCTGGCCGCTGGCCGGCAACCCCATGAACCTCGTGGAGCATCGTGAGAATGCCGGCCAGCGGCCGGCACTACCGGTTCGCGCGTCAGTTCATCGCCTTGATGGTCAGGTCCAGCGCGTCGCGGTCGTTCTCACGCTGCAGCATGCGCGCCGGCACCGGGAACTCAGGCACGATCCACGCGATCAGTTCCTTGTTGCCGTCGGCGCGCGAGACCTTGGTGGCCTCGTAGCTCTTGCCACCCACGGTGATCGACTCCTTGCCGATCACGCGGTAGGTCATGTTCTTGATGCGCCCTTCGTCAACCATGCGATAGGTCAGCGGCTTGCCGGCGGCCAGGTCGCGGGCGATCGCCAGGTTGATCAGCAGTGCATCCATGTCACCGGCCTTCAGTGCGATCGGGCCCGCGCGGTCCGGCTTGATGTCGCCGGTCCAGGTGGCCTGGTTGCTGTTCCAGTTGTAGTTGGCCTGCACGTTGCGCTTCTTCACCAGCAGCGCCGAACGGTCCTGGCTGCTGAGCGGGCGCAGCTGGCCGCGCACTTCTTCGAACACGGTGCTCTGGCTCAGGTCGGCCAGCTGGTTCTTCACCTGCAGCGTGTAGCGCCACTTGTTGGCTCCCTCGCTGCTCAGGGTCATGCTGCCATTGGCCTGCATGCCCATGTAGCTGGCCAGGTAATCGGCCTTGAACGGCTGCAGGGCCATGGCCGGCAGGCTGGCCATCGACAGGGCGGCCGCGGCGATCCAGGTGAGGGGGCGGGTCAGGGTGCTCATGCTCAGACTCCTTGGTATTCGATCAGGCGGAGGTCGACGCGGTCTTCGCCGTCTTCGCGTTGCAGGATGCGCACCGGGGTGGGGACACCGTTGGCGATCCAGAGGATGGTTTCATTGTTGCCGCCGTTGGTCCGGTAGACCCGCAGCGCGTTGTAGGACAGGTCGCCGACTTCGACGTTCTCGGTCTGCTGCGCGGCCTGGTAGTCATGCTGGCGGACCTTGCCCATGTCCACGTAGCGGTAGTGCATGGTGGCACCCGGGCGCGCATCGCGCATGATCGCCAGGTTGATCAGCAGCGCGCTCTGGTCGCCGAGCTGCAGCGGGATCGGCTGCGCACGTTCCTTCTTCACGTCACCGGTCCACTGCGCGGTACCGGCCTGCCAGTTGTAGGTGCCCACGGCCTTCTTGCCAAGGAACAGGCCCTTGCGCACCGTGCTCTGGCTCAGTGGCGCGTAAACACCGCCGCGTTCCTCGAACACCGTGCTCTGCTCGATGTTCAGGCCGAGCACGCTGGCAAAGCCGCGGCGGCCGACCACCTGCATGTCGACCCGCCACTGGCTGCCGCCGGTGTGGGTGACCTGCATGCTGGCGTCGCCGGCCTCCTTGCTCTTGTAGAACGCCTGGTAGGTGGCGGTGAACGGCTGCAACGGCGGTGGTTCCCACGCCAGCGCAGGCAACACCGGCGCCGCCGGCTCGGCAGGCGGCTGCACGGCAGGCACCGGCGCCGGGGAAGGCGAGGCGGCAGGCGCTTGCGCCTGGCCCCAGCCCGCAGCGGGCAATACAGCCAGCGACAGCAGCAGCGAAGTGGACAGCAGGGTCGTGGTCTTCATGAAGGACAGGGACCGCAGGGAGGGGCAGGATGCCAGCCCCGCAGTCAGCGAGGCGTGTGCACGGGCGTTACCGGTTCAGGTTCCCGGCGGAATCTAGGGCCAACGGGCTAAACAGGGGGTGACCATCCAGCTGGGGCTGTCCTTCCCGTTCAGTCAGGCGGCCGGCGCACAGCAGCTGCAGGGTGGCGATCAGCAACGGGTGCTCCACCGCCAGCACGCGCTCGGCCAGCGCCTGCGCATCGTCGCCGGACCCCACCGGCACCCGTACCTGCGCCAGCACCGCCCCGGCATCCAGTTCCGGTACCACCAGGTGAACGCTGGCGCCGTGCTCGGCATCGCCGGCTTCCAAGGCCCGCGCATGGGTGTCCAGGCCCTTGTGCAGCGGCAGCAGCGAGGGGTGGATGTTGACCAGGCGGCCCTCGAAGCGCTGCACGAAGGCAGCCCCCAGGATGCGCATGTAGCCGGCACAGACGATCCAGTCCGGCGCCGATGCCTGCACGGCATCGCCGAGCGCCTGCTCATAGGCGGCGCGGTCGCTGAACTCCTTCGGCGCGTGTGCCCAGCGCAGGCCCGGTGCCACCCGCTGCAGCGCTGCGGCACCTGGACGGTCGGAGAACACGCCGACCACGTCGGCCGGCAGGCGGCCGTCGCCGATCGCGTCGAGGATGGCCTGCAGATTGCTGCCACGGCCGGAGGCCAGTACCGCAATGCGAGCGGTCATGCGACCACCGCGCCGCCCGGTTCGCTGAAGCTGGCGGCGACATCCGCACGCAACAGCACGATCAGGGCGTATACGCCCAGCGCGATGCCCAGCGCACCGCCCAGGCAGGCGGCACCGGCCGCCACCAGGCACAACGTGCGCTGGCAGCGCTGCCCCAGCCGGTTCGCAGCGGTCAGGCTGAGCATGCCCAGTGCACCGATGGCCAGCGCCGCGACAGCGAGGATCGCCGCCAGCAGCACAGGCGACATGCCCACCGTGGGGGTCCGGCTTTCGCTGATGTAGCCACCCAGTGCGGCCATCAGCAGGACAACGGACAGCGCCAGCTGGATGCCGCCGTAGACGCAGAACAGGATCCTGAGCGTGTGCAGGTGACCGCCGATCTGGAGCGCGGTCCAGCCAGGCGGCACGTTCAACGGGGGCGGGACGGAAGCCATGGAAATCTCAGCTGCGGGAAGGAACGTTGGCTTCGAAGGCCGCCTTCACCTGCGGACGCAGCAGGATGATCAGGCTGAACACCCCCAGCACCGTGCCAAGCGGCGCGAACAGGCAGGCCAGGCCGGCCACGATCAGGCACAGCAGGTAGCGGCGGCGGCCGGCCAGGCAGCGCCCGGCATAGGCGACGAACGCGCCGAGCGTCACGCCACCGAACACGATGACGCAGCCGATGATCGTGAACATCCAGCCGAACAGGCGCTGCTCGGCCGGCGACGTGGGCTGGCCACCGGAGTTCATCGGCAGGTGGCCGGTCAGTGCGCTGATCCCCAGCACGATGTGGAGGATGAAGATCAGCGAGAACAGCGCGATCAGGCCGCCAACCACGTAGTGCGCGATGGACAGCATGCGCAGGTGGTCGGCATCCTGCGCGCTGAACACCGGCACCGTCGCCAGAGGCGGTGGGGCAGGTGACACGGGGGGCGTTGCGTCCATGCGGGCTCCTGGGTGTGCGATCAGCCGATGTGGACGCGCTCGGCGCCTTCGGCGCTGACCACCTGGCCGATGGTCCAGTGCTCCAGGCCCTGCGCCTTGACCGCGTCGGACACGGCAGCGAGCTGGTCCGGTGCAACGATCAGCACGAAGCCGATGCCGCAGTTGAAGGTGCGCCACATCTCGCTGTCGGCCACTGCGCCTTCCTTCTGCAGCCACTGGAACACCGGCGGCAGGGTCCAGGACGACGCCTGGATGTCCAGGCCGAGGCCTTCGGGCACCACGCGGATGATGTTCTCGGTCAGGCCGCCACCGGTGATGTGGGCCATGCCGTGGATGGCGTCGCCGTGCGACTTCAGCAGCGACAGGATCGGCTTCACGTACAGGCGGGTCGGCGCCATCAGCGCATCGACCAGCTTCACGCCGCCTTCCAGCTCCAGATCGGCCGGCTGGCCGGCGCGGTCGTAGATGCGGCGCACCAGCGAATAGCCGTTGGAGTGCGGGCCGGACGAAGCGATGCCGATCAGCACGTCACCGGCGGCGACGCTGGCACCATCCTTCAGTTCGCTCTTCTCGACCGCGGCGACGGTGAAGCCGGCCAGGTCGTACTCGCCCGGGGCGTACATGTCGGGCATTTCAGCGGTCTCGCCGCCGATCAGTGCGCAGCCGGCCTCGGTGCAGCCGTTGGCGATGCCACCCACGACCGCCGCGGCGGTGTCGATGTCCAGCTTGCCGGTGGCGAAGTAGTCCAGGAAGAACAGCGGCTCGGCGCCCTGCACCAGCACGTCGTTCACGCACATGGCGACCAGATCGATGCCGATCGTATCGTGGCGGTTCAGCTGGTGGGCCAGCTTCAGCTTGGTGCCCACGCCGTCGGTGCCGGACACCAGCACCGGCTCGCGGTACTTGTTGGACAGGTCGAACAGGGCGCCGAAGCCACCCAGGCCGCCCATCACTTCCGGGCGGAAGCTGCGCTTGACCAGGGGCTTGATCCGCTCGACCAGCTCGTTGCCGGCGTCGATGTCGACACCCGCGTCACGGTAGGTGAGGGGGGAGGGGGCGGAAGACGGGGTGTTGGTCACGGGCGTCGGCGCTGGCAGGGGTTGAACGGGCGATTTTAACAGGCCGCATTGGCGCAAAGTCCGTATTCGGGCAACAATTCCCCCGGATACGTCGAGCCAATGGATGTCCTGATGCGCCGCAGCCTGATTCTGACCCTGCTCATTGCACTGAGCCTGCCGGTGGCCACGATGGCCCAGAGCGGCCTGCGCACCGAGGGTGATGTCGCCACCGCCACTGGCGCGTACGAGGCCGAAGTGCCCGTCAACAGCCAGGCCGAAGCCGATCGCAACGGCGCCCTGGCCCGCGCGCTGAGCGTGGTTCTGGGCAAGTTGTCCGGCGATCGCAGTGTGATGTCCCGCCCCGGCGTGGTGCAGGCACTGCGCAATGCCAAGGACTACGTGGCCAGCTACGACTACAAGCAGGACCAGAGCGTGAGCGCCAGCGGCGCCCCCAGCTTCCGTACCCTGCTGGTGGCGCGCTTCCGCGAGGATGACGTGGATTCACTGGTGTCGGCGCTGGGCCTGCCGCTGTGGCCGCAGCCGCGGCCGAAGCCGGTGCTGTGGCTGGCGGTCGATGACGGCAGCGGCCCGCGCCTGGTCAGCGTGCAGCAGGCCAATGCCGCCCGCCCGCTGCTGAACCGCGCCATCGAGCGTGGCTACAAGCTGGGCCTGCCCAGCGGCGGCGCCGCCGAGCAGGCGCTGGCCGGGGCCATCTGGCGCCAGGACAGTGCCGCCGTGGCCCGCGCCTCCTCGCGCTATTCGCCGCCGATGCAGCTGATCGGCAAGCTGTACCGCGCCAATGGCGGCTGGCAGGCGGACTGGGTGTTCGTCGACAACGGCCGTGAACTGAACAAGTGGACCAGCAAGGACGCCAACGCCATGCGCGCGATGGCCGCCGGCGCCGACGGTGCCGCCGATGCGCTGGTCAAGCGTTACGCCAAGGCGGGCGTGGCCACCGGCCAGGCCGGGACCTATCGCGTGGTGGTGACCGGCATCAACAGCGCCGACGACTACCTGCGCCTGGCCGCCGGCCTGCGCGACGTGCCGGTGGTGCGCAACGTCACCCCGCTGCACGCCTCGGCAAGCCAGCTGGAGCTGAGCCTGGAGATGACCACCGGCCTGGCCGGCTTCAACCGCATGCTGGGCGACAACGGCGTGCTGGTGCCGAGCGCGCCGCTGCCGGCCCTGCCGACCCCGATCGATGACACCACCGGTACTCCGGTCGCCGCGCCGGTCAGCAACGAGTACCGCCTGCGATGACCCTGACCCCTGAAGCGGAAATCGCGCAGTTCCTGCGCCGCCTGAAGTACATCCTGTTCGCCGGCCTGGTCGGCTGGGTGGTGTGGCTGCTGGCGCCGATCCTGACCCCGTTCGTGCTGGCGCTGGCGCTGGCCTGGCTGGGCGACCCGCTGGTCGACCGCATCGAGGCCACCGGCCGCTCGCGCATGACCGGCGTGGTGCTGGTGTTCGCGGCGATGGTGCTGGTGATCGTGGCGTTGCTGCTGGTGCTGGTGCCGATGATCGAGCGCCAGATCACCACCCTGATCGCGGTCGCGCCGCAGGCGCAGGCGTGGCTGATGGAGAAGGGGATTCCCTGGTTCGAGCAGAAGACCGGCCTGGAAGTGATGCAGTGGCTGGATCCGGACCGACTGATCGAATGGGTGCGCAGCCACTGGCAGCAGGCCGGCGGCTTCGCCACCACCTTCATGGGCTACGTCTCGCGCTCGGGTTTCGCGATGGTGACCTGGGTGGTCAACATCCTGCTGCTGCCGATCCTGGCGTTCTACTTCCTGCGCGACTGGGACAAGCTGGTCGAACGGGTGGCGTCGGTGATCCCGCGCAACCACATCGGCACCATCAGCGCGCTGGCGCGTGAGTCCAACGAGGTGCTGGGCGCGTTCATCCGCGGCCAGTTCCTGGTGATGCTGGCGCTGGGCGTCATCTACGCCGGTGGCCTGTCGCTGGTCGGGCTCAAGCTGGGCCTGCTGATCGGCCTGATTGCCGGGCTGATCAGCTTCATCCCGTACCTGGGCGCGACTACCGGCATCCTGATGGCGGTGGTGGCCGCGCTGGTGCAGGCACAGGGCTTCGACCTGAAGCTGCTGATCCTGGTCGGCGTGGTGTTCACCGTCGGCCAGCTGCTGGAAAGCTACGTGCTGACCCCGCGCATCGTTGGCGACAAGATCGGCCTGCACCCGGTGGCGGTGATCTTCGCGGTGATGGCCGGCGGCCAGCTGTTCGGCTTCCTCGGCATGCTGCTGGCGCTGCCGGTGGCGGCGGTGACCAACGTGCTGCTGCGTTATGCCCACCAGCGCTACCGCCAGAGCGAGCTGTACGTGGGTGAGAAGCCGGCGATCGTGCTTGATGGCGTGGTCGACCAGCCTCATATCATTCTTCCGGATGACAAGGGCCCCGACCTGAAGTGATGGGTGTGCCGCAACTGCCGCTGGCCCTGCATTACCCGCGGGACCAGCGCCTGGAGACCTTCATCGGCGCGCCGGATGGCGCGCTGGCGCAGCTGCGTGCGATCGCGGTCGGCGCCAGCCACGATTGGGTCTACCTGGAAGGCGCGGCGGGTACGGGCAAGACCCATCAGGCGCTGGCGATGTGTTCCAGTGCCGAGCAGGCCGGCCGCCTGCCGACCTACGTGCCGCTGGCCAGCGCTGTGGGCCGTGTGCGCGCGGCGCTGGATGGGCTGGAGTCGCGCGAGCTGGTGGCGCTGGACGGTCTGGACGAAGTGGCCGGCAACCGCGAGGACGAGATCGCGCTGTTCGATTTCCACAACCGCGCGCGCGCTGCCGGTGTGACCGTGCTGTACACGGCGCAGAAGGCACCGGGCGAACTGGGCCTGCTGCTGCCGGACCTGCGTTCGCGGCTGGGCCAGTGCGTGCGCGTGCTGCTGCAGCCACTGGATGAGGAAGGCCGCGCGGCGGTGCTGCGCGAGCGCGCGCTGCGCCGGGGCCTGGCGATTGATGAAGCGGCCATCGAGTGGCTGCTGTCGCACACTGGGCGCGAGCTGGGTGGGTTGATCACGCTGCTGGATTGGCTGGACCGCGAGTCGCTGGCGGCGAAGCGGCGGATCACCGTGCCGTTCCTGCGCCAGGTGCTGGAAGAAGGCCGGCCTCGTTACTGAGGGTGGGGTTTGTTTGCAGGGCTGCCGCCCTGCACCCGCTGAAGCAACGTCAACGTCAACGTCAAAAGCTGGCTATCCGTGGGATGGCGGGGTGGGTCCGGTTGCGGGGGACGCTGCAAGTACGTCCATGTAAGCTCGGTCGCCGCATCCATGCGGCTCACGCCCCCGCAACCGGACCCACCCCGCCTTCGACAGATTCCTGCGATCTGCCGGGACTGCGTACTGCACTGCTGTTGGTGGGTGTCGACCTTGGTCGACACATTCGAGCGAGCGCAGCGATGCGACCCGCTTTTGCTTTTCTTTTTCTTTTCCGTGGCTGGACGCCCACGGAAACTGTCAGGGGCCGGGCGGGTGGGCCATGCAGGGGCGTTGGCGCCATGGATGGCGCCATCGAGCTTACAGGGACGTACTTGCAGCGTCCCCTGCATGGCCCACCCGCCCGGCCAAGCACGCGATCCGCTCTACGCGACCAGCCACGAGGGGCTCAGCCGTTCGCTGCCAACTCAACATCCAGCGCGCGCAGCCGATCCACCGTCCCGACATCGGTCCAGCGCCCACGATGGTGCTGCCCGGTCATCAACCCCTGTGCCATGAAATGCTTCTGCAGCGGCACCACCGAGAACTTCGGCGGCCGCCGCTCGCTGCCCGGGGCATCCCCGATCACCGCGCGCCAATCGGCCACGATCGAAGGGCGGTATACACCGATACCGGCATAGGTCAGGCACGGGCCTTCGCGGTCGTGATGCAACACGCCCTGCGCGTCCAGCCGATAGTCACCGTGCGGGTGCTGCACAGGATTGTCGACCAGCACCAGATGCGCCTGGCCCTGCGGCTCGCGGGGCAGCGTGGCGAAATCGAAATCGGTCCAGATATCGCCGTTCACCACCAGGAACGGCGCATCACCCAATACCGGCAGTGCGTTGAGGATGCCGCCGCCGGTTTCCAGCGGGGTCTGTCCTTCGTACATGAAATGCAGGTGCAGGCCCCACTGGCTGCCATCGCCCAGCGCTGCCGGGAACTGCTCGGCCAGCCATGCGGTGTTGACCACCACCTCGCGCACGCCGAGCGCGGCCAGGCGTTCAAGATGCCAGACGATCAGCGGCTTGCCGGCCACGTCCAGCAGTGGTTTGGGCGTATGCAGGGTCAGCGGGCGCATGCGCTCGCCGAGGCCTGCGGCAAAGATCAGCGCCTTCATCGGGCCACGCGCATCGGTGCGGCCAGCTCGGCCAGCGCCGGCTTGATGCGGTCTTCCAGCAGCTGCTGCAGCGGCGCCAGCTCGCGGTAGCGTGGCAGCACTTCATCCAGGTAACCGATGAAGCGCGGCGCGTCGTCCAGGTAGTGGCCCTTGTTGTCGCGATAGCGCAGGCGGCAGAACAGGCCGAGGATCTTCACGTGGCGCTGGATGCCCATCCAGTCGGCATCGCGCAGGAAGGTGGCGCGGTCGGGCACCGGCAGGCCGGCAGTACGTGCGCGCTCGTGGTACTGCGCCAGCCATTCGTCCACGCGCTGCAGCGGCCAGCTCAGGAACGCATCCTTGAACAGGCTCACCGCGTCGTAGGCGATCGGGCCGCGCACCAGGTCCTGGAAATCCAGTACGGCCGGGCCGTTGTCGACCGGCATCAGGTTGCGTGGCATGTAGTCACGGTGGGTCATCAGCTGGGCCTGGCCGAGCGCGTTGTCCATCAGCCGGCGGTGCACCAGCTGCAGGCCTTCGATCTCGCCGCAGTCCAGCTCCAGCTGCAGGTGACGCTGCAGGAACCATTCGTCGAACAGGCCGGCATCACGCTGCAGCAGCGCTTCGCCGAACTGGCCGAAGTCGGCCGGCACCGGGATCGCCTGCAGGCGCAGCAGCTGTTCGATCGAGCGGCCGAACCACTCATCGGCATTGCGCTCGTCGAGGATCTTCGCCAGGGTCGGGCCGCCAAGGTCTTCCAGCAGCAGGAAACCGGCGTCCAGGTCCTGCGCCAGCAGTGCAGGCACGCGCAGGCCGTGCTCGTGCAGCAGGCCGCGCATGCGCAGCCACGGCCGCGGATCTTCCAGCCCCGGCGGCGCATCCATCACGATGTGGCTGCCGCGCGCGCTGGTGGTGCGCCAATAGCTGCGCATGCCGGCATCGACCGAGGCACGTTCGACCACGGCGTTGGCATCATCCAGCTGGATACGGGCCCACTGCAGGCGCTGCGAGCTGCGCTGGGGATCGGAGGCGGGTTCGGTCATGCAGGCATATCCGGGCGCGCCTGGCGCGCCAACGTCGGGAACAGAAGGGAAGGGGGAATCAGCGTCAGCGACGACCGCTGAACAGGCGCAGGATCGCCAGCACGACGATCGCGCCGAGCACGGCACCGAGGAAACCGGCCGGTTCACCGGGGGCGTACCAGCCCATGTACTGGCCGAACCAGCCGGCCAGCAGCGCACCGAGAATGCCCAGCACGATGGTCAGCAGGCAGCCCATGCGGTTGTTGCCGGGCATGAAGAAGCGCCCAAGCAGGCCGACGAAGAAGCCGACCAGGATGATGTAGAGCCAGCTGCTGCTGCCGAACAGACCATTCATGTGCATGCGTTCCGCTAGGGGTGGACGCAGCCTAGCAAGGCCAGGCTGCGTCCGTCACGGGTGCCGGATCAGCAGCAGCCGTGGTCGCCGTGGCGGGTGCCGCTGTCAGCGGCCACCGGCGAACCGCTGGTCTCGCCGCGCAGGCTGGCGGCGTAGTGCTCGCTGATCACCTTGGACACGCAGGCGGTGACCTTCTTGCCCATCGGAATGTGCAGGAACTCGTTCGGGCCATGCGCGTTGGAGTGCGGGCCGAGCACGCCGGTGATCATGAACTGGGCGCCCGGGAACTTCTCGCCCAGCATTCCCATGAACGGGATCGAGCCGCCTTCGCCCATGTACATCGCCGGCTTGCCGAAGAAGGCCTGGCTGGCATCGTCGATGGCCTGGGTCAGCCACGGTGCCATGGCCGGAGCGTTCCAGCCGGTGGAGGCCTTCTCCAGGTCCAGGGTGACGTGGGCGCCGTTCGGCGGATCGCGCAGCAGGGCTTCCTTCAGCAGTTCGCCGCAGGTCTTGCCATCGGCGGTCGGCGGCAGGCGCAGCGACAGCTTCACCGAGGTCTGCGGGCGCAGCACGTTGCCGGCCGATTCCAGCGGCGGCATGCCGCCCACGCCGGTGACCGACAGCGCCGGGCGCCAGGTGCGGTTGAGCACCAGCTCGGTCAGGTCTTCGTTCATCGGGCGCAGGCCGTCGACCATCGGGAACTTCTCGAAGATCTCGGTATCGACCACTTCGGCGGCGCGCTTGGCCTGCTGCAACCGCTCGGCCGGGATGTCCACGTTCATGCCGTCGATCAGGATGCGGCCGGTGTCCTGATCCTCGATGCGCGACAGGATCTGGCGCAGCAGGCGGAAGCTGGACGGGATCACGCCGGAGGCATCGCCGGAATGCACGCCCTCGTTGAGCACCTTCACGGTGAAGTTGCCGCCGGTCAGGCCGCGCAGCGAAGTGGTGCACCACAGCTGGTCGTAGTTGGCACAGCCCGAATCCAGGCAGACCACCAGCGACGGCTTGCCGATGCGGTCGGCCAGGTGGTCGACGTAGGCCGGCAGGTCGTAGCTGCCCGATTCTTCACAGGCTTCAATAAGCACCACGCAGCGGGCGTGCGGCAGGCCCTGGGCCTGCAGCGCCAGCACGGCGGCCAGCGAGCCGAAGATGGCGTAGCCGTCGTCGGCGCCGCCACGGCCGTAAAGCTTGTCGCCGCGCAGGACCGGGGTCCACGGGCCGAGGTCGTCGTCCCAGCCGGTCATTTCCGGCTGCTTGTCGAGGTGGCCGTAGAGCAGGATGGTGTCGTCGCCGGTTTCGCCGCCGGTGGCCGGAATTTCCAGGAAGATCAGCGGGGTACGGCCTTCCAGGCGCACCACCTCGACCTTCAGGCCGGGCAGCTGCTGCGCCTTGGCCCAGTTCTCCATCAGGGTGACTGCCTGTTCCATGTAGCCGTTCTGCACCCAATTGGCGTCGAACATCGGCGACTTGTTGGGAATGCGGATGTAGTCGACCAATTGCGGGACGATCTCGCTGTCCCACTTGTCATTGACGAATTGGCCGAGCTTGGCGCTGTCCATCTGAAACTCCGGTTGCATGGGCTGATCCACGCATTCTACGCCTGTGCTGGGGGTAGGGTTTTTCCTACATCACGTCGGGTATTTGGCTGGCTTACGGAAATGCGGGAAACCGATAGGCTGTGCACATGTGTTGACGGACACTGTTTCGACCGACGGGAATGCCGGTCGGGGCGGCCAGAACCACAAGGAGATACACGTCGTGCCTTGGTTTGTCGTGTTGAGGGCACTGGTGCTGATGATGGGGATCGCGGGGGCACATGCCGCCGAACTGATCGATATCAACCGCGCCGATGCACAGGCGCTGCAGCAGGGATTGACGATGGTCGGAGCCGCCAAGGCCGAGGCGATCGTCGAGCACCGGCGCAGACACGGCCCGTTTCACCGCGTCGAGGACCTGAAGCAGGTGAAGGGGATAGGGAAAGCAATCGTCGAACGGAATCGACAGCGGATCACCGTAGGCAACAGGCTGTTGCCAGCGGATCCGGTACCCGGATCGGTACCGGTGCGGACCGTACCCAGGCGCTGACAGCAGGAATCGTCGGAACCGGCAGGAGGCTGGTTCAGCGGACACGGACAGGATGGCCGTGACCACCGACCGCCGCAGGACGCGGCACCAATCACCAGGATGGTGGCATCACAGACCTGTGGAAGGGGCTGAGATACAAGCAGGACAGACGCGGCCGCGTGCAGGACGCAACGCTACCCCCACAGCGCAGGATGCGAGGGGGCGGCAGCAGGCCGACAAGGACGTAACGATTGCCCGGTACGACACATGGCTGTGTCGCCGGGCAGTTTCATTTCCGGCGCCCGGTTTTGCCGCAGCCACCACGGGCCGATGGTGTACGGTGGCCGCTCCGCATGGAAAGGACACCGCTGGATGCTTCCGCGCCGCCCCACGACCCTGATGCTCGCCCTTGCGCTGGCCCTGCCGCTGCTGGCCCACGCCGCTGCGCCGACGCCGGCGGCCAAGCCGACCGCTGCTGCCGCCCGCACCGCAGACGTGCGCGGGCCGACCGACCTCAAGCCGGGCGAGTTCCTGTGGCATCCGGAAATCTCGCCGACCGGCCCGATCGTGCTGGTGGTCAGCCTGGATGAGCAGCGGGCCTACGTGTACCGCAACGGCATTGCCATCGGCCTGACCACGATCAGCTCGGGCAAGGCCGGGCACGAGACACCGACCGGTGTGTTCACCATCCTGCAGAAGGACAAGGACCACAGGTCCAACCTCTACAACAGCGCGCCGATGCCCTACATGCAGCGGTTGACCTGGGATGGCATCGCCCTGCATGGCGGCAGCCTGCCTGGCCATCCGGCTTCGCACGGCTGCGTGCGCCTGCCGCAGGCCTTCGCGCAGAAGCTGTTCAGCGAAACCCAGCGCGGCGATACCGTGGTGGTGGCCGATGCCAAGAGCTCGCCAATGACGCTGGCGTATCCCTCGGTGCTGGCACCGGTCAACGCACGTGGCCAGGCCCTGCCGGAGACCGAGGGCGGGGCGGCGGCGCAGGCCTGGTGGAACGACAGCGCGGCCCCGGCCGGGCAGGTCGGCATCCTGGTCAGCCTGCACGACCAGCGCCTGTACGTATTGCGCGACGGCGTGATGATCGGCGAGTCGCCGCTGAAGGCCGACGCCCTGCCGGCGTTCCAGGGCACCACCCTGTTCGTGATGGGGCAGGGCTACAGCGATACCCCCAGCCCGCTGGATGTGAACCAGCGCCTGCACCAGTGGACGGCCTACCCGCTGCTGGGCCAGGACCGTGCCCAGGCCACCCCGGACCTGCTGGCCACGCCCTCGCTGCCGATGGCGCTGCCGGCCGATTTCGCCCGCCAGCTGTACCAGGTGCTGGTGCCGGGCACGACCCTGCTGGTTACCTCGCTGCCGGCGGTCCGCCCAAGCCCGGCTGAATCCGGAATGCAGCCGGTCTTGGAATCCGAGCCGCCAGGGTCCACCCTGAAGGGTAATTGAGCCTCCCCGTTGTGCACATGACTGCATCCCGCCTGTGCCGGCTGGCCGCGTTCGGCCTGCTGGCGACCTCCGCCAGCGCCCCGGCGCTGGCACAGACGCCCGCCCTTGCCACCAGTGCCGATGACCTGGCTGCCTTGCTGTCGCGCAGTGCGCCCAAGGCCGACCGCCACGTGTTGCAGCTGGCGGCGCACGCCATGCGCTGTGCGTTGCAGCGGCCCGAGCTGGGCATCAATGGTGATCGCCTCAGCGTGATCGACTACTCGCGGCCGTCCACCGAGCCGCGGCTGTGGGTGTTCGACCTGGCCCATCAGCGCCTGCTGTTCGAGGAATGGGTGGCGCACGGACGCAACAGCGGCGACAACCGCACCGAGCATTTCTCCAATCGCGACGGCAGTTTCATGTCCAGCCTCGGCGCGTTCACCGCGCAGGAGACCTACATGGGCGGCAACGGCTATTCGCTGCGCCTGGCCGGGTTGGAGCCGGGCTTCAACGACCGTGCGCGCGAACGCGCGATCGTCATCCACGGTGCGCCCTACGTGAACCCGGCCACCGCGCAGCTGCAGGGACGGCTTGGCCGCAGCCTCGGCTGCCCGGCCGTGCGCCTGTCGGTGGCCAGGCCGCTGATCGATGCGTTGCGTGGCGGCACGATGGTGTTCGCCTACTACCCCGACCAGGACTGGCTGAAGCATTCGCAGCTGCTGGGTGGCGAGTGTGGTGGCCAGGGCACGCTCGCCACGCGGTGATGCACGACGGCGCGCGGCGTGATGCAATGCGCCGATGAATATCGACTCCTTGCTGCACACCCCGAGCCAGGTGATTTCCAGCCTGGACTATCGCCGCGAACGCTGGCGCAACGGCCTGGGCTGGACCCGCGAGATCCTGCGCCTGCCGGCACAAGGCGATGACTGGGCGTTGCGCCTGTCGGTGGCCGAGATCGAACAGGATGCGGCGTTCTCTGCCTTCCCCGGTGTGGAGCGCGAGCTGGTGTTGCTGCAGGGCAATGGTGTGCGTCTTCGCTTCGAGGATGGCCGCGTGGCCGAAGTGCTGCCACCGCACGGTCGCGTGCGGTTTGCGGGTGAGGAAGCGCTGCATGGCGAACTGGTCGATGGCACCACCCATGACTTCAACCTGATGTGGAAGCGCGATCTGCTGCAGGCCGAGCTGTTGCACCGGCCGCTGGTGGGGTCGATGTTCTTCTTCTGCGAACCGGGCGTGGCCTGGGCGCTGCACCTGCTGGCCGGTCAGGCAGCGTTTGGCGCTGACAGTGGCTTGCCGCCGTTGCAGGCCGGAGATACGGCGTGGTTGTCAGCCGGTGAGCGGCAGCGACATGCGTTGCAGGGCGGTGGCGAACTGCTGGCGATACGGATCAGCGCGGCGGGGGCATGACTCGCCGGCACCGTGTCATGGTGCGAACCAAGGTTCGCACCCACCAGAAGGCTGCGGCCTCAATACACATCGCGCCGGTAACGGCCGGCCAGCAGCAACGCTTCCTTGCCGGCAACACCCAGCACCTGCTCGATCACCGCATCCACTGCCGGCGCCATGCCCTGCAGGCTGCCGCAGACCAGGACCGTCGCGCCTTCGTTGATCCACTGCCGCAGTGTTGCCGCTTCGGCCAGCAGCCGATCCTGTACATAACGGTGCGTGCCGCCGTCACGGCTGAACACCGTATCCAGCCGCGCCAGCGTGCCATCGGCCTGCATCGCATGCAGCTCTTCCCTGAAGTGGAAGTCGTGCGCGGCGCTGCGCTCGCCGAACAGCAGCCAGGTGTGGCGCGCGCCACTGCGTGCGCGTTGGTGCAGATGTGCGCGCAGACCGGCGATGCCGGTGCCGTTGCCGATCAGCAGCAGCGGCACATCGGCGGCGACGCCATGGAAATTGTCGTTGCGGCGCAGACGCAGCTGCACCGGTTCGCCGATGGCCGCGTGGTCGCACAGCCAGCCGCTGCCGATGCCGGGTGTGCCATCGACGCGCAGCTGGCGACGCAGCAATAGTTCCACCGCGCCATCGGCCATGACCGAGGCGATCGAGTACTCGCGATGTGGCAGCGGCTGCAGGGTGGCCAGCAACGCAGGCAGATCCCCGGCAGGGACCAGTGACGGCAGGTGCGAGCGTTCGACGCGGGCAAGCAATGCCTGGCCGTCGTCCAGCACGGTGTCCGCATTGAAGCCTTGTGCATCCAGCCACGCGCGCGCGCTGTGGCGAGCGTGCTGCGGACCGATCTCGGCGATGTCGCCGGCCTGCCACTGCACAGCGGCGCCAGCGGGTGGCTGCAGGCGCAGCCAGTACACCGGGCCACCGGGGCTGCCCGGGTTCAGGTGCTGGCGCTGCAGCAGCGTCCACGGCTGGTACTCGGCCGGGCTCCAGTCGGGCAGTTCACTGGCGCCGCCGCCGAGCTGCCCCAGCAGCTGCTGCCAATGGCGCAGCGCGGCCGGATCGGCGTTGTCGACTTCGATCGCATCGAACAGCGGATGCGCACCGTGCTGGCGCAGCCACTGGTCCAGTTGATGGCCGAATCCACAGAAGTGCCCATAGCTGCGATCGCCCAGTGCGAGCACGCCGTACTGCAGGTGCTGCAGCGACGGCGGCGAGGCCATCACACCGCGCAGGAACTGCAGCGCGTGATCGGGCGGGTCGCCTTCTCCTGTGGTGCTGGCAATGAACAATGCACGCGGGCTCCCCGTGAGCAGTGAGGCGTCTACTTCGTGCAGCCCGCGCACACGCACCGGCACGCCGGCACCGCGCAGGGCGTCGGCACTGCGTTCGGCCAGTTCGCGGGCGAATCCGGTCTGGCTGGCCCAGACCAGCAGGATCGGCGCGGTATCGCCCGATGGGGCGTCGTCGCGCGGGCGGCCACGCCACCACAACGCAGCGCAGGCCAGTGCGTACAGCGCCGTGGCGATCAGCGCGATCTGCGTTTGCCGTATCGGCGGCGCACCCTGCCACCAGGCCTCGCCCAGGTGCAGTCGCAGCAACGCCCAACCGATCAGCGCCAGCATGAGCAGGACGAGGGCGTTGCCGAGCCACGCGCGCGACGGCCGTGCGCTCATGCATCCTGCTCGTCGAGCAGGCGCTGGAAGGCGCTGCTGAGGAATTCGCGCGGGCCGTCTGCTGTGCGTTGCAGGTAGCGCACGGCCAGCCCCTCGCGTTCGGCCAGTGCCATGCCGCGCTCGCGGCCGAGCACGGTCAGTGCTGTGGCCCAGGCATCGGCATGCATCGCGTCGTCGGCGACCACGGTCACCGCCGCTGCAACTTGGTGCACCGGCATGCCGGTACGCGGGTCGAGGCTGTGGCTGTAGGCCTGGCCATCGGCCTGGTACTGGTGCCAGCGATCACCCGAAGTGGCCACCGCAAGCCCGTCCAGCGCGAGTACGCGTGGCGGGGTCCCGGTGTGCGCATCTTCTTCCGGCGCCGATTCCACCAGCACGCGCCATGGCTGGCCGTCGGGCTTGCGGCCGTAACCCGCCAGCTCGCCGCCGACTTCGATCAGCGCCGCCGCGATGCCTTGTGCACGCAGCCAGGCGGCGACGTGATCGACGCCGAAGCCCTTGGCGATCGCAGAGAGATCCAGTTCCAGCCCGCCCGGCTGCAGCAGCGCATCGTCCTGCCACTGCAGGCGCTGCCAACCACAGCGGTCGCGCGTGGCCTGCAGGGTGGCGGCATCGGGTTGTCGGCGTTCACCGGCATGCGCACCGAAACCCCACAGTGCAACCAACGGGCCAAGGGTGGGGTCGAAGGCGCCGTCACTGGCCGCCGCGATGGCCTGTGCGCAGGCCAGCACCTGGCGCGTCTCGCCCGGCAGCGTGCACCACTGGCCGGCCTCGGCGCGGTTGTAGCGGCTGAGGTCCGAGCCGGATTCCCAGGTGCTCATCTGCGCGACCACCTCGTCCAGCCGCGCCTGGATGCCAGCATGCAGCGGGTGCAGGTCGCGCTGGCGCGACGCGACCAGCGACACACTCCAGGTGGTGCCCATGGTGGTGCCACCGAGGCGGGCGATATCGAGCGGGGTATCGGTCATGGTGGTGCGCAGGCGCGATGCCGGGGCTGGCCCGGCATCGCGATCCGCATCATTACTGCGGCAGCACTTCCAGCGTGGCGACGTAGCTCAGGCGGCGCTTGGCGGCCTGCTTCACCGAGGTCTTCTTGTCTTCGGTGGCGGTTTCCAGCCAGTACATGCCGGCTTCCGGCCAGGTCACCTTGATCTCACCCTGGGCGTCGCTGGTCAGCTTCAGCTCGTCCTGCGCATTGCGGTAGCGGGTGGCGCCACGCACGATCTCGAACTCCAGGCCAGCGGTCGGCTTGCCATCGACCAGCACGCGGAAGGTGGCTTCCTCACCGGCGAACAGGTCGTTCGGGTGGCCGACGGCAACCAGCTCGATGCCGCGGTTGGTTGGCTTCAGTGCGGTGTCATTCGGCGCACCGTTGGTGACGAAGGTTTCCACGCGGCCGATCGACTGGCTCACTTCCAGCTTCTTTGCGTCCTTCGGCAGTTCGCCGAAGGTGGCGACGCTGCCGCGCCAGCGCTTGCGCTCGCCGTTCTGCTCGTAGGTGGCGAACAGGCCGTCATTGACCGAGGCGATGCGATAGGTGCCCGGCTGCTTCAGTTCGAGGTCGAACACGCTGCGGTACTTGCCGGTGGACGCGTTCTGCGGCTGCACGGTGCTGCCATCCGGGGCGGTGATCACCAGCGATTCCAGGCGCAGCGGCACGTGGTTGAAGTAGAACAGGTCGTTGGAGACCGCACCGTCGACGGTGATCCACGGCGCATTGCCGGCGATCACGGTCTGCGAGGGCAGCAGCCAGGCCTTGTGGGCCAGGGCGGAGAAGGGAAGGGCAGCGGCCAAGGCGGCGGCGAGGACGAGCGTGCGCTTCATGCGGAAGACTCCAGTGGATGCGGGGTGGTGCGACAAGGGCGAGGGGATTACGACTTAATCCCCTCCGTCCCTTTTTCAGGGTTTGACGGCGAGGGTGACCTGGCCCAGTTCGGTGGCGCCCTGCGCCTTGCCGTTCTGCGCGGCGGTGGCCGGCCAGGTGAAGGGGATCTTCAGCAGTTCACGGCCGCCGACTTCACGCACCGCTTCGACCACCAGGGTGTAGTTGCCCGGTGCCAGCTGCTTCAGCGCCGGCTGCTTGTCGGTGAACGACAGCGCGTGCTTGCCGGCCGGGCGGGTCGGGCCGGTCACACCGTCCACCGGCACCTGCAGGGTGCGGCCGCTCTTGCGCCACCACTGGCGCAGGTCGGGCAGCCACTTGGTGCCATGGCCTTCGCTGTTGCTGGTCTGCTGGTACCAGACCGACAGGTTGGCCGCGACCTTCTGGTCGGCGCCTTCCAGCCACACCGCCACATACGGGCGGTGATACTCGGCCACGTTGAGCTTGGGCACTTCGACGTTGATGTCGAGGGTGGCGGCGTAGGCCGGCGAGGTGGCCAGCAGGCCGCTGAGGGCGATGGTCAGGGTGACGCGCATGGAGCGGCTCCGGGAACGAGGGAAAAGTCAGTGGATCAGCAGCAGGGCGATCAGCAGCGGAATCATCAGGCCGAGGCCGACCAGCGGCCAGGTCATGCGCCGCTGCCGCGCATGCAGGTGCAGCAGGAACAGGCCGGTGATGCAGAACACCAGGCAGGCCACGGCGAACAGGTCCAGGAACCAGCCCCATGCCGGGCCCGCGTTGCGGCCCTTGTGCAGGTCGTTGAGGTAGGAGACCACGCCGCGCGAGGTTGATTCGTACTCCACCGCGCCGGTTTCGCGATCGATGCTCAGCCAGGCGTCGCCACCGGGGCGCGGCAGCGACAGGTAGATCTCCTCGGCCGACCACTCGGCCGGGCGCCCGCCAATGGCGATGCCCAGCTGGGTGTCCAGCCATTGCCGGGCCGGGCGCGGGATCGGCGCGTTGCCGTCCTCGCGCGTGCCCAGCTGGCCCAGCAGCTCGGCCGGCAGTTCCAGGTGCTGGTTCTGCACCTCGGGCTTGGCCTCGATCTTCGCCGCATGGTTGAGGGTCAGGCCGGTCACCGCGAACAACAGCATGCCGATCAGGCACAACGCCGAGCTGATCCAGTGCCACTGGTGCAGCGTACGCAGCCAGAAGCCACGGCTCTGTTGCTGCTGCACGGTGGAAGAAGCAGGACGGCTCACGGCACGGTTCGGGGCGGATGGGGACTGCTCATTACATCATTGATGAGAATAGCTCGCAATTGCGTGTCGTTCTGTATCCCTGGGAGCGGTGCCGACCAGGGTCGGCACCCACCGGGCCAAGGCGATGCCGGCCAGCGGCCGGCACTACCGGTGCGCGGCGGTCAGAACTTCGCGTTGAGCGAGATCCAGTAGCTGCGGCGCTGGTCCTTGGTCGCGTAGTCGTCCACGCAGTTGAACTCGCTCGGGCTGATCAGCAGGCACGACTGCGAGACGAAGTTCTTGTCGAACAGGTTGTTGACCCGTGCGTTCACCGTCAGCCACGGCGTGGCCTGCCAGCTGCCACCGAGGTGGAAGATGGTGTAGTCCTCGTAGTAACGGGTTTGGCTGACGCCATTGGCGTCGAGCAGGGTGTCGCGGTAGCGGTCGTAGCGGCCCTCGCCGATCAACGACAGGCTGATGGCCTCGTTGATCTGCCAGTTGAGGCTGGCGTTGGCCATGTGCTTTGCCGGCGTGGTGCCTGCGATCGGGCGTCCCTTGTCGGGACCGCTGGTCTGCTCGCTCTTGGTCCAGGTGTAGTTGCCACGCAGCTGCAGGGTGTCGAGCAGGTCGACGTGCGCGGCGAGCTCGGCGCCACGGGTCTCGGCCTTGTCGATGTTCACGCTCTGGGTGAAGGTGCTGTAGCCCAGCGCCGCCCAGCCCGGGCCGATGTCCACGCAGTAGCCGCTGCCGGCCGGCGCCACTTCGCAGTTCGGGAAGGTGCCGCCGCTGGCGATCTTGTCCTCGAACTTGTTGATGAAGCCGGTGACGTTGAAGCCCCAGCGCTGGCCTTCGTAGTACGCGGCCAGCTCGTAGTTGGTGCTGGTCTCCGGCTTCAGGTTGGGCGAGCCGACCAGCGGCAGCACGCCCTGGCCACCAAAACCGGTGATGCCCGGGAACAGCTGGTCCGGACGCGGGGTCTTGTAGCCGGTGCTGACGCCACCCTTGAAGGTCCACGCATCGCTGGCATTCCACACCAGGTAGCCGCGCGGGCTGACATGGCTGCCGAACACGTTGTGGTCGTCGTAGCGCAGGCCGAAGGTGGCGGTCAGGGTGTCGGTCAGTGCCCAGTTGTCCTCGGCGAACAGCGCCCACATGCGGTGCTTCTGCTTCGTGTTGCTACGGTAGCCGGCACCGTCCATGCCGAACACGCCGTCGATCATGTCGGTGTCGTTGTACTGGCCGCCGACGGTCAGCTTGTGCGCGCCGAAGTCGAGGTCGAGCATGGTGTCGAGCACGTAGCCTTCCAGTTCCATGGTGCGCAGCGGACGCGGCAGGAACGCCTGCAGGCGTGCCATTTCGCTCGGGTTGAGGGCGGCCAGTGCATTGCCACGCCCGGCCGCGCAGTTGTTGGCGGCGCCGGTGCGACGGCAGACGTCATTCCACAGCGTCTGCAGGTTGGCGCGTTCGTCCAGGGTCAGCGGCAGCGAGCGGCCCAGGTTGCTGCTCTTGCTGTGGGTCAGCGAGGTCTGCCAGGTGCCGAAGCTGTAACGGCCCTGGTGGGTCAGCGACAGCTGGTCGCGCTCGTAGCGCTGGTAGGCGGTGTAGCCCACGCGCGGCTGCACCACGCGGCGGGTGACCGTGCCGCTGCCGTTCGGGTTGGGAATGACCGCGTTGCCGACGCGCCACAGGCTGGCCAGGCTGTCCAGCGTGCCGGTCTGGCCTTCGCTGTTGTCGTACTTCTGCCGCGACACGTCGTAGTCCAGCCACAGCTCGTGGTCATCGTTGACGCGGAAATCCAGGCGCACGCCGGTGTTCCAGTTGGTGTTGGCCACCGACTTGCCACCGCCACCGAAGCCGATGCTGCGCTCCCACAGCGTGCCATCGGGCAGGGTCAGCGCCTCCCATTCCGGGTTCGATGCCTTGGCGTCGTAGTAGCTGCCGCGCACCGCCAGGCTGAGGCGATCCTTCAGCAGCGGGCCGCTGAGGTACAGGTCGGTGGTGCGTGCATCGCCGAACTGGTCGTCCTGCTGCACGGTGAAGCCCTGGGTGAGCGCGCCATGCCAGCTGTCCTGGTTGCGGCGGGTGATGATGTTGATGACGCCGCCCATCGCATCCGAGCCGTACAGCGTGGACATCGGGCCGCGTACCACTTCGATGCGCTCGATGGCATCCAGCGGCGGCAGGTAGGCGAACTGGCCACCGCCGAAGTTGTTCGGGTACAGCTGGCCGACGTTGCTCTGGCGGCGGCCATCGATCAGCACCAGGGTGTACTCGGAGGGCAGGCCGCGCATCGAGATGGTGGCGCGGCCGTTCTTGTCGGTCGCTTCCAGGCCGACGTCGATGCCTTCGACGTCGCGCAATGCATCGACCAGGTTGGTGTAGGGACGCTTGCTCAGTTCCTCGCGGCTGACCACGCTGATGCTGGCCGGTGCATCGATCACTTTCTGTTCGAAGCCGGACGCGGTGACCACCACCTTGTCCAGCGTCTGCGGTGCACCGGCGGCGTCACCGTGGGCGAAGGCGGGGGCGGAAAGGGCCACCAGCACGGCGCTGGTCAGCAGGGGGCGGGACAGGGACGAACGGACACGATGGCGCTGGGCCATGGCAGTTACCTCGAAGGATGCAGGGTGGTGCATTGCCATGCGCGAAGGGCGCGGCAGGCACGGAAGGCCCGGTCAGGGGCAGCAGGGATGGAGCAGACGGGAATGAAGCAGGCAGCGGCGCGCGCAGGTGACCGCGCACGCGGTCACCCCAGGCCGTGGATCAGGCGAGCGGCGGCGCCTGGCCGCGTTGCTGGCGGCGCCCGGGCGCATCGGCCCAGGGCGTATCCGGAGCGGCCAGTGGCCAGTCCGGGCGCACGCCGGGCATGGCCGGCGTGGCGGGAACGAGTTCGAGTTCAGTGCGCAGCCACTGGCTGGCCAGCAGCAACGGCGGAGGTGACTTCTCGGCCGCTTTTACCGGGGCAGCGGCACAGCGGCGCAGCTTGGCCGGTGCTTCTTCCTGCAGCGGGCCTTCGCCGCCGCGCTCTTCCAGCGGCACCTGCACGGTCATCGGCGCCGGCGAATGCGGCAGCAGCGGCAGCGTGCCTAGCAGCAACGCCAGCATCGCCACCCACGCCAACAGGCTGGCCAGCGCAGGACGCTGGCCGCGCATGGCGGTGCCCATCTTGCGATGGATGAGTGGGCGAGGGCGAAGCGGGCGCAGCAAGCAGGAATCCCCGGACGTCTGCCGGCAGGGGCCGGCATCAACGGGGCGAGATTGTAATGAGAGCGGTTAGCGGTTGCAAATGAGAATGATTGCCAAGATGTCGCAGGCCCGGCCGTGTCCGCCTCAGACTTCGCTCCAGCGGCGCAGCAGGTTGTGGTACACGCCGGTCAGCTGCAGCACCGCCTCGGCGTCGCCGCCGGTCTGCCGCAGGCGTTCGATCGAGCCGTCCATTTCCCACAGCAGGCGGCGCTGCACGTCGTCGCGGACCATGCTCTGCACCCAGAAGAACGAGGCCACGCGCGCGCCACGGGTGACCGGATTGACCTTGTGCAGGCTGCTGGACGGGTACACGATCAGGTCGCCGGCCGGCAGCTTCACCTCGTGCTCGCCGTAGGTATCGCTGATGACCAGCTCGCCGCCCTCGTACTCTTCGGGCGCGGACAGGAACAAGGTGCAGGAGATGTCCGAACGCAGCTGCTCGCCGTTGGCCAGGTTCATCACCGCGCCATCGACGTGGAAGCCATAGGTGCCACCGCCGCTGTAGCGGTTGAAGCGGGGTGGCAGGACCTTCAGCGGCAGAGCGGCAGCGAAGAACAACGGGCTGCGACCCAGTGCGGCGAGTATGCGCTGCCCGAGTTCTGCCTTCAGCGGCGAGGCATCGGGCAGTTGCTGGTTGTGCTTGACCTGCGCACCCTGCGCGCCGACGGTCTCGCGACCGTCGGCCCAATCGGCCGGATCCAGCCGCTGGCGCATCTGTGCCACCTCTTCCGGGGCGAGCACGTTGGGTATGTGCAGCAGCATGGTGGTTCCTCTGTGATGCGCGGGGGAGACGGGCTCCCCCGCGTCTTGCCATCAGAAGCGGATGTCCGCGCTGAGCAGGAAAGTGCGCGGTGCGCCCGGGGTGTAACGGTAGCCGCTCTTGTTGATGCTGGCCACGTACTGCTTGTCGAACAGGTTGTAGCCGTTCAAGCGCAGCGACACGTGATCGTTCACCGCCCACGAGACCATGGCGTCGTACACCGTGTAGGACTTGGTGAATGCCGGCGTGCCGACGGCGCCGTCGGTACCGCGGTGCATGCCGGCGGCATAGCGCACGCCGCCGCCCAGGGTAATGCCATGCGGCAGCACGTAGCTGGTCCAGCCGGTGAAGGTATCGTCCGGGGTATAGACCAGGTTGTTGGTGCCATCGGCGGCCACCTTGGCACCATCCTTCACATCGGTGTTCAAGTGGCTGTAGCCTGCGCTGATCGACCAGTTCTCGGACACGCGGCCCACGGCAGACAGCTCAACACCCTTCACCCGTTTGCTGCCGGTCTGGGTGGGGTTGCCGGCGTCGTCCAGCACGGTGGTATTGATTTCGTTTTCCACATCGGTCTGGAACAGCGCCAGGTTTACCGCCAGCGCATCCTCCATGAAGGCCCACTTGCTGCCCACCTCGAAGGTCTTGGCCTTCTGCGGGTCCAGCTTGGGGTTGTCGGCGCTGCTGGCCGAGCTGCTCAGCTGGAAGTTGGCACCGCCCGGCGGTTGCTGGGAAAGCGCGTAGTTGGCGTACACGCTGACCGTTTCACCCACCTTGTACAGCGCGCCCAGCTTCCAGTTCAGCAGGGTATCGGACGCGTCCAGCGTCGGGTTGCGCAGCACGGTGCCGGTGGGGTTGCTGCCACACACTGGGCCGCCGCGGCCGCCACAGACCGAGGCGCTGGCGTACTCGGTCTTGTAATGATCGGCACGCACGCCTGCGGTCAGCAGGAAGCTCTCGCCGAAGGACAGCGTGTCGAACAGGTAGATCGCCGAGGTGGTGGTCTTGCCGTGGGCATCGGCGCCGTTGTGCGCCCAGTTCAGGCCAGTGACGTTCCAGTTGGGGTCGTACAGGTTGGCAGCCGGCCAGCTGCTGCCACCGGTGGCGGCCTGGCCGTAGCTGTCCAGTTCTTCGCGGGTGAATTCCAGGCCGGCACTCAGTGCATGGCCTACCGCGCCGGTGGAGAAGTCCGCGCGCAGGTTCAACTGATCGGTGAGGATGGTGTTGCGCTGATCCTTGAAGGTCGGCAGGCTGCGCGCAATGGTGTAGGTTGCAAGGTCTGCCGGGTTGATGTAAGTGATGTTGCCGGTCGGACGCCCATTCGCACCACGCACACCGGTGCCCATGAAGGCGGTGAGCAGATAGTCCTGTTCGGTGCGGCCCCAGCGTGCGGTATTGGTCAGGCGCACGCTGTCGTTGAAGTCGTGCTCGAAGCGGAACGTGGCCATCTGCGCGGTCACATCATCGTGGTCGGCATGGGTGCCGTAGAAGTTTTCCGGGTCTACCGGACGGCCGGCCAGCGCTTCCAGCGTCGGCTGCGGGGTCCAGCCAGGCAGGCCCAGGGTCGGCACGCCGCCGTCGGGCACGTTGTCCTGCTTCACATAGAGCAGGTTGAGGTAGTAGCGGGTGGCGGTGCCCAGGCCGAAGGCCAGCGACGGCGCGATGCCCCAGCGCTTGTTCTGCACGTGGTCGCGACCGGGCTGGCCGCTGTCCTGCCACATGCCGTTGATGCGCAGCGCGCTGGTCGCACCCAGCGACTGGTTCCAGTCGGCGGTGGTACGGCGTTGCTGGTCGCTGCCCAGCGAAACGCTGGCCGAGGTAGCGTCCTGCAGGTTGGCCTGCTTGCTGACCAGGTTGATGGCACCGGTCGGTGCCGAGCGGCCGTTGTCGGTACCTGCCGGGCCCTTGGTCACCTCCACCTGTTCGATGTTGAACACATCGCGCGAGATCGAGCCCAGGTCGCGCACACCGTCCACATACAGACTGTTGGAGGTGTCAAAGCCACGCATGAACAGCGCGTCGCCGGTGGTGGTGTTGCCGTTCTCACCAGCATAGAAGGTGCCCACGCCGGGGCTGTTGCGCAGCGCTTCGGTCAGCGTGGTGGCGCCCTGCTGGTTGAACAGGTCGCTGGTGATCACCTGGATGGTCTGCGGGGTGTCCTGCAGACGCTGGGTGAACTTCGGCGAGGCCACCTTGTCGGCCTTGTAGCCGCGGGTGGCGTGCACATCGATCTTGTCCAGGGTGCGCGCGTTGTCGCCGGCCTCGGCGTGGGCCAGCGCGGGAAGGGCCGCCAGGCCGAGGCCGGCGGCAAGACTGGCGGTGGCCAACGGCAGGGTACGAAGCGGAGAAGCGTGCTTGCGGCTCTTGATCGGTTTCATGGGCGTCTGCAGAGAGGGAACAGGAAGGGGCGGCCGACGCAGGCGGCGCGGCAGTAGGGCATGGAGCGAAAGGGGGAACGTGCGGAAACGACTGCGCAGCGCGCAGCAGAGCGTCAGGCCAGCAGCAGGGGCGGTGCCTGTGAGGGGGGCTGGCGTCGGTCCGGCGCGTGCACCGCAGGAGCCGGTGTCACCGTCGCCGGAGCGTCCGCAGGGGCGCGCCGTGGGTATTGCAGGCAGAGCCGTCGCAGCACCGCTGGCTTGTCGCTGCGACTGCCATCAGGTTCGGACTCAGCGCGGTGCATCGCCTGTTCGTGCGGCAGTGCATGTGGCGGAGACGCGGGCGCGGCACCCTGGGCGTGTACCGTGGGCATGGCGGCGGTTGACGTACCACGCCCTTCGTGCAGTGCCGACCAACCCAGCACCAGCGTCAGCAGCGCGGCCACGAGCAGCGGCCACCCTTGGCGGGCGAGCTGGCACAGCGCGGCGGCGGGCGCGGGCGAAGCCATGGCGCGGAGGCGGAGTCGTTACGAAGATGTTACGTAGAATAACATCAACGATAATGATTCGCATGTGCGCGCTGAGGCGGGCTGTCAGGATGGCCCTGCAAGGCCCTGAACGGGCGCTCAGCCGCTTCCGGTAGCCCCGCCCCGTGGGTTGGCTGCCCCGGGGTGTGGCGGACTCAGTCGCGGTCGTCGCGGGTCCAGATGGCGTCGTGTTCGCGCTTCACCGGGAACTTGGGCACCGGGGTGTAGGCCGGGGCGCACAGGGCGCGGCCATCACGCACGTCGAAGCGCGCGCCGTGCAGCACGCACTCCACGCTGCCCTCGGTGGTGTTGAACTCGCCCGAGGACAGCTCGAACTCTTCATGCGTGCACTGGTCTTCCAATGCATACAGCTCGCCGTCGAGGTTGAACACCACGATCGGGGTGCCGGTCACTTCGTCGAACACGCTCTTCATTTCACCCGGCAGCAGTTCGGCGCCGGCACAGACGAAGGTCCAGGCCTCGCTCACGCGGTGGCTCCGGCCAGCGGCTTCTCCAGGATCTCGAAGCGCAGGTCGTCGCGCTTGGGGATGCCGAAGCGTTCGTCGCCATACGGGAACGGCTTCTTGATGCCGGTGCGCTGGTAGCCGCGGCGCTCGTAGAAGGCGATCAGCTCGTCGCGCACGTCGATCACGGTCATCTGCATCACCGGCACGTTCCATTCGCGCGCGGCGTGCGCTTCGGCCGCATCCATCAGCTGCTTGCCGACGCCGCCGCCCTGCTGGGCCGGGTCGACCGAGAACATGCCGAAGTAGCCCTTGCCGTCGACATCGGCGACGTGGGCGCAGGCCACCAGCCGGCCCTCGCGTTCGGCCAGCAGGATGGTCGAGCGGGGGCGGTCGAGGTCGGCCTGGATGCCTTCGGCGTCGATGCGGGCGCCGTCCAGCAGGTCGGCTTCGGTGGTCCAGCCGGCACGGCTGGCGTCACCCCGGTAGGCCGAAGTGACGAGGGCGATCAGGGCGGGGATGTCGGCCGGCGTGGCGGCACGGTAGGTCAGGGTGGTCATGCGGGCATTCTAGATGGGGCACGGCTGCAGCGGCGCAGGTCCAGTGTCGGGGCTCGGACCGGAGCGGCGGATGTCCCCAGGCTGTTTGCCGATCCTGTCGTGAATGTCGTCTTGACGCGATCTTCATGTTTGATTCATAAATGGGTGTAGATCGCGCTGCCCAGGGGACAGGTCCTGCTGTCTGTGCGCGCTTTCAAGGACGGACGATCCAAGGAGGATCCCCATGCGGTTCCGCATCACGCTCCGCTCGCGCCATGCCGGCCCGATCAGGTCTTCGCTGCTGCTGATGGTGACGGCCCTGTCGCTGGCGCCGGCACTGGCCTCTGCCCAGATCGTTCCCACCTGGCGCCAGGAATACGACAAGCGGCTGAAATACGGCGATCTGGTCGAGCCGCTGAAGGGAGACATCTTCGGCGAGAAGGTCAACCTCTATGACGGCTCTGTCAGTTTCAGTGCCACCGATATCTCCATTCCCGGCAACGGTGGCCTGGCGGTGTCGCTGGGCCGCAGCTATGGGGATATCGGCGGCAGCGCAAACGACAACGAGTACGGAAACTGGACGCTGGACATACCGTCGCTTTCGGGCACCTACGGAGATCAGCCGGAAACGGCGGTGGCAGGTCATTGGACACCGAGCGCGCGTTGCTCGACCGTCTCCGCACCTCCGGCACTGGATGTATGGAACTACAAGCATACCCAGACGACCGTGTTCGCACCCCATACCTATTGGGAAGGAGTGCGGTTGTCACTGCCTGGCGGCGGCGGTGAAACGGTTCTTGCCGGCAGCGGAGATGCGCGCCAGCCCATCCCACAACTCGGCATGCCCGCCCCGTGGAATACCAAGGGCGGATGGTTCTTCTCCTGCCTCAGTTCCCTCAAGAGCGGCCAGCCGGGCGAAGGCTTCCTGGGGCATGCGCCGGACGGAACCAAGTACTACTTCGACTGGATGGTGGCGCGCCACAACGACCCGGCTGTCATGCAGCCCTACGACACCATCACCCATTCGACGCTGCAGCGGAAGAAGGTCTTCCTCTATCCGTCGCAGGTCGTCGACCGATTCGGCAACTGGGTCCGCTATGAGTGGAGCGGCGGGCGCCTGGATCGCATCATCGCCAGCGACGGGCGCAGCATCAGCCTGACCTATGACTCGCAGGGGCGCATCGCAACGGCGCTGGCGGGGGGCCGTACCTGGACCTACGGCTATACGCCGGCGGGAACGCTGCAATCGGTCACGCTGCCCGATGGCACTGCCTGGAGCTATGACCTGCCTCCGGTCAATGTGACGAAGAAGTACCAGGAGTACACCGGGCAGGACGTCTGGGCCTACATGGAAGCGCCGGCGTTGTGCGCGAAGACGAACAAGATCGTGCAGACCGAAGTGGCGGCGTCCATCACCCATCCCTCTGGAGCCGTCGGAACCTTCGTGTTCCGACCCTTCCGGCATGGGCGCAAGAACGTGCCATTCAATTGCCAGACGTCCGGCGACGACCAGCTGCTGGCCGATGGGTGGAACCTCACGCCCATCTACCGCGACGCGATGTCGCTGGTGGCAAAGCGGATAAGCGGTCCGGCGATGCCCACGGCGCAATGGAGCTATCAGTACACCAACCTGGCTTGGGAGTACGACAGGCGGGTTGACCAGGCGGGCTGGCCAGCGATCCCGGTCGGGCAGGCGGAACCGAAGATAACGATTGAAACCCTGCCCGATGGGGTCATCCGGACATACGAATTCGGCAAGGAAGTCGGCTACAACGACGGTCTGCTGCTGTCGACCAGTACCAGCGCTGGCGGCACTGTGGTCCGCACGGAGCGCAACAACTATTACCCGGACGCGCAGATTGCCAATGCACCGTTTCCGCGTGAGGCGGGGCGGAATCTCAAGTACGGGGCGACCGAACTTGGGGAACATCTGAATCGGCCGGTGCAGAGTACGGTCGTGAACCAGGATGGCGTGCAGTTCATCCGCACCGTACAGGCCTTTGATGCCTTCGTCCGCGAGGTCACGGTGGACGAAGGAAATTCTGCCGGCCAGAGCCGAACCCGGACGACCGGCTATTACGACAATGCCGCCTTGTGGGTGAATGGCCAGGTGGCACGCAGCCTGCTCAACGGCATCGAGGAGTCGCGCACCGAGTTCGACCCGGCCAATGCGCTGCCGCTGCGCGCTTATGCATTCGGCCGCTTGGCGCAGCAGGTGACCTATGCAGCTGACGGTACGGTGGCATCGGTGGCCGACGGCCGTGGCAATACCAGTCACCTGTCTGGATGGAAGCGCGGCATCCCGCAGCAGCTGCGCATGCCAGCCACACCCGAGGCGCCCAATGGCGCAGTGCGTACCGTTGCCGTCGATGACAATGGTTGGATCGCTTCACTGACCGATGAAGTCGGCGCAACAACCAGCTTCAGCTACGACAGCATGGGGCGGCTGCGCAGCCAGCAGTTCCCGGGTGGCGATGAAGTGAACTGGAACGGTGTGACCATGGACCTGCAGCGGCTGGGCGGTGCCCAGCTGGGTGTGCCGGCCGGTGCGTGGAAGCACTCCCGTACCCAGGGCGGACGCCGTACCGACACCTATCTGGACGCCATGTTCCGTCCGGTACTGGTTACCGAGAATGCCAACAACGCGCTCGACAGCGCGGTGGTGACCCGCTACGACAGCAGTGGCAAGACGGTGTTTGCGTCGTACCCCACGCGACAGCTCACCGACATCAATGCAGCAATGACGGGCACCACGACGCAGTACGATGCGTTGGGCCGGCCGGTGGTAGTCAGCCAATCGTCCGAACTGGGCGATCTGGCAACGCGCACCGAGTATGTGGGCAACCTGTCGGTGAAGGTGACCAACCCGCGCGGGCAGGCCACCACCACGCGGCATCTCGCCTACGATCAGCCCAGCTACGAGATGCCACTGACATTGCAGCATCCGGAAGGCGTGGTGACCGAGATCCAGCGTGACACGCTTGGCAAGCCGTTGGCGATCACCCGCCGCACGGCCGATGGCAGCCAGGCGTTGACCCGCCGCTACGTCTATGACGGTTACCAGCAGCTGTGCAAGACCATCGAACCGGAAACCGGCGCGACGGTGCAGGACTATGATGCGGCCGGCAACGTGCTGTGGTCCGCAGCCGGGACCGGCCTGAACAGCGCCGCCGACTGCAATCGCAGTGAGGCCTTTGCCAGCGGCCGTGTGGTGGCGCGCAGCTACGATGCCGCCAATCGACTGTCGACCCTGACGTTCCCGGATGGGCGCGGAAACCAGCGCTGGTCCTACACCCCGGATGCCTTGCCCGCGGAAATCAGTACGCAGAACGACCCGGCCCGGCCGATGGTCGTCAACCGCTATCAATACAATCGCCGACGCCTGCTCCGCAGCGAGACGCTGCAGCATCCGGATCTGGGCAACCTGAGTCTGGCGTACGGCTACGATGCCAACGGCACGCTGGCCAGCAACACTTACCCGGGGGGACGCGTCGTCAGCTATGCCCCGGATGCGCTGGGGCGGGCTACAGCGGTCGGCGGTTACGCAAACAGCGCCAGCTATTTTGCCAATGGCGCGCTGGCGCGATTCGTTTACGGCAACGGCATCGCACATACCCTGACCCAGAATGCCCGTGGCCTGCCGGAGCGCAGTCGCGATGCCACCGCTGCGGCCGCGGTGCTCGATGACAGCTACGATTACGATGCCGGTGGCAATGTGATGGCCATCTCCGACGGGCTGCCGGGCGCACCCGGCAACCGTGACATGACCTATGACGGCCTGGACCGGTTGCGTACGGTGACCGCGCCGGGCTTCGGCAATGCACTGTACGAGTACGACGCACTGGACAACCTGCGCCGTGCCAGGGTCGGCAGCCGTGACCGTACGCACTACTTCGATCCGAGCAATCGCCTGGTCAACGTGATCGAAACCGGGACGGGGGCGACCGTGACCGGCCTGGGTTACGACGTGCAGGGCAACCTGTCGGTCCGCAACGGTCAGGCATTCTCGTTCGACTATGGCAATCGCCTGCGAGATGCGGGCGCGGCGGAGAGCTACGAGTACGACGCCCATGGTCGCCGGGTGAAGGCCAGCGCCAGCGGGAAGGGCGCAATCTACTCGTTCTACGACAACGGCGGCGTGCTGCGTTTCCAGCGCAATGAGCGCACCGGCAAGCAGACCGACTACCTGTACCTGTCCGGCAGCCTGGTGGCCCAGGTGCATGGCGCAGCAGCCCCCGCGGTGCCTGCGCTGAGCGCGCCCGGCTACACCACCGAAGGCAGCGTGAACCTGACCTGGAGCCCGGCCGGCGGGGCCAACCGCTATGAACTGCAGCGTGCGCTGGCCGGTGCCTGGAGCACCGTCTTCGACGGCGCGGCGCAATCGTTCACCAGCACCGGCCTGGCGACGGGTACCTACCAGTTCCGCGTGCGCGGTTGCCGCGCGGTGTGCGGCGAGTGGAGCAACGTCGCTTCGGTTGCGGTGGCGCTGGCGCCGTCCACGGTGCCGGCCCTGAGCGTGCCGGCGACGGCCTTCAATGGAAGTTACGGCGTGAGCTGGTCTGTGGCGTCCGGTGCCGAGCGTTATGAGCTGGAGGAGAGCGCCAATGGTGGCGCCTGGACCCAGGTGCACAATGCCGCGGGTCAATCCAGGGACTTCAGCGGCAAGGGCGCGGGCAGCTACGGCTATCGTGTCCGCGCCTGCAATCCGGTGGGATGCACCGCCTACAGCGCCAGTGCGGCGGTGACCGTGGTGTATCCGCCTGAGGGCGCGCCGGGAATTTCGGCGCCGGCACGTTCCGCACCAGGCAGCATCGGCATTGGCTGGAACGGGGTGGCCGGCGCCACGCGCTACACGCTGCAGGAAAGCAGCAATGGTGGCGGATGGGTGACGCTGTTCGACGGTGATGCCGGCTCCTACGCCACTGCGGCACGCGGTGTCGGCAACTACGGCTACCGCGTTGCCGCCTGCAATGGCGCCGGCTGCGGTCCGTGGTCGGGCACGGCATCGGTGGCGGTGATCGGGCCGCCGGCCATCGAGCCGGTGATCAGTGCGCCGGGCCTGGTCAACGTGCCGCAGTACAGCCTGAGCTGGTCGGTGCCCGCCAACAGCGAGAGCTTCGTGCTGGAAGAGAGTGCCAACGGTGGTGGCTGGACGGTGGTGCACAACGGCGCTGCGAACAGCTTTGGCGCCAGCCGTGGCAAGGGCAGCTATGCGTATCGGGTGAGGGCCTGCAATTTCGTCGGGTGCAGCCCGTATTCGGGAGTCGTGACGGTGGCGGTGGTGCTGCCGCCGGGGGCGACGAGCCTTTACCTGGCGGAGTGGCTGACGACGCGCAGGCCGCCCTATCAGGTGCAGTGCTCCGCAGGATGGAGTCCGGTGGCAGACGCAACGGAGTATCAGCTTGAGAGCGGCGGTGGTGGCCAGCGTCTGTACACGGGCCCCTCAACCTACGTGAATGACAGCGGCGGGACGTACTGCGCGCATGAGTATCGCGTGCGTGCCTGCAATGCAGGTGGGTGTTCCCCCTGGTCGGCCGAACGGCCGGTCACCCGCGGTGTACTGAACTGGGACTAAGCCATGAACGGACTCTCTTTGCTGTTGATTCGAGCGGTACTCGCGCTGGTGGTGCTGGCGGCTTGTGTGGCGCCGGCGGTCGCCCAGGAGGTTGTCGAGTACATCCACACCGATGCACTGGGGTCACCGGTGGCAATCACCGATGCCAATGGCCAGGTGATCGAGCGCACGGTGTATGAGCCGTATGGGGCGGTGGTCAACCGGCCGTTGACGGATGGGCCGGGGTACACCGGGCATGTGACGGACTCGGAGACGGGTCTGAGTTATATGCAGCAGCGGTACTATGACTTCGAAACTTCCACATTTCTGGGGGCTGATCCAGTTGCAGCTGATTCGGATGGCACCTCATTCAATCGCTATCGGTATGCGTCTGCCAATCCCTACAAATTCAAAGATCCGGACGGCAGGGCAGATATGAACGTGTTTGGGGAGGCAGATCCGAACGGGCTCAGAGCTGCAGGGGATGCACTTAATATTCCAGGAAAGTTTACTGTTGCCGGTCACGCCAACAATACGGTCATTCAGGATCAGCGAGGGGGGCGAATGGAAAACTATTCGGTGGTCAGCTCATGGGATATGGCTCGAACCCAGTTTGGACTAAAGCAGGGGCAGGAAATACTCATGGCCGGTTGTCACCTGGGGGCCGAAATAGGTAAGGCAAGGGCTTTTGCTCAGGGGTGGGCAAACCTGAATAAGTCGTCTGTCTATGCTCCCAATGGATTTGTTCGCTATCCAAAGAACTACAAGCCAGGAGATGATATGACGCTGCGCGTCAGCCTGGGTGAGAACGGAACCGGGGGGGCTGGTGTGTGGCAGAAGTTCTCACCTGGAGGCGCGGGTCCAACTGGCCCTGCTATTCGCTCGATTACGATCAAAGCCGATGGCGCCATTTCCTATCAATTTGCCGAGCCTGAGCTAGGTTCCAGGATCCGTAGAATAGAGACGGTCAAGGTGAAGCAATGAGAGTCCCTTTGTTTTTTGTTGTTTTGTCTGTGCTACTCGCCGCTTGCGGCAGTGAAGGCCTTCAGGGTGAGGGTGAACCCCGCCTTGGGAGAGCTGGAGAAGCGCCGAGTTTGGTTCTTTCTGAGAAGGAACTACAGAATCAGATATCGATGGCTGAAGGTGGGGATGCCGAAGCGCGCCTAAAGCTCGAATGGCACTATTCGACACGTGGCGATATGGAGCGGTATCGCTACTGGCTTGAGGAGGGCGCCGCGAGAATGGATGTCAGTGCAATGCAGCGATTGGCACTGTTTCTATCTATGGAACAGGGCGGGGGAGATTGCAAACGTGCGATGCAGATCCTTGAGCAGGGCTTGCGTCTTGATCCCCCGGAGTCTACGCGCGCATTGATGGAGATGGATCTTCAGAGATTGCGCCATGAGCGGATCGGAATTCCGCCCTGCGGGGTGGGTTTTCCTGATTGAAAGCAGCAGTGGTGGCGGATGGGTAACGCGGTTCGACTGCAATGTCGGCCCCTACGCTACTGCGGCGCGCGGTGGCGGCAACTGCGGATGCCGCGTTGCCACCCGCCAACAGCGAGAGCTTCGTGCTGGAGGGAAATGAAACTAAATTATCAGCTTTGTGTGGCCTTCTTCTTGACGATTTCCGCGGTCGGTTGCGGTCTTCAGGAAGGAGCGCAGACAGCGCCCGCAAAGGGCTGTGGGATCGGCCAGAATCCAGCTTGTCGAGTCAGCTTCCGGGCGCTGGCTGCCACTCCTCGGCTATTCGATGGGAAATCGATACGCATGGAGGGCTATCTCGGAGTTAGTCGGGGGCACTTTGTATTGAGCTCCAGCAAGGAGCTGTTCGAGGCTGGAGTGACTGATGAGACCGAAGTTCGTATCAGGGGCCCAATAGATCTCCAGAGTGACGTGTTTGATCGCTATGCCTACTCGTGGGTATCAGTGACTGGGGCGTTCAGGCTTAGGAAGACGGACGGGTCGACGGATGATCTTCTTCTCGGCGAAATGCATCCCCCACTTGATGTTCAATCTTTGAGGGTCCCTGGTCCGATTCCAAAAGCTACTTTCGGAGAAGTGTATGTTGATCTCGAAGATCTGAAGTGAGTTCCAGGTATCAAGCTCGCCTCCGATGACGCAGTTTGTGAAGACAGGATTGATTCTGCTGGTGTCCGAGGCGGGTGCCGATAGGTCATTACATGCCTCTGCAGATGACTTTTGCGGTCGTCGTGCAGCGGCGCAGCATGGGCAACCATAGGGTTATAAACTGGCTCTTCTTGTTTTCAATCGTTGGGATTCTGATCTTCTATCCGGCACACTTCTATTTCTGCACTGAATTCAAGATGCGTTTGCGGCGCGATCACCCTGAGTTGTCCGGAAGAAGTCTGGCATCATTCGACACGACATACAGGCAACTGCGTGCGGTAAGGGAAGGGCGCTTGGATGGAGTGCTCTTGAGCAAGGATGTCTGCGATTCGCACCGGCTTGCGAGTCGGTTCCTACATCTGGGCATGATTTCTTTCATGATCCTGCTCGTCGTGGGGCTTTGCGATTCGGTATGGGGCGGTAATTGAGGTTGAATGAAGTTCAAATTTTCCTTCTGGGAGGGACTAGGTGACGGGCATTATTGAGAGCTATCCTGTCTGCTCTTCCGTCATTCTGGGAGGCATGTGGATGAATGGATTTGCGGCGCACCGGATGCTGCTGAAGATGGAGCGGAAGCGGCCGGAAGTGCTTGAGGCGGTCGGCATCATCAGGGTTGACTGGTGGTTTCGGTGCCTGCGCGGGATTGGATTGCTTGCGCTTTCCGGCAAAGGTCTGATGATCACGCGGGGTGAGCGGTGGGTGCTGAGGGGTGTTGTCGCGACCTACGTGTTCTTGGTGGCCTGCGGCATCTCGATGCTTGTTGGGTGATGGAAAATATCGCCAGGGGTGTCGATGATGTCGGGTGCGCGCATGCGAGGAACCCTGTGCTCGATGCGTGGGTCCGTGGCTGTTAGCAGGGCTTTCGCAGGCTGAGTGTTCGCATAGCTCCACCAACAGAAAGACGCCGCAATTCCCTGTGGCGTTTGCATTTATCCCGTGATGTGGCCGCCTGGTACCCACTGGAAACATTGCGGGAAAGAAGTTCTCGCAACGGGCTCAACTGGGAGCGTACCGGAGGCCGGGACGATTTATGGCGCAGCAATCGTCGTCAATGCCAGCACGCTCAAGCTGGCGGCCGCCTCACGTCCGATCGCTCGCGGAATGGCAGATGGGTGGAGCGACTTCACCTTCATGGTGTCAATAATGGGAGAACTCCGATTCTGCATAATAATCTTGAATCTGCAGGCCGCGGTGAGGCTGCTGATCTTGTATTGTTTGATCCTCGGTGGATAAGGAAACAGGTGCCCCGGTGAGTGCTGCTGATGAAGTGAAGTCCGCTGCTGCCTGCCTGCGGATGTTGCTGGAATCCGAACCTGCTTCTGCGGAACAAGTCTCTGCTTGGTATACGAGGGCCGAGGCGCTTAAGCGAACCCTTCAGTCAAGCGTTTGTGGAATAGATGTCCCGCATTTGATATGGCATTATCTTGATGATGCTGATATCCGTTTCCGGGATGGATCCTATGCGCAAGATCAGATATTGGCAGTCGAAAAGATTGTGGAGGAGTGGGGTGGGGGCGTGAGTTGAGATAATTAGTTGATGTCTTCATTTTTTTGTAGCTTCAAGGCGTGGGCGCTCCAGTGGGATGAACGGTGAGGCTGAGGGGCGTCGTGATGATGTACTTGTTCTTGATTGCCTGCGGGGTACCCAGGCTTTCTGGCGTGTAGAAGGCGGTGCCTCAAGGCCATTGATGATGGATGGATCGGCATTGCCGGGAAATTGCCAGTTCCTGGCATCACTTCAGCGTTTCTCAGTCACGCCTCTGCTTGCCTGCGTCCAAGGCGCAACAAAAAACGCCGCAGTTTCCTGCGGCGTTTGCATCTATCCCGAGCTTCGCCAGGAATCTCAGCCCAGCAACTTCCGCACCTTCGTCAGCGCAGTCATGAACCGCTCGATCTCGGCGTGCGTGTTGTAGAACGCCAGCGACGCACGGCAGGTAGCGGCTACGCCAAAGTACTGCAGCAGCGGATGCGCGCAGTGCTGGCCGGAGCGCACGGCTACGCCTTCCAGATCCAGCAGGGTGGCCAGATCGTGGGCATGCGCGCCATCGATCAGGAACGAGACCACCGCGGCCTTCTCCGGCGCTTCGCCGATGATGCGCAGGCCGTCGACGCGGCGCAGCTCTTCGGTGAAGTGCGCCAGCAGTTCGGCCTCCCGTGCTTCCACGTTCTCCTGGCCCAGCTGCTGCAGGTAGTCGGCGGCCACGCCCAGGCCGATGAAGCCGGCGATGTTCGGGGTGCCGGCTTCGAACTTGTGCGGGGCATCGTTGAACACGGTGCCGTCGAAGCTGACTTCCTTGATCATTTCGCCGCCACCGAGGAACGGCGGCATCGCGTCCAGGTGCTCGCGGCGCGCCCACAGTGCGCCGGTGCCGGTCGGGCCACACATCTTGTGGCCGGTGATGGCGTAGAAGTCACAACCGATCGCGGCCACGTCCACCTTGCGGTGCGGCACGGCCTGCGAGCCATCGACCACGGTGATGATGCCGCGCTTGCGCGCTTCGCGGCAGATCTCGCGCACCGGATTGACCGTGCCCAGCACGTTGGAGACGTGGGTGACCGCCAGCAGCTTGACCTCGGGGGTCATCGCTGCGCGCAGCGCATCCAGGTCCAGTGCGCCGTCGGGGGTGATCTCGGCCACGCGGATGGTCGCGCCGGTACGCTGGGCGACCAGCTGCCACGGCACGATGTTGGCGTGGTGCTCCATGCGCGACACCAGGATCACGTCACCGGCCTTCAGCCGCGGCAGCGCCCACGAGTAGGCCACCAGGTTGATGGCGAAGGTGGTGCCGCTGCACAGCACCAGATCGCTGGGGCGCACGTTGAGGAAGCGCGCCAGCTTGTTGCGCGCACCTTCGTAGGCGTCGGTGGCTTCGCTGCCCAGTGCATGCACCGCGCGGCTGACGTTGGCGTTGTAGCGGCGGTAGAACTCGTCCACCGCGCCGATCACCTGCACCGGCTTCTGTCCGGTGTTGGCGTTGTCGAAATAGACCAGCGGCTTGCCATGCACTTCGCGCATCAACAGCGGGAAGTCGAGGCGGACGCGGTCCCAGTCGGGGGCGCCGGTGCGTTCTTCGATCGGGCGCGGCGTGGACAGGTTCATGCCACACCCGCCTCGACCAGCGCCTTGTCCAGGCGGCGTGCCAGCTGCTCGCGCAGTGCTTCCGGCAGGATCTTCAGCGGTTCATGGCAGAACGCGGCGCTCAGCAGCGCCTGCGCCTGGGCCTGCGGCAGCCCGCGCGAGCGCAGGTAGAACAGCGCGTTGGCATCGAGCTGGCCGACGGTCGCGCCATGCGCGGCCTTCACTTCATCGGCGTCGATCACCAGCGTCGGCTGGGTGTCGATCTCGGCGTCGGCCGACAGCAGCAGGTTCTTGTTGGACAGGTTCGCGTCGGTGCCGTCGGCGCCTTCGCGGATCTGGATGCCACCGTGGAACACCACGCGGCTGCGGTTGGCGGCAACGCCGCGCCACAGCAGTTCGCAGGCAGTATCGCGCGCGATGTGGTCGATGCCCAGGCGGGTCTCGACGTGGCGGCGGCCGTTGCCGAGCAGCACGCCGTTGGCGGTCAGCTGGGCGTTGTCGCCTTCCAGGCGCACGTTCAGTTCATGGCGGCTGAGCGCGGCACCCAGTTCCAGATCGACGCGGTGGTACTGCGCATCGCGGGCCAGCACCGCGTCGGTGCGCAGGAAGCTGGTCTGGCGCGCGCTGCCGGCCTGCACGCGGGCGTGCTTGAGCACGGCATCGCGGGCGACGTGGGCGTGCAGCACGGTGTTGTCGAGGTGGGCCGAATCACCCACGCTGAAGCGATGCTCGACCACGCCCAGGCTGGCGCCGGTGCGCAGTTCGATCAGGTGGCGGTGGTGCCAGGCCAGGTCGGTATCGCCGGCCACGCTGGCGAACACCAGCTGCAGCGGCACGTCCACCTGCACGCCTTCGTCCACACGCAGCACCACGCCTTCATCGGCCAGGGCGGCGTTGAGGCGGGCGAAGATCTCTTCGCTGCGCTCGTAGCGGCGGCCGAGGAAACGCACCGCATCCTCGCCGTCGGCCAGCGCGGCCGACAGCGGCTGCAGCTGCACGCCGGCCGGCAGCGCCTGCACGTCGCTCAGCGCGGCATCGAGGCGACCGTTGACGAACACCAGGCGCGGCGCCGGGATGTCCTCCAACAGCGAGGCGTCCAGCGCCGGGCCCTGCAGCGGCGCCGCAGCGAACGCACGGCGTTCCAGCTGGCGCAGCGAGGTGTACTTCCAGGCTTCGTTGCGGGCGGCCGGCAGGCCGTCGCGCAGGGCCGCGTCCAGCACTTCGCGGCGCGCATCGCTGCCGCAGAAGGCCTGGGCCATCGAGTCGAGCAGCGCGCTCATCAGACCGCCGCCTCGCGCACCACACGATCCTTGAGGAAATCGTAGCCGTGCGCTTCCAGTTCCAGGGCCAGTTCCGGGCCACCGCTCTTGACGATGCGGCCATCGGCCAGCACGTGCACCACGTCCGGCTTGATGTAGTCCAGCAGGCGCTGGTAGTGGGTGATGACCAGGAACGAGCGGTCGGCGGCGCGCAGCGCGTTGACGCCGTCGGCCACGCTCTTCAGCGCGTCGATGTCCAGGCCCGAATCGGTTTCGTCGAGGATCGCCAGCTTCGGCTCCAGCACGGCCAGCTGGAAGATCTCGTTGCGCTTCTTCTCGCCACCGGAGAAGCCTTCGTTGACGCCACGGTGCAGCAGTTCGTCCTTCAGGTGCAGCACGGCCAGCTTCTGCCGCACCAGCTTGAGGAACTGCATCGAATCGAGTTCCTCTTCGCCGCGCGCCTTGCGCTGGGCGTTCAGCGCGGCGCGCAGGAAGTAGGTGTTGTTCACGCCCGGGATTTCCACCGGGTACTGGAACGCCAGGAACAGGCCGGCAGCGGCGCGCGCTTCCGGATCCTGATCCAGCAGGTCGGTGCCTTCAAACTGCACGCTGCCTTCGGTCACTTCGTAGCCGTCGCGGCCGGCCAGGACATTGCCCAGGGTGGACTTGCCGGCGCCATTGGGGCCCATGATGGCGTGCACCTGGCCGGGCTTCACTTCCAGCGAGAGGCCCTTGAGGATTTCCTTGTCGCCGATGCGGGCGTGGAGGTTTTCGATCTTCAGCATGGTGGGGTTTCCGTGGGGCGGGCCGCAGCCCGCCGGTAAAGAGAATGCGTTTGCGAGGAGCGGGGCGGGCGGTCAGCCCACCGAGCCTTCCAGCGAGACTTCCAGCAGCTTCTTGGCTTCCACTGCGAATTCCATCGGCAGCTCGCGGAACACCTGCTTGCAGAAGCCGTCGACGATCATCGACACCGCGTCTTCCTGGCTGATGCCACGGGCGCGGCAGTAGAACAGCTGGTCGTCGGAGATTTTGGAGGTGGTGGCCTCGTGCTCGACGGTGGCGCCCGGGTTCTTCACCTCGATGTAGGGGAAGGTGTGGGCACCGCACTGCTTGCCGATCAGCAGCGAATCGCACTGGGTGTAGTTGCGCGCGCCATCGGCGTTGCGGTCGACCTTGACCAGCCCGCGGTAGGTGTTCTGGCCGCGGCCGGCGCTGATGCCCTTGCTGACGATCTTGCTCTTGGTGCGCTTGCCGACGTGGATCATCTTGGTGCCGGTGTCGGCCTGCTGGCGGTGGTGGGTCAGGGCCACCGAGTGGAACTCGCCCACCGAGTCGTCGCCCAGCAGCACGCAGGACGGGTACTTCCAGGTGATCGCCGAGCCGGTCTCGACCTGGGTCCAGGTGACCTTGCTGCGCGCGCCGCGGCATTCGGCACGCTTGGTGACGAAGTTGTAGATGCCGCCGACGCCGTTCTCGTCGCCCGGGTACCAGTTCTGCACGGTGGAGTACTTGATCTCCGCGTCTTCCAGCGCCACCAGCTCGACCACGGCGGCGTGCAGCTGGTTCTCATCGCGCATCGGCGCGGTGCAGCCTTCCAGGTAGGACACGTAGGCCTTGTCTTCGCACACGATCAGGGTGCGCTCGAACTGGCCGGTGTGGCCGGCGTTGATGCGGAAGTAGGTGCTCAGTTCCATCGGGCAGCGCACGCCCTTGGGAATGAACACGAAGCTGCCATCGGAGAACACCGCCGAGTTGAGCGCGGCGAAGTAGTTGTCGCCCACCGGCACCACGGTGCCCAGGTACTGACGCACCAGTTCCGGGTGTTCCTTGATGGCCTCGGACATCGAGCAGAAGATGATGCCCTTCTCGGCCAGTTCCTTGCGGAAGGTGGTCCCGACGGACACCGAGTCGAACACCGCGTCCACCGCCACGCCGGCCAGCTTGGCGCGCTCGTGCAGTGGCACGCCCAGCTTGTCGTAGGTGTCGAGCAGTTCCTTGGGCACGTCATCCAGCGAGGCGTACTTCGGGCCCTTCGGCGCGGAGTAGTAGCTGAGCGCCTGCAGGTCGATCGGGGCGATCTCCAGCTTGGCCCAGTCCGGCATCGGCATGGTCAGGAAGTGGCGGTAGGCGTCCAGGCGCCACTGCGTCATCCACTCCGGCTCTTCCTTCTTGGCCGACAGGGCACGGATGGTGTCCTCGTCCAGGCCCGGCGGCAGGGAGTCCGACTCGATCTCGGTGATGAATCCGGCCGAATACTTGCGGCCGAGCTGCTCGTGGATCTCGCGGTTGGGGGTGTCGTCGTGGGCGACGTTTTCGATGGTTTCGGTGGCCATGGGGGGCTGCCTACGGATCAGGAGACGACGTCGACAGCGATGGTGCGGCGCTGTTCGTCATCGGCAAGGGGGAGGGGGGGCAGGATCTGCGCAAGGGTGACGTCGCGCAGGGCCTCGGAGACCACGTCGTTGATCAGCCGCCAGCTGCTGCGTGCACCGCATTTGGGCGCCATGCCGCACTGGTGGTGGTCGTGGCTGCATTCGGTCAGGGCCAGCGGCCCTTCCATTGCCTCGACCACTTCGAACAGCGAGATCTCGAGGGCCGGGCGGGTCAGGCGGTAGCCACCGCGGACACCGCGCAGGCCCTCGACCAGGCCGGCCTGGGCCAGCGGCTTGAGCACCTTGCTGACGGTGGGCGGCTCCAGACCGGTGAATTCGGCCAGCTCGGTGGCACTGAGCACCTCGCCCGGACGGGCGGCAAGCACGGTCAGCACGACGGTGGCGTAATCGGTGAGTTTGGTGACGCGCAACATGGGGATGCGAGTGGTTCTTAAAGCGGACTGAAATTGTACGCTTTTATTCGCCGCCATCCAAGCCGGGCATTCAGCCGGCGCTGGGGCCAGGCCGGGAGGGAGACACCGGGGCCGTTGCCAGGGCGCAATGCTGCGCCAATGGGGTGATTTTCGCAATCACCCGGAATGGGCGAGAATCCCCGCTCCATTCGCTGCAAACAGCCCGTGCCGATGCCGAAGAAGATCCAAGCCCGCAAGTCCGCCATCCATGGCAACGGCGTGTTCGCCGTGGCCCCGATCAAGCAGGGCGAGCGCGTGATCCAGTACAAGGGCCTGCTGCGCAGCCACGGCGACGTTGATGCCGATGACAGCGGCGACGTCGAAAGCGGCCATACCTTCCTGTTCACCCTCAACGATGACTGGGTGATCGATGCCAACTACAAGGGCAACGACGCACGCTGGATCAACCACAGCTGCGACCCGAACTGCGAGGCGGTGATCGAGGAGGACGAGGACGGCGACAGCCGTGGCGACAAGGTATTCATCGAGGCCCTGCGCGATATCAAGGCCGGCGAAGAGCTGACCTACAACTACGGGATCACCCTGGCCGAGCGCCACACCGCGAAGCTGAAGAAGATCTGGGAGTGCCGCTGCGGTTCGCCCAAGTGCACCGGCACCATGCTGCAGCCCAAGCGCTGACCGGGTCTGTAGAGTCGAGCCATGCTCGACTGCTTCTGCCGTTGCCCGCGGCCCGGTGGAGTCGAGCGTGGCTCGACTCTACAGGGGGCCTCTCCACCTGCCGTGCACGGTCGGGTCACCGCCGTTCAATGGCTCCTCACGCACGCTGTCCGCTCCTTTCGATGGAGCATCCGACATGGCTCAGCGTCTCAGCGGCAAGCAGATTGCCATCCTTGCCACGCACGGCTTCGAACAGTCCGAACTGACCGAACCCAAGCGCCTCCTGGAGGCGGAAGGCGCACGCGTCAGCGTGGTATCGCCTGCGAAGGAGGCGACCATCAAGGGCTGGAAAGACAAGGACTGGGGTGGCGTGGTGGCGGTAGACCTGCCGCTGGACGAGGCCGATGCCGGCCGCTTTGATGCCGTGGTGCTGCCCGGTGGCGTCATCAATCCGGACACGCTGCGCACCGACGAGGCGGCGCTGGGTTTCATCCGCAGCGTCGCCGAGGCCGGCAAGCCCGTTGCCGCCATCTGCCATGGTCCGTGGCTGTTGATCAACAGCGGCCTGGCCGATGGACGCGAGCTGACGTCGTGGCCATCCCTGCAGCAGGACCTCGCCAATGCCGGCGCCAAGTGGCGCAACGCCGAGGTCGTGGTGGATGGCAATGTCATCACCAGCCGCAAGCCGGACGACATTCCGGCTTTCAGCGAGGCAGTAGTGAAAGCGCTGGTGGCGTGATGATTGACGAGGGTGCCGGCCAGCGGCCGGCACTACCCTTACTTGCCGAGGATGCCGGCCGGCACCAGGTTGCCCAGATTCTGGTTGAAGGTAACCACCAGCTTGCCGTTCTTCACCTGCGCCGACTGCACCTGCAGCGCGCCCAGCACGCCGGCCATGGCCGGGTCCAGCTTGTAGATGGGCTCGCGCTGGGCGTAGTCGCTCAGCCAGGCATTGAGCAGGCCGCGGGTGCGCGAGTCGAGACGGCCACCCTGGTTGGCCGGGGTGAAGTCATCCACGCTCGGCTGCTGCAGGTGGAAGCCCTGGGTCTGCGCGTCATAGCGCAGGCCGCTGCTGAGCTTCACCGTGCCCAGCTTGGCCGGGTTGCCGCCGGCGGTGGCCAGTGCCACGTCCATGCCCAGGTTCAAGCGTTCGCCGGCCGGAAGGCTCAGCTGCGGGTGGCTCATGGTCAGGGCGATCAGGCCGCCCAGCGCGTCCTGGGTGCGCGGAAAGCTGCCGTCGAGGTACTGCTGCACGTCGCTGGCACCCACCGACAGTTCGCGGCCGGAAATGGAGGGGGCGGCCTGCGCACCGATCGCGGCAGCGATCAGCACAGTGGAGGCGGCGAGGCGGGTCATCAGGGAACGCAGGCGCATGGCAGTGACCGGTGGCTCTGGAATGGATGGGAGAAAGAGTAGCCGCGCCGGCTGAATCGTGCGTGCATGCGGCTGCAACGGTTCAGTCCAGCGTTGGCTGCAGGTGCGCCGACTGGATCTGCCAGGCGCGACCGTCGCTGCTGGGCTGCACGCGGTACCAGCCGCTGAAATGGAAGGTGCCGTTGGCGGTGACCGCACGCACCTGCACCGGCACCTCCAGCAGCTGAGCGGGCTGTGCCGGGCTGCGGGCAATCGGCGTGCTGCTGCGCAGGTGAAGCGTGCGTACATCCTGCAGCTGGCGCAGCGCGGCGTCGTCGGCATGCCGGGCATCGCCGGGTGGGAAGGTCCATGCCGCATCACTGGCGCGGCGATCGCGATTGAGCAGTGCGCGCACGTAGCGGTTGAGCATCACCGAGGGCGGCTCGGCATCGGGGGCCACCGCAGCGAACAGCGGGTCGACCGAAGGCGACTGCGCAGCCGGTGGGTCGCCGCCGGGCACTGCCGTTGGCGACACGTTCGACGGCTGATCGGTGCTGGCCGGTATCACGGCAGGTGTCGCATCCGGTGTGGCTGCCGGCCGCGAACAGCCCAGCAGCGCCAGGGGCGCAATCAACAACAGGATACAGCGCATGCCTGCCTCCTCCCCGAGGCAACCGTGAGAGCGCCAGTGTATCGAGTGCGCGGCGGTCAGCGTGAGGAAGGCAGCTGGTCCAGCGCGTCCAGTGCCGGCAGCACCTGTGCGGCGATGGCTGCCAGCGCGTGGCCGTCGGTCGCGGCGTGACGCTGCACGATGTCGCGCAGCAGCTGGCTGGCGATCACCAGGGTGGCGCGCTCGTCGCCGCTGATGCCGGCCGTACGCGGTGCAGCTTCCAGCAGGCGCATCAGGTCGCGGCTGGCGCGGTGTTCCAGTTCGATGGTGCAGCGCCCGGTGCACTGCAACCCGTCCTTTTCGATGGGGGTCACCGAGATCCGGTAGCGGGTGGAGGGGCTGGCCATGAGGGGTGCTCGCCGTAGCTGTGGAGGATGTGCCCACGATAGGCAAGCCCGCGGCCGACGGCGACGGCCGGCGCTGCACGCAGTGTTCCACCCGGTACGTTCCGGGCCTGGACCCGACCGCGCCCGGTCAATGACGACGGGCCTGAGCGCGTATTTCCCGGGATCCGGCAACGCTGTGTTGCGGCCGCGGGCGCGGGCAAAAAAAACGGGACGGCCAGAGCCGTCCCGTCGGAGTCCGCGTCGGGGCGCGCGCTTACAGCGCGGCGTCCTTCAGCTTCTTCAGCGGACGCACCTTCAGCTTGGTGGTGGCCGGCTTGGCAGCGAACCACTGCTCTTCCTTGGTGAACGGGTTGATGCCCTTGCGCTTCGGCTTGGCCGCCACGTTGACGGTGGTGATCTTCAGCAGGCCCGGCAGGGTGAAGGAGCCTGCGCCCTTCTTGTGCACCGAGGAGGCGACGGCGCTTTCCAGCGAGGCCAGCACAGCGCGGACGTCCTTGGCGACGACGCCGGAGGCTTCAGCGATGTGTGCAACCAGGCCGGACTTGGTCAGCACTTCCTTGATCGGCTTCGGAGCGGCCGGCTTGGCGGCTGCCTTCGTAGCGACTTTCTTCACTGCCTTCTTCGGGGCAGCCTTCTTAGCGGTCTTTGCCATGGTTTCCTGTTCCGTGAACGGTTGGTTGTTTGGTCGGCGCCGAACCCCGTCGGCAAGCGCAATGTAGGGCAACTCTCGGGCGCCGCCAATAGCCCGAAGCGCGGAAAGTGCATGTTTTTTCATATCCAGGCCGATTCAGTACATGGCCGGTGGCGGGGAATGGGGCCGTCCTGGCGTGCCGGGTGGGCGCTTCCCGATCACCGGGGGGGTGTGCGAAACCACTGAAAACAAGGGGAAAATGCAGGTCGGGCTGGTGAGGAAGTGTCCAGTTGCCCGGTTTCCGGCGGACGATTGGCATGCGGCGGAGCGACGCAGGGATAACGCGGTCCATGCGAGGGTGGCCGTTCATCACCGCCACGCAGGAGCAGCATATGGGAATCTCGCGACACGCCACCGCGCACTGGGAAGGCGATCTGAAGTCGGGCAAGGGACTGTTGAGCACGCCGCAGAGTGGGCTGCTGGACAAGACCCGCTACGGCTTCAACAGCCGTTTTGGCGACGAGAAAGGGACCAATCCGGAAGAACTGATCGCCGCCGCGCATGCCGGCTGTTTCACCATGGCGCTGTCGGCCAAGCTGGGCGAAGCGGGCTTCACCCCGACCTCGCTGGACACCGAAGCCAAGGTCGATCTGTCGCTGGAAGGCGGCCCGCAGCTGTCGCAGATCCGGCTGAAGGTGAAGGCAGTGGTGCCGGGCATCGACGCCGCACAGTTCCGTGCCATCGCCGATGACGCCAAGCAGAACTGCCCGGTGTCCAAGGCGCTGAGCGCAGTGCCGATCAGTCTGGAAGCCGAGCTGGGCTGAGAATTCGCGGGCTGGGAGGGTTGCGGTAGTGCCGGCCGCTGGCCGGCAACCGCATGATGTCAAGGTCCAGGTAACAGCCGGCCAGCGGCCGGCTCTACCAATCAATGGTGCCGGCAATCACCGTCTGCACCTGGCCCCCCGACCAGACCTCGCCGTCTTCATCGACCCGCAGGGTCAGGCGCGCATCGTGGCCGACTTCGCGGCCTTGGCTGACTTCGAACGGTGCGCGGCCACGCGGCAGCGCATCGCGCAGATCCAGCCATGCCGCCAGCACCGCGTTGGCGGCGCCCGAGGCCGCATCCTCGAAGCGCCGGCCGTTGCCGACGAAGGCGCGCACGGCCAGATCGAATCCCTCGTTGCCATCGCTGAATGCATAGGCAAACACGCCCATGCTGTCGGTGGATTCGGCCAGCGCGGCCACCGCATCCCACTCCGGATGCAGGGCGCGCAACGCGGCTTCATCGGCCACCTGCACCACCCACCAGCTGCGCCCGCCCTGCATGCGGGCCGGCGGCAGCGCGCCCAGCGGCCAGCCCTTCAGCGCGGCCTGCAGGCGGGGATCGCTGGCTTCGGTGGTCTCGGCCAGCTGTGCCCGTGGGGTACGGATGGCGATGCGCTGCTGCGCGCCTTCGCCGCTGACGCGCAGGGGCAGGGCACCCGCGATGCCGTCCTGCACCAGCACGCCGTCGACCGGCGCGGCCAGGCCTGCCTGCAGCACCGCATGCGCGGTACCGACGCTGGGATGGCCGGCGAACGGCACTTCCTTCTGCGGGCTGAACATGCGCAGCCGGTAGCTGGTGCCTGCCGCCTGCGCCGGAAACACGAAGGTGGTCTCGGGCAGGCGAGTCCAGCGTGCGATGGCCTGCATGCTGGCATCGTCGAGGCCTTCGGCATCGAGCACCACGGCCAACGGATTGCCGGCGCCGGCACGCGGGGAGAACACATCCAGCTGCAGGAAACGTCGTGCGGACATCAGGCAGGAACTCCAGTAAACAGGCGGCATAGGGTAGCGCGGCACACGAAAAAGGGGACGGAGGGAATCAAGTCGCTTGTGCCACAAACGACTTGATTCCCTCCGTCCCCTCTTTCGGCGTTACCAGCTGATCTGGCCGTCGATCACCGGCTGCACCTGGCCGCCGATCCACACCGTGCTGTCGGCATCCACGCGGACATGGACGCGGCCGTCGCGGCCGACTTCGCGGCCCTGGCTGGCGACATAGGCGCCGCTGCCGCCGGGCAGCACGACGCGCTCGCGCAACCAAGCACCGATCAGCGCATTGGCGCTGCCGGTGACCGGGTCCTCGGGCACGTTCACCGCATCGCCGGGGCAGAACGCGCGCACGACGCGGGCATGGTCCGTTGCGGCTTCGTCGGCGAATACCGCGACGCCGGTTGCGCCAGTGGCATTGGTCCAGTCGCGCAGGGCGGCCATGTCCGGGGCCAGTCCGCGCACGGCGGCGGCGTCGCGCAGCGGCAGCAGCCACCAGCGCGGGCCGTTGTCCCACAGTTCGGGCGCATGCCCGGCGGCTGCCAGCGCCAACAGCGGCCCGGGCACCTGGCCCGGGTCGGTCGGCAGGCGCTGTGCCGGCGGGCTGGCCAGTTCGATGGTCGGCGCCGCGGCCGCGCCACTCACCCGCACCGGCAGCAGGCCGGCCGCGCATTGCTGGACCAGCGCGCCGCCGTCGCGCGGCGTTGCCAGGCCGCAGGTGACTGCAGCCCAGGCCGCGCCCACGCTGGGGTGGCCGGCGAATGGCAGTTCGCTGTTCGGGGTGAAGATGCGGATGTGGTAGTCGGCGCCGGGGGCGCTGGGCGGCAGGAAGAACACCGTCTCGGACAGGTTCAGCCACGCGGCAAGGGCCTGCATGCGGGCGCTGGAGAGCCCATCGGCGCCCAGCACCACGCCCAGCGGATTGCCGCTGCCGGGGTGGGGGGCGAAGACATCGAGCTGCAGGTAGCGGAAGGCGGCCATCGGCGGGTCCATTGGGCTTAGAATCGAAGGTTCCGCCCCCTCGGGCGGCTCCCCCACATTACACATAGCCTATCCATGTCAGCTTCCCCCCTTGTCGATCGTTGGATCGTACTGAAGTTCGGCGGCACCTCGGTGTCGCGTCGCCACCGCTGGGACACGATCGGGAAGCTGGCGAAAAAACGTGCGGAAGAAACCGGTTCGCGCGTGCTGGTGGTGGTCTCGGCGCTGTCCGGGGTCACCAACGAACTGACCGCGATCGCCGACGGTGCGCCGGACAGCCGCGACCGCGTGGCGGCACTGGTCGAGCGCCACGAGGGCTTCCTGGTCGAGCTGGGCCTGGGCCGCGAGGTGCTGGCCGAGCGCCTGGCCGCGCTGCAGGGCCTGCTGGATGATCCGCGTGCGGCCACCCGCCCGCTGGACTGGCAGGCCGACGTGCTGGGCCAGGGCGAGCTGCTGTCCTCCACGCTGGGCGCGGCCTATCTGCACGCCTCGGGCCTGGACATGGGCTGGATGGATGCCCGCCAGTGGCTGGACGCGATGCCGCCGCAGCCGAACCAGAGCGACTGGTCGCAGCGGCTGTCGGTGAACTGCCAGTGGCGCGCGGACGCAGACTGGATGCAGCGCTTCCGCGCGCAGCCGACCCGCCTGCTGATCACCCAGGGCTTCATCTCGCGGCATGCCGACGGCGGTACCGCCATTCTCGGTCGCGGTGGCTCGGACACCTCGGCGGCGTACTTCGGCGCGTTGCTCGGCGCCAGCCGCGTGGAAATCTGGACCGACGTGCCGGGCATGTTCAGCGCCAACCCCAAGGATGTGCCGGACGCGCGCCTGCTGACCCGCCTGGACTATTACGAAGCACAGGAAATCGCCACCACCGGCGCCAAGGTGCTGCACCCGCGCTCGATCAAGCCCTGCCGTGACGCCGGCGTGCCGATGGCCATCCTCGATACCGAACGCCCGCAGCTGCCGGGTACCAGCATCGATGGCAGTGCGGCTCCGGTGCCGGGCGTGAAGGCGATCAGCCGCCGCAACGGCATCGTGCTGGTGTCGATGGAAGGCATCGGCATGTGGCAGCAGGTCGGCTTCCTGGCCGATGTGTTCAACCTGTTCAAGAAGCATGGCCTGTCGGTGGACCTGATCGGTTCGGCCGAGACCAACGTCACCGTGTCGCTGGACCCGTCCGAGAACCTGGTCAACACCGATGTGCTGGCCGCGCTGTCTGCCGACCTGTCGCAGATCTGCAAGGTGAAGGTGATCGTGCCGTGCGCGGCGATCACCCTGGTCGGCCGTGGAATGCGCTCGCTGCTGCACAAGCTGTCGGACGTGTGGGCCACCTTCGGCCGCGAGCGCGTGCACATGATCTCGCAGTCGTCCAATGACCTGAACCTGACCTTCGTCATCGACGAAGCCGATGCCGATGGCCTGCTGCCCATCCTGCATGCCGAGCTGATCGACAGCGGCGCGATGCCGGTGGAAGAGACCGAAGTGTTCGGCCCGCGCTGGCGCGAGATCGCCGGCACCGTGCGCCCGCGTGGCACGCCGTGGTGGCGCGGCCAGCGTGCGCACCTGCTGCAGCTGGCCGATGCCGGTACGCCGCGCTACGTCTACCACCTGCCGACGGTGCGCGCCCGCGCCCGCGCGTTGGCCGCGATCAAGCCGATCGACCAGCGCTACTACGCGATCAAGGCCAACAGCCACCCGGCCATCCTGCAGCTGCTGGAGGCGGAAGGCTTCGGCCTGGAATGTGTCTCGCACGGCGAGTTGAAGCATGTGTTCCAGCACCTGCCGGAGCTGTCGCCCAAGCGCGTGCTGTTCACCCCCAGCTTCTGCCCGCGCAGCGAGTACGAAGCGGCGTTTGCGCTGGGCGTGACCGTCACCGTCGACAACGTTGAAGCACTGCAGCGCTGGCCGGACCTGTTCCGCAACCGCGAGCTGTGGCTGCGCGTCGATCTCGGCCGTGGCGAAGGCCACCATGCCAAGGTCCGCACCGGCGGCAAGGACTCCAAGTTCGGCCTGCCGATCGCCCGCGTCGACGAGTTCGTGCGTGCGGCCACCGAGCTGGGCAGCCGCGTGGTCGGCCTGCATGCGCACCTGGGCAGCGGCGTGGAGACCGCGCAGCACTGGCGCCTGATGTGCGACGAGCTGGCCGGTTTCGCCCGTCGCATCGGCAGCGTGCAGACCATCGACATCGGCGGTGGCCTGCCGATTCCCTACAGTGATGAAGACGAACCGTTCGACCTGGACGCCTGGGCCGAGGGCCTGGCCGAGGTCAAGGCGCTGCACCCGGCGTTCCGCCTGGCGATCGAGCCGGGCCGCTACCTGGTGGCCGAATCCGGCGTGCTGCTGACCCATGCCACCCAGGTGGTGGAGAAGGACGGCGTGCGCCGCGTCGGCCTGGACGCCGGCATGAACACCCTGATGCGCCCGGCGCTGTACGACGCCTGGCATGACATCGAGAATCTCAGCCGCCAGGGCGGTTATGCCGAAGCCGCGTTCGATGTGGTCGGCCCGATCTGCGAATCCAGCGATGTGTTCGGCAAGCGCCGCAAGCTGCCGGTATCGACCGCACCGGACGATGTGATGCTGATCGCCGATGCCGGTGCCTACGGCTATGTGATGTCCAACACCTACAACCAGCGGGCGATGCCGCGCGAAGACGTGATCGAATGATCGCCACCCGCGCATTGCACCCGCCCACCGACACGCTCCGCGCCATCGCGCGGGCCCGTGCCTGACCGGATACACCATGACTGCTTTTGACAAACACCAGGTTTCCCGCTTCCGCTTCGTCCGCTGCGAATTCGCTGCGGATACCGGCGTGGCCAGGCTGGTCTACGCCTTTGATGACGGCCCGGAGATGGTGGAAACCATCACCGTGCCCGGCGCGCCGTTCGTGCTGGACGAGGCGCGTGCCGCTGCCGTGCAGCGCGCGCTGCAGTTGCTGCACCTGATTGCCGGTGTCAGCTACTACAAGGCGGGCGTGCCGGAGACGGTCAGCATCGACAGCTACGCCATCGATGCCGACACCGCGGCGCTGGTGGAGACGGTCTACCTCAACGGCCTGGGCGAATTCGCCTACCGCAACGGCCTGAACCTGCGCGGTCGCTTCCGCCTGCCGGTACAGGGCGAAGCGGTGCAGGCGCCGGCACTGGGCCTGCAGCCGCACGCGCTGGTGGCCATCGGTGGCGGCAAGGATTCGCTGGTCAGCATCGAAGCGCTGCGCCGTGCCGGCGTGGACGAGACGGTGACCTGGATCGGGGGCTCGCAGCTGATCCGCGCCTGTGCCGAGCGTACCGGCCTGCCGACGTTGAACCTGGGCCGTGCGCTGGCGCCGGAACTGTTCGAACTCAACCGCCAGGGCGCCTGGAACGGTCATATCCCGGTCACGGCGGTGAACTCGGCGATCATGGTGCTGGCCGCGCTGCTGCAGGGCGTGGACCAGGTGGTGTTTTCCAACGAACGCTCGGCCAGCTATGGCAGCCAGATTCCGGGCACCGGTGAAGTGAACCACCAGTGGTCCAAGGGCTGGGCATTCGAGCAGGCGTTCGGCAGCCATGTGCAGGCGCACGTTGCCGCGGACCTGCACTACTACTCGCTGCTGCGGCCGATGTCGGAGCTGGCGGTGGCCCGCCAGTTCGCCAAGACCGATTTCTACGACGCGCACTTCTCCAGCTGCAACCGCAACTTCCATATCCTCGGCGAGCGCCCGGTGAACCGCTGGTGCGGCGTCTGCCCGAAGTGCCACTTCGTGTTCCTGGCGCTGGCCCCGTTCATGCCGAAGACGCGCCTGGTGCGCATCTTCGGCCGCAACCTGCTGGATGATGCCGAGCAGGCCGGTGGCTTCGACGCGCTGCTGGAATTCCAGGACCACAAGCCGTTCGAGTGCGTGGGCGAAGGCCGCGAATCGCGTGCGGCGATGGCGACGCTGGCGCAGCGCCCGGAATGGAAGGAAGACGTGCTGGTGAAGCGCTTCTGCAACGAGATCCAGCCGCAGCTGGACGCCGCCGAACTGGAACTGGCGCCGCTGCTGCAGCTGCAGGGCGAGCATCGTGTCCCGGCCGCGCTGTGGGAACGGGTGCGTGAAGATTTCGAAGCTTGAGGGAAAGCGCGTTGCGCTGTGGGGCTGGGGTCGTGAGGGCCGTGCGGCGTTCGCCGTGCTGCGTGAGCGGTTGCCGTCGCTGCCGCTGAGCCTGTTCTGTCCGGCTGCTGAAGCCGAGGCCGCGCGTGCGGAAACGCAGGGCGCGCTGGAGGTGCGTGGTGAGCCGTCGGCTGAAGCGCTGGCAGCGTTCGATGTGGTGATCAAGTCGCCCGGCATCAGCCCTTACCAGCCGATCGCGCTGGCAGCGGCGGAGCAGGGCACGTCTTTCATCGGCGGCACCGCGCTGTGGTTTGCCGAACACGCGGCCGACGACGGCATCGTGCACGACACCGTGTGCGTGACCGGCACCAAGGGCAAGAGCACCACCACCGCGCTGGTCGCGCACCTGCTGCGCGCGGCGGGGCATCGCACCGGCCTGGTCGGCAACATCGGCCTGCCGCTGCTGGAAGTGCTGGACCCGCAGCCGGCGCCCGAGTACTGGGCCGTCGAGCTGTCCAGCTACCAGACCGGCGAAGTGGCGCGCAGTGGCGCCCATCCGCAGGTGGCGGTGGTGCTGAATCTGTTCCCGGAACACCTGGACTGGCACGGCAGCGAGCAGCGTTACATCGAAGACAAGCTGCGGCTGGTCACCGAAGCCGCGCCGCGCATCGCCGTGCTCAATGCCGCCGATCCGCACCTGGCCGCGCTGTCGCTGCCCGACAGCGAGGTGGTCTGGTTCAACCAGGCGCAGGGCTGGCACATGCGTGGCGATGTCGTGCATCGGGGCGAGCAGCCTGTGTTCGATACCCGCAACACGCCACTGCCGGGCCGGCACAACCGCGGCAACCTGTGCGCGGTGTTGGCCGCGCTGGAAGCCCTGGGACTGGACGCGGTGGCGCTGGCGCCGGCGGTACAGGATTTCCGCCCGCTGCCGAACCGCCTGCAGCGCATCGGCGTGGCCGATGGCCTGACCTACGTCAACGATTCGATCAGCACCACACCGCATGCCAGCCTGGCGGCGCTGGAGTGTTTCGCCGGCCAGCGCATCGCGCTGCTGGTGGGCGGGCACGACCGTGGCCTGGACTGGACCGATTTCATGCAGCACATGGCGCATGACGTGCCGCCGGTGGAAATCGTGACCATGGGCAGCAATGGCCCGCGCATCCACGCGATGCTGCAACCGCTGGCCGATACCGGTCGCTTCGGCCTGCACGCGGCCGCTGATCTGCCGGAGGCGATGGCGCTGGCACGCACGGCGCTGGGCGAGCAGGGCGGCGTGGTGCTGCTGTCGCCGGGCGCACCGAGCTTTGGTGCCTACCGTGATTACGTGGCGCGTGGCCGCCATTTCGCCGAACTGGCCGGCTTCGACCCGGACAGCATCAGCGCGATTCCGGGCCTGGGCATTGCTTGAAGGTAGTGCCGGCCGCTGGCCGGCAACCTCCGCAGAAATTCATCCACGCATGGCGTGGATCTACTGTTCGTCTTCGATGAACGCGTAGTCGCCGTCGATCAGCTGCTGCAGGTACGCATCGAAGCTGGACGCGATCACCGCGTAGCTGTCCGGGTCGTGCAGGTAGCGCACGACCTGGCCCACGCGGCCACCCGGCGCGGGATCGAAATCCAGGTACAGCATCGAGGTGCCGCCGTTGTTCATGCAGTGCGAGAAGCACAGGCGGCGACTCATCGGCAGGTCGGCATCGATGCCATCGCCGAGGATTTCCGGCTCGTCATCCAGCCATTCCTCGTAGATCGAGCGGATGCTGTCGTCCCACTGCTGCTGGTCTTCGAAGATCTGTGCGACTGAGCGCAGGTAGTACGGATAGCCGCCGTCTTCCACGTCCGAGCCGAGCATCAGTACACAGACCTCGCCACCGGGGTACTCGCGGAAGTGGGTGCCATCCACGCGCGACAGCAGTACCACCAGGCTGTCCGGCACCTGTGGCCATCGCGCGCGCAGGCGCTGCAGGTCGTCGGCGCTGGCGCCCCGGACATGGGCCCACTGGGGGGCGTCATCGGCAGCCAGGCGTGGGATCAGTCCGGACAGAAAGCGATCAGCAAGGTTCATGCAGAAAAAAGGGACGGAGGGGATTAAGTCGTATCCAACCACACCTGCGTCACGTCGCCAATGCAGAATGCGACGTGGGAGGGGTGAATACGGCTTAATCCCCTCCGTCCCCTTTTTTGCGGAGCAGGCGCATGAATCGTTGGCGATGCGGTGTGGCGGTGATGCTGGGGCTGGCGGCGATGCCGGCGTGGGCGGCGATGAAGACGCAGCCGGTGGAATGGAAGCACCAGGGTACGACCTTCAGTGGTGTGCTGGTCTATGACGATGGCGAGCACGACAAGCGCCCGGGCCTGGTGATGGTGCCGAACTGGAAAGGCGTGAACGAATCGGCGGTCGAGAAGGCCAAGCAGCTGGCCGGCGATGACTATGTGGTGCTGGTGGCCGATGTCTACGGCAAGGGCGTGCGGCCGAAGACCGATGCCGAGGCCGGCCCGGTGGCGACCAAGCTGCGCAACGACCGGCCCCTGCTGCGCGCACGCGCGTTGGAGGCATTGAACGTGCTCAAGGCACAGGCCGGCAAGGTGCCGCTGGATGCCAGCCGGATCGGTGCGGTGGGCTTCTGCTTCGGGGGCACCACGGTGCTGGAGCTGGCCCGTGCCGGTGCGCCGCTGGCCGGCGTGGTCAGCCTGCACGGCGGATTGGGTTCGCCACTGCCGGCACAGGCCGGTGGCAGCCACCCGTCGGTGCTGGTGCTCAACGGCGCCGACGACACCAGCGTGACCGCCGAGGACATCGCCGGTTTCCAGAAGGAAATGAACGCCGCCAAGGTCGACTGGGAATTCACCAACTACAGCGGCGCGGTGCACTGCTTCGCCGAGCGCGATGCCAACAGCCCGCCGGGCTGCCAATACAACGAACGGGCGGCAAAGCGGGCGTGGAAGGCGCTGGATGAGTTCTTCGAGGAACGTTTCCTGTAAAGAAAGGCGTGCCGACCAACGGTCGGCACCCACCCACAGCGGCGCTAGGTGCCGACCGTTGGTCGGCACGCCTGCATCAATGCGAGCGCTGCACCGCGTAGCGTGCGAGGCCACGCAGCGCGGCAACCGCATCGTTGTCGGCCAGGCCATCGAGCGCGCGCTCGGCGGCTTCGGCGTATTCCTCGGCACGGCGGCGGCTGTACTCAAGGCCACCGGTAGCACGGATCGCGGCCAGCACTTCCGGCATCGCCGAGGCATCGCCGTCCTGCACGATCGCGCGCAGGCGCTCGCGGGTGGCGTCATCGGAGTGGGCCATGGCGTGGATCAGCGGCAGCGTCGCCTTGCCTTCGGCCAGGTCATCACCGAGGTTCTTGCCCAGTTCGTCGGCGTTGGCCGAGTAGTCCAGCACGTCGTCGGCGATCTGGAAGGCGTAGCCCAGGTGCATGCCATAGTCGAACAGGGCCTGCTGGGTCGCTTCGTCCACACCGCTGGCCAGCGCACCCAGGCGGGTGCCGGCAGCGAACAGCACCGCGGTCTTGCGCTCGATCACGCGCAGGTAGGCGGCTTCGTCGGTATCTGGGTTGTGCACGTGCAGCAGCTGCAGCACTTCACCCTCGGCAATGCGGTTGGTGGCATCGGCCAGGATCTGCATCACCGGCATGCGCTCCAGTTCAACCATCAGCTGGAAGCTGCGCGAGTACAGGAAGTCGCCGACCAGCACGCTCGGCGCGTTGCCCCACAGTGCGTTGGCGGTGCGGCGGCCACGGCGCAGGTTGGATTCGTCCACCACGTCGTCATGCAGCAGGGTGGAGGTGTGGATGAACTCGATGATCGCCGCCAGCTGGTGGTGGTCCGGGCCAGCGTGGCCGACCGCGTGGCCGGCCAGCATCACCAGCATCGGGCGCAGGCGTTTGCCACCGGCGGAAATGATGTGGTCGGCGATCTGGTTGATCAGCACGACGTCCGAGGACAGGCGGCGCCGGATCAGGGCGTCGACGGCGGCCATGTCGGCCGCGGCAAGCGACTGGATCTGGGGCAGGCCCAGGGCGGGACGGGTGTCTTCGGTGATGGTCATGCGATCAGGCTTTCAGGCTCACCGCCGATTATAGGCGCTGGCTGTGAATTCGGGCGCAAACCGGGGCGGACGGCAGGCCTGGGCCGGCCCGGCCGGCTGCCTGCGTGAATACGTATGCAGGTTGCGCCATGCCGTGGAGGCCACCGCTAAGCTTGCCGGAACAGGATTTCGGCCCGCTTCCGGCGGGTCACGCATGCCCGGAGGGGGGCTGTCGATGTCGCACTATCCATGGTGGCGCGGAGCCGTCATCTACCAGATCTACCCGCGCAGCTACCTCGATGCCAACGGCGATGGGGTCGGCGACCTGCCAGGCATCATTGAGCGCCTGGACCACATCGCCACGCTGGGCGTGGACGCGATCTGGATCTCACCGTTCTTCAAGTCGCCGATGGCCGATTTCGGCTATGACATCGCCGACTACCGCGACGTCGATCCGCTGTTCGGCAGCCTGGACGACTTTGATCGCCTGCTGGCCAAGGCCCATGGCCTGGGCCTGAAGGTGATGATCGACCAGGTGCTGAGCCACACCTCGATCGAGCACGCCTGGTTCCGCGAGAGCCGCCAGGACCGCAGCAATCCCAAGGCGGACTGGTACGTATGGGCCGACCCGCGCGAGGACGGCACGCCGCCCAACAACTGGCTGTCGCTGTTCGGCGGCGGTGCCTGGCAGTGGGAGCCGCGCCGCGAGCAGTACTACCTGCACAACTTCCTGGTCGACCAGCCGGACCTGAACTTCCATCACCCGGACGTGCAGCAGGCGACCCTGGACAACGTGCGCTTCTGGCTGGATCGTGGCGTGGACGGCTTCCGCCTGGATGCGATCAACTTCTGCTTCCACGACGCGCAGCTGCGCGACAACCCGCCCAAGCCCGCCGACAAGCGGGTGGGCCGCGGCTTCAGCCCGGACAACCCGTACGCCTATCAGTACCACTACTTCAACAACACCCAGCCGGAGAACCTGCCGTTGCTGGAGCGCCTGCGCGCGCTGCTGGACGCGTACCCGGGCGCGGTCAGCCTGGGCGAGATCTCTTCGGAGGACTCGCTGGCGACCACCGCCGAGTACACCCGCGACGGCCGCCTGCACATGGGTTACAGCTTCGAGCTGCTGGTGGACGACTACAGCGCGGCCTACATCCGCGACACGGTCTCGCGCCTGGAAGCGGCGATGACCGAAGGCTGGCCGTGCTGGGCGGTTTCGAATCACGACGTGGAACGGGCGGTCAGCCGCTGGGGCGGCCATCCGGCCGACCCGCGCCTGGCGCGGATGCTGGTGGCGATGCTGTGCTCGCTGCGTGGCTCGGTCTGCCTGTACCAGGGCGAGGAGCTGGGCCTGGCCGAGGCCGAGGTGCCGTTCGAGGCCCTGCAGGACCCCTACGGCATCACCTTCTGGCCCAACTTCAAGGGGCGGGATGGCTGCCGCACCCCGCTGCCGTGGACCGACGCGCCGCTGGCCGGTTTCACCTCGGGCCAGCCCTGGCTGCCGATCCCGGCCGAGCACCGCGCCGCGGCGGTGGCGGTGCAGGAGCGCGACCCGCACTCGGTGCTGGCGGCGTTCCGGGCCTTCCTGGCCTGGCGGCGTGGCCAGCCGGCGCTCCTGCACGGCAGCATCCGATTCATCGAAAGTGCCGAGCCAGTGCTGCTGTTCGAGCGTATGCTTGCAGATGAAACCCTCCTGCTGGCCTTCAACCTGTCGGCCGAGGCGGTGAGCCATCCGCTGCCGCCGGGCAACTGGCAGCAGGTGGCGGTGCCGGGCCCGGATGCGGGCACGGTGCAGGGCAATGAACTCCAGCTGCCGCCGCGTGCGGTGTATTGCGCCCGACGCAGCTGACCGTTTTCTCCGGTGGCGGTACTTGCGGGGACGGGGCCGAAGCGCCCCGTCCCTTTTTTGTGGGTGGGATTGCGGTGAAGGGCATCCACGCATGGCGTGGAGCTACCGATGGGGGCGTCGCTGGGTAGATCCACGCCATGCGTGGATAGGCCTTGCCGACCAACTGCCGGCACTCATATAAAAGAAAACCCGCTGCCTGCACAGCGGGTTTGCGGTCCTGCTCCCCTTGTGTTGCCGGCCAGCGGCCGGCACTACCTTGGCCAGGTCAGAACTTGTAGTTCACGCCGAGCATGTAGGTGCGGCCCCACTCGATGTACTCCAGCGGGCGGTCCTTGCTGCCGGCATAGGTGCGGTACGGCTCGTTGGTCAGGTTGCTGCCCTGCAGCAGCAGGGTCAGGCCACGCAGGGCGCTGCTGTCGCTGAAGGTATAGCTCACCTGCGCATCGGTCACGTTCTCGCCCACCACGTAGCGCAGGGTGCGGTTGCCGTTGAAGTTGCCGATTTCACCGATGAAGTCCGAACGGCGGCGCTGGCTCACGCGTGCTTCAAAGCCACTGCGCTCGTAGTAGGCGGTGAAGTTGTAGACACGCTTGGACAGGCCCGGCAGGCTGATCGGATCGGAACCCACGCTGGATGCGCTCTCCGGATCCAGAATGGTGATGTCGCTCTTGTTGAAGGTCGCGCTGGCCTGCACGCCGAAGCCGCGCAGGTTGTCGGTCAGCATGTCCAGCGGGAACGACGCGGTCAGTTCGAGGCCCTTCAACGTGCCGCCCTTGCCATTCTGCGGGGTCGAGAACGTGCCGACGGTCTGTACCGGCGCGATCATGCCCGGCGGTGGTACGTAGTTGCCAAGCAGCCCACTGAAGTCGTAGTTGTCCACCGACTGGGTGTAGACGTAGCTCTTCAGGTCCTTGTAGAAAATGGCCGCAGCCACGTAGGCCTTCTCGCCGAAGTACTTCTCGTAGGACAGGTCCAGTGCGGTGGCACGCCACGGGTCCAGCAGCGGATTACCGCCGCTGCCACCGGGGCGGCCGTTGCTGGTATCCACACCGAATTCCAGGCCGGCACGCATCTGGTCCACGCGCGGGCGCGCGACCTGCTTGGCGGCGGCGAAGCGCAGTGTCTGCTGGTGCGGGAACATGAAGGCCAGGTTCAAGCTCGGCAGCCAGTCGTTGTACTTGCGGCCTGCGGAGTAGGGCTGGATGTTGCTGCCCGCCGGCTGCGAGTTGTCCCAGTAGCGCGAGTCCGAGCTCTGGTCGGTGTGCTGCATCTGCACGCCGATGTTGCCGCGCACGCCCACTTCGCCGATGTCGGTGTTGATGTTCAGGCGCGCCCAGGCGGTGGTGATCTTTTCCTGTACCGTCCACGACTTGGGAATCAGGTAGTCCAGATTGTCGACCGGATTGAAGGTCATGTAGCGCCCCACCGCAGCCGGCACATTCCATGATGGGATGTAGCCGATGCCGGCGAAGCCGAGATTGACCGGGCGATACTGCAGGTCCGAGGCGATGTTGGCATCGCCCTGTGCACCGAGCAGGATGTTGCCTTCGGACTGCGTCTTCACCTTGCGGCGGTCGGCGTAGTTCACGCCGATGTCGATATCCGGGGCCCATGAGGCGATGGCATCGGGCAGCGCAATCGTCGCGGCCAGCTTGCCTCCCTTCAGGCGGTCTTCTACCTTCGGAACCTTGCCGTAGCCGGAACCGTAGATGGTGTTGGTCAGGAACAACGCATCCGGGTTGGAGTAGTTCAGGCCCGGGCTGATCTGCGAGAAACCGTTCTGGCGGATCGATACACCAACCGTATCCAGCTGCGGCATCGGGGTCAGCTGCAGGTTGTTTTCCAGGTTCAGCTCATCGCGCGTGGCCTTGGAGTAGTTCAGGTCGGCGACCAGCTTGACGCCGCTGAAGTTGAACTCGTTGTTCCAGCCGAACGCATCGATCTTGTCCTTGCGCTTGTTGTACATGCCACGTACCAGTGGGTACACGCCGCTGGCGGTGCCGCCGGTGAACGAGCCATTCGCGTTGATCTGCGGGTTGCTGATCAGCAGGCCAGGCAGGTAGTTGCCGTTGTAGTTGCTCAGGTTGAGCTCGAACTGGTTGGCGGTGTCAATCTGCTCGGCTTCGGTGTGGAACGCATCGAAGGTGCTGGTCCAGCTGTTGTTCGGCCGGAACTGGATCGTGGCCATCACGCCGTCACGCTTGTTGTTGCCGGTGCGGCGCAGCGCCTTGATGCCATCGGAGAAGTAGGTGCCTGCGGTAACGCCGGGGCGCTTGCCATCATTGGTGAATTGGGTGGTCCACGGCTCGTACAGGCCGACCTGGTTTTCCTGGATCGGCATGTCGCTGTGCGCGTAGCCGATGGCGATGCCCAGGGTCTTGTCCAGGAACTGGTCGATGTAGCTGGCGCTGAAGCGGTTGCCATACGGGTCGACGTTGGCGGCGCGGCCCAGCGAACTCTTCTGGTAGCGGCCACTGACTGCGATCACGCGTTCGCCGAAGCTGAGCGGGCGTGCGGTCTGCATGTCGATGGTGCCCGACAGGCCCTGGCCGACCAGCGCGGCATCCGGGGTCTTGTACACGGTCACGCCGTTGACCAGTTCGGACGGGTACTGGTCGAACTCGACGCCGCGGTTGTCGCCGGTGCTGACCACTTCACGGCCGTTGAGCAGGGTGGTGGCGAAGTCCGGTGACAGGCCGCGCACGCTGATTACCTGCGCACGGCCGGCCACGCGCTGGGCGGCCAGGCCGGGCAGGCGCGAAATGGATTCGGCGATGCTGACGTCGGGCAGCTTGCCGATGTCTTCGGCGGAGATCGCTTCGACCACCGAGGTGGCGTCCTGCTTGACCGCGATCGCGCTCTCGATGCCGCGGCGGATGCCGGTGACCTGCACCGTATCCAGGTTGGTGGCGGCGGTGGCGGCCGGCGTGGTGGTGCTCTGCGTGGACTGTGCCGACGCCAGCGTCGGCGCCAGCACAACGGCCAGCGCGAGACTCAGCGCACTGCGCTTGTGGTTCAACATTTTCCCCTCCCAGGCAATGTTGCAGATCGATTCGTGGACGTCCCGGAGTGACCGTGGACGTGCGACGCGGTGGCCGCTGTCGTCGCCGCTATGGTAGGCAGCGCGTTCTTCGCGGGAATCACCCTGCATACGTATTCAATGGCGTTTGCAGGGGTGTAATCGCTTTCAGACCGCACGTGCGGTAGTGCCGGCCGCTGGCCGGCAATCACGTGCATCGGATTGCCGGCCAGCGGCCGGCGCCATCGGGGCATTCAAAGCGGAGTGAAGCGGATGGCCTGCCCACCCCCCGGTGCCAGCACCAGCGTCAGTGCGTCGGCGCTGGTCACCTCACGGGTTTCGCGCGCGAACGCGAATGGATTGCTACGGAAATCAGCACCCACGCCATCGCGGTAGATCTCGGCGCGGTAGCGCACACCCGGCTCAAGGAATCCCAGCGACACCGGCAGCACGCGGCCGTGCTCGTCGGTGATGCTGCCGAGGAACCAGTCGCGACTGTTGCGATCGCGGCGCACGATCGTCACGTAGTCGCCCACTTCGCCATCGAGCACGCGGCTCTGTTCCCAGTCCACCGCCACGTCCTCGATGAAGCGGAACGCCTCGCGGTGCTGCAGGTAGTGCTCGGGCAGGTCGGCGGCCATCTGGATCGGGCTGTACAGCACAACGTACAGCGCCAGCTGCCGCGCCAGCGTGCTGGGAATGGCCTGGCCGTGGCGGCCCTTCAGGCTGAGGATGCCGGGGGTGTAGTCCATCGGCCCGGCCAGCATGCGGGTGAACACCAGGTTGACCTCATGCTCGGGTGGATTCGGAGGTTGGCCCCAGGCGTTGTACTCCATGCCGCGTGCGCCTTCGCGCGAGATCCAGTTCGGGTAGGTGCGGCGCAGGCCGGTGTCCTTGATCGGCTCATGCGGGTTCACCGACAGGTGCCGGCGCGCAGCCTCCTGCACCACCTTCAGGTGGTGACGGGCCATGAACTGCCCGTCGTGCCACTCGCGCCACAGCGGGCCGCCGCTTGGATTGCGACGGTCAACCTGGCCGTCATCGCAGACATAGCCGGTCTTGAACTGGTCCACGCCCAGCCGTGCGTACAGGTCCAATGCGGCATCCAGCTGGTCTTCGTAGTGTTCGATGGCACAGCCGGTTTCGTGGTGCCCGATCAGGTGCACCCCCTTCTTCAGGCCATAGGCCGAGAGCGCCTCGATATCGAAGTCCGGCGTGGCACGGGTGAAGTCGAAGTCGTAGCCGTTGCCCACCCACATGCCATCCCAGCCGGGATTCCAGCCTTCCACCAGCACCCCACGGAAACCGTGCGCGGCGGCGAAGTCGATCACCTTCTTCGTTTTCGCGGTGGTGGCCGCGTGCTTCGGGCCGCTCGCCCAGCTCTCGTTGTCCAGGTGCATCGACCACCACACGCCCAGGTACTTGGCCGGTTTCACCCAGCTGACGTCGCCCAGCGCATTGGGTTCATTGAGGTTGAGGATCAGGTCCGATTCGACCAGCCCACCGGCACGGTCGGCGATCTGCAGCGTGCGCCACGGCGTGGCAAAGGGCAGGGCGCGGCGCACCTTCCAACCCTCGGCCGAGGGCGAAAGCTGCGCGCGCAGGCGCTGGCCCTCGGTGCGGCGCAGCCACATACCGGCGTAGTCGACCAGCGCCGCCTCATGGATCGCCACGTGCAGGCCGTCGCGGCTGCGCAGGGTCATCGGCGTATGCACCAGCGGCACCTGATTCAGCGGCGTGCGCTGGTACAGGTATTCGTAGTGGATCGGTTCGCCGGCCGGAATCCACCAGGCGGTCGATTCCGGCGCAATGGCGAACTCGGTCAGCTCGTCATCGATGATCGCCTCGCGCAGGCTCGGCTGCTCGGGGAACACGTAGCGGAAGCCCAGGCCATCGTCGTAGACGCGGAACACCACATCCAGCCGGCGCTTGCTGCCGCTGGTCTCGGCCAGCTGCACGGTCAGCTCGTTGAAGTGGTTGCGGGTGACCCGGCGTTCGCCCCAGGGTTGTTCCCAGCTGTCATCGACGCTGCGCCGCTGCTGGCCGAGTACGGTGAAATCACGGTCCAGGCGGCCGTCGCGCAGGGCGAAGCCGAGCTTCGAATCCTCCACCACGGTCTCGCCGAAACGCTCGACGCGGTAGCGGGCGGTGCCGCCGTCCAGTACCAGGCTGGCCTTGAGCACCTTGCCCGGCGATTCGACACTGACGGCCTGCGGCGCGGCCTGCGCCAACGCGGCCATTGCCAGCAACGCCAGGCCGAACACGAGCGCGAGCACGGGCCGTACAGCAGTGGGTGACATCGGCATTTCCCCTCCCAAGGCGCCGTTGGCAGACCCGGACCATAAGCCAGTGCGACAGGTGCGCTACCGCACGACGCCATGAATACGTATGCAGCCGGACGCAGCCGACAGCCCCGCGTCTACCATGGGGCCAAGGCACCTTGAGGGAGGAGCCGTGCCCGCCCGTCGGCAACGATGGTGCGGACCTACAACGCGTGCAGAGAGGGAGGGAGGCCGACGGGCGCAAGCCGGTCCGCCGCTTCGATGCTGAAGATCATTTGCCTGACCGCTGCCCTGGGGGCAGCGCTGGGTTCGACCGCGCAGGCGGCCGACCTGCAATTGGACGGCCGCCGGGCGCGCGCCGAAGCCGCTGCCGGCGGCAGCTTCGTGCTGCATGCGCCGAAGGGTGAAGTGCATATCGCGCCGATGCCGATGCGTAGCCAGACCGGCAGCGTGATGTTCGATGCGCTGTTCGCGCTGGCCCAACAGGAGATGGACCAGGATCGCGTGGATGCGATCCGCGATCCCGCATTCGACGAGGGCCGACCGGTACCGTGCGAATGCTTCCAGACCGGCGCGCGCTGGCCCTATGTGTGGACGCGCGATGTCAGCTTCGCCGCCGACCTGGCACTGGCACGGCTGGACCCGAAGCGCACCCGGCAATCACTGCAATTCAAGCTGTCGGCCGCGCGCGATGGGCATACGCCCGGCCTGTTCGTCGCGCAGGACACCGGGTCCGGCGGCAGCTGGCCGATCAGCAGCGACCGCGTGGTGTGGTTCCTGGCTGCACGTCATCTGCTGGACGATCCCGCGTTTGCCGACCAGGTCTGGCAGGCGCTGCAGGGCACGCTGGCGCAGGACCGCGCGATGGTGTTCGACGCGCAGATGGGCCTGTACCGTGGCGAGACCTCGTTCCTCGATTGGCGCGAGCAGACCTATCCGGAGTGGACGCGCGAGGACGTGCGCTTCATCGGTGATTCGTATGCACTGTCCACCAACGTGCTGCACTACCAGGCGCTGCGCCTGGCCGAGCGCCTGGCTGGCCAGCACGGCGATGCCCGCGCGGCGGACTACAAGGGGTGGGCCGATGCGTTGGCGAAGCAGATCGATGCGCGCTTCTGGCGCGAGGATATCGGCCAGTACATGAGCTACATCGGCGAAGCCGCGCACCCGGTGCCGTACGCCAAGGTCGATCTGCTGGGCCTGTCGCTCGGCATCCTCGCCGAGGTGTTGCCGGCCGAGCGCGCGCGGCGCGCGCTGGCGACGTACCCGATGGGGCCGGCCGGCAGCCCGGTGGTCTGGCCGCAGGAAGCGCAGCAGCCGATCTATCACAACCGCGCGATCTGGCCATTCGTCAGCGCCTACTCGCTGCGTGCCGCGCGCCAGCTGGACGATGCACCGCGCATTGCCGCCGAGATCCGATCGCTGATGCAGGGCGCGGCGCTGGCCGGTTCCAACATGGAGAACTACGAGCTGGTCAGCCAGGCCGTGCATGTCGATGAAGGCAAGCTCAGTGGCCCGGTGGTCAACTCCGAGCGCCAGCTGTGGTCGGTGGCCGGGTATCTGTCGATGGTGATCGAGGGCGTGTTCGGCGTGCAGGACGATGGCCGCATGCAACCCAAGCTGCCGGCGGTACTGGTGCCGGAGTTGTTCGGCGCACAGCGTCGCATCAGCCTGGAAGCCGGCGCCAAGCGCTACGTGCTGGAGCGCCCGGCGTCGCTGGGCGATGGCCTGCTGGTAGCCAGCAGCACGCAGACCCACGGCAACACGACCACGGTGCAGCTGGTGGCCGCACCGGCCGCGGCGGGAGGCCGCGGCATGACCGCCGACGCCAATGCCCGTGCGCCGGCCACGCCGCCTGCACCGCAGGCCACGCGCGCCGGCGCCGGCTGGATCGTGCCGGTGGCGGCCGATCAGCGGCTGTGGATGGACGGCAAGCAGGTCGCCGCCAGCAATGGCCAGGTGCGCGTCAGCGACGATGGCCTGCAACATTGCCTCAGCCTGACCCGGCGCGAGGGTGCGTTGGAATCACTGCACGGCCCGACGGTCTGCGTCGGTCCGCAGCAGCTGTTGCAGGGCGAGCAGCGCTGGCAGTTCACTTCGGCCAACGCCGGGCGGGTGCGCCTGCGCCTGCAGTACAGCAATCTGAACGGGCCGATCAACACCGGCGTCACCGCGGCGGTGAAGCAGCTGGTGCTGCACTGCCCGGGCCAGCCTATGCAGAAACAGACGGTCACGATGCCGCACAGCGTGGCCGTACAGGATTCGACCTCGGCTACGTTCACGGTACCCAGGGGGCAGTGCATGGTCACGCTTGAAGAGGGCTTCAACATGAGCGCGCTGCAGCACTTCGCGCACTACACCGGGGGCAAGGGCGGCCGCGAGGGCGTGCTCAACCAGGCCCAGGTGCAGGCGCTGAAGGTCGCCCAGGTGGCAACGGAAGAGGACGCACAATGAACCGTCCTGCCAAGCCACAGTTGTCGTTCTGGCAGATCTGGAACATGTGTTTCGGCTTCCTCGGCATCCAGTTCGGGTTCGCCCTGCAGAACGCCAATGCCAGCCGCATCTTCGAGACCCTGGGCGCGGACATGGACGCGGTACCCGGGCTGTGGATCGCAGCGCCGCTGACCGGCCTGCTGGTGCAGCCGGTGGTTGGCTACCTGTCCGACCGCACCTGGACGCGCTGGGGCCGCCGCCGTCCGTTCTTCATGATCGGTGCGGTGCTGACCACGCTGGCCCTGCTGGTGATGCCGAACTCGCCCACGCTGTGGATCGCCGCCGGCACACTGTGGGTGCTGGATGCTTCGATCAACGTATCGATGGAGCCGTTCCGCGCCTTCGTCGGTGACCAGCTGGCACCGCGGCAGCGGCCGGCGGGTTACGCGATGCAGAGTTTCTTCATCGGCGTCGGAGCCATTGTCGCCAGCTTCCTGCCGTTCATCCTGGCCCACTTCGGCGTGGCCAATACGGCCGTCGCTGGTGAAGTGCCGGATACGGTGCGCTATGCGTTCTACTTCGGCGCAGTGGTGCTGCTGGCGGCGATCACCTGGACGGTGGTCAGCACCCGCGAGTATTCGCCGGCGGAACTGACCGGCTTCGAGGATGCCGAGCCACCGGCGCACCATGCCAGCACTGCAGTCACCGGGCCCGCACCGTGGGGCCAGATGGCCTTGTGGCTGGGAACAGGCGTGCTGCTGGCGCTGCTGATCGCCTGGCGCCAGGGCGACAAGATGCTGTACGTGCTGGCCGGCCTGTGTGCCGGCTACGGGCTGCTGCTGGCACTGGTGCGCGCGTTGCCGGGCACGCACATGCTGGCGGCCATCGTCGGCGACCTGCGCGCGATGCCGGTGACCATGCGTCGGCTGGCGTGGGTGCAGTTCTTCTCGTGGTTCGCGTTGTTTGCGATGTGGATCTACACCACCGCCGCGGTGGCCGGTACCCACTTCGGTTCGACCGATCCGCAGTCGGTGGCCTACAACGAAGGCGCCAACTGGGTGGGCGTGCTGTTTGGTGCCTACAACGGTTTCGCCGCGCTGGCTGCGGTACTGATCCCGCCGATGGTGCGGATGATCGGCCTGCGCTGGAGCCACCTGGTCAATCTGTGGCTGGGCGGTGCCGGGCTGGTCTCGCTGATGTTCATCCGCGATCCACACTGGCTGCTGCTGTCGATGGTCGGCGTCGGCTTCGCCTGGGCATCGATCCTGTCGCTGCCCTATGCGTTGCTGTCCGACAGTGTGCCCGCGTCGAAGATGGGCGTGTACATGGGCATCTTCAATTTCTTCATCGTGATCCCGCAGCTGGTCGCGGCCAGTGCGCTCGGCTTTGCCCTGCGTACCTGGCTGGGTGGCCAGCCAATGCATGTGCTGGTGCTGGGTGGCTGCAGCCTGTTCGTCGCCGGCCTGTGCGTGCTGCGGGTCCCGTCCCGTCCGGAGGTGGTGTGATGCGTGGTGCGCTGTCTGTTGCTGTTTCCCTGGTGCTGCTGGCCGGCCATGCGGCGGCTGCGCCGCGCCCGGATTACGTGGGTACCACCGAGCCGTTCGCCAGCGATGCGGTGTACTTCGTGGTCACCGACCGTTTCGTCAACGGCGACCCGTCCAACGATCATCGCGACCAGGGCGGCAAGCATCGTACCTTCGATATCCCGGTGCCGTGCCCGGACAAGGTGGACGGCAACATCGGCTATCTCGGCGGTGATTTCCGCGGCGTGCTCGACAATGCGCAGTACATCCGCAATCTTGGCTTCGGCGCGGTGTGGATCACGCCGATCGTCGACAACCCCGATGAAGCCTTCACCGGCAGCAAGCCGATCAGCTGCACCAGCACGCTGACCGACCGTGGCAAGACCGGCTACCACGGCTACTGGGGCATCAACTTCTACAAACTTGATGAGCACCTCCCCAGCAAGGACCTGGATTTCGCCGGGCTGACCAAGGGCCTGCACGGCGCCGGCCTGAAGGTGGTGCTGGACATCGTCGGCAACCATGGCTCGCCGGCCTGGACCATGCCGACGCGGCAGCCGCAGTTCGGCCAGATCTTCGACAAGGACGGAAAGCTGATCGCCGACCACCAGAACCTGCCGCCGCAGAAGCTGGACCCGAAGCACAATCCGCTGCATGCGTTCTACAACAGCATCGGCCCGGTCGACAGCAAGGACGGTTCGATCTTCGATGGCAATCTCGCCGAGCTGTCCGACTTCAACCAGGACAACCCGGCGGTGATGGACTACCTGGTCGGCGCCTACCTGCAGTGGACCGCGCAGGGCGTGGACGCGCTGCGCATCGACACCATCGGCTGGCTGCCGCATCCGTGGTGGCATGCCTTCGTCAAGCGCATCCGCGCCGAGCATCCTGGCATGTTCATGTTCGGCGAAGCGTTCGATTACGATGCCGCGCGCATTGCCGAGCACACCTGGCCGGCCAACGCCAATGTGAGCGTGCTGGACTTCCCGCTGCGCGGTGCCCTGGAACAGACCTTCGGCACCGCAGGAAAGGGCTTTGAGACCCTGGCCGAGCCGCTGCACCTGAGCGGTGGGCCGTACGCCAACCCGTACGAGCTGATGAGCTTCTACGACAACCATGACATGCCACGCCTGCAGGCCAGCGACACCGGCTTCATCGATGCGCACAACTGGCTGTTCACCGCGCGCGGCATCCCCGTGGTCTATTACGGTTCGGAAACCGGATTCATGCGCGGCCGCGCCGAGCATGCCGGCAACCGTGCCTACTTCGGCCAGCCGCGTGTGGACGCTGCGCCGCAGAGCCCGATCTTCGCGCCGCTGCAGCGCATCGCCCGGCTGCGTGAGGCCACCCCGGCGCTGCAGCGCGGCCTGCAGGTCAACGAGCGCCTGCAAGGCGACGAGGCGGTGTTCTTCCGGGTGCTGCAGCACGGCGATGTGGCACAGACTGCGCTGGTGCTGCTGAACAAGGGCGACCGGGCCAAGGCCTTCAGCGTGACGCGCTTCGTTCAGGCCGGTCGCTGGCGCGATGCGCTGGACGGCGGCGAGCTGAAGGTGAAGGAGGCGCTGACGGCGGAAGTGCCGGCGCACGGGGTGAAGGTCTATGTGCTGGAGGCTGCCGTACAGCAGCCGGCGCTGCAGGTCGAGCTGGACAAGGCGATGGCCGACCAGCGGGCACGGGACCAGCGGCTGGGGCGGTAGTGCCGGCCGCTGGCCGCCCCCCGGATTCCTGGCGCCTGCCTACCGCTCTGGTGGGTGCCAACCTTGGTTGGCACGCTTCTCGAGCAGTCGAGCAAGCTCGACTCTACAATAGCCCCCTCCCGCAGCCTGCCGTACCGCCATGACCGACCTCGCCCCGCAGACCCCGATCGAAACCCTGCTGAAGGCGGCGATGGACGGGGCGGTGCCGATCCGCGCTTTCATGGAGGCCTTCGTCGCCTCCGAGGTGGTGCTGTTGACCGGCAGCCTGGTCACCCCCGACGGCAGCGGCTTCGACCCGCTGCTGTTCGACAAGCAGGGCACCCTGCACGTCGCCGTGTTCACCGATCCGTCGCGGGTCGGCATCTACAGCCAACAGGCCCCGCACCAGATCCGCTGGCTCATGCTGGACGTGCTGCGCCGCGTGCCGGGTGGCTACGGCGTGGTGATCAACCCGGGCACCCCGCTGGGCTTCGAAATTTCGCCCAGCGGCGTCGGCGAGATCCTGAAGGATTTCGCGCAGGGCTGAACCGCCGCCGCGCATTCTGTAGAGTCGAGCCATGCTTGACTGCCTTTCGCAAAATGCCGGATGAGTCGAGCATGGCTCGACACTACAGAACGCTTCCCCATCAAGGCATGGCCATGGAATTCAGGGTATTACCCGCCGGGGCACCGGAACGGCAGCAGTTGGCGCAGTGGTATCACGCGCAATGGGGCCGCGACGCCGGCCTGTCTCTGGAACAGGAACTGCAACGGCTCAACCCAGTGCAGGATGCCGACGGCTTCCCGCATCTGATAGCCGCCTTCGATGGCGGCCAGTTGGTCGGCGCAGTGCAGCTCAAACGCCGCGAGATGCAGGCCTTCCCGCAGTACGAGCACTGGCTGGGCAGCGTGTTCGTGGCCGATAGTCATCGCGGGCGTGGGCTGGCTGGCGCGCTGGTGGAACAGGCGGCGGCGCGGGCGGCGCGGATGGGGGTTACCGACCTGTACCTGCAGACCGAAGCGCTGGATGGCGGCCTTTACGCCCGGCTGGGCTGGAAGCCGCTGCAGGAAGCCGACAACCGCAGCCATCGCGTACTGGTGATGGTGCGCAGGATTTCCGCATGAACACGCTCGCACCGGGCCATTCCCGCTCTGCGCTGATCTTCCTGGTCACGGCCATCGTCGCTGCGCTGGTGTCCATGCCCGTGCTGCGCGCGGTGGGCATGGTGCTATGGCCGGTGTTCGTCATTGCCTGGCTGATCAACCTGGGCGCGGCCTGGCATCTGGCGCAATGGGCGCGCCAGCAGGGGCGCTCGGCCTGGGCGTTCGGCTTGCCGGCGGCGCTCGGCACCGTTGCCTCGATCGTGGTCTTCGTGCTGCTGGCGGTGTTGGGGCCGAAGCCCCCGGTGCGCTGAACCTTCGCGGCTCTCGTCGACAGCATGCCTCGGCACTAAAGGTTCCACGCGGAGCGCCGGCACGGGGGCCGGCGCTCGATCACCTCACATCGTCACCTTGCGCCGGTTGTCACTGCTCACCCGGTCGATCAGCTTGTTGTACGGGTCGAAGCCCGCCTCATCCGGCTTCCCGTCCACGGTCACGGTGATTTTCGGCGCGGCGCCGGTGATGTGGTGGCGCTGCAGGTACAGCACTTTCTGGTCGCGTTCCTTGCCCGAAGGCCCGTTGGCGAACACGCCGATCTCGACCCAGTCATCCATCGTGCCGTCGCTTTCCTTGCCCCTGCCGTCGGCGTACTGCTTGGCCGCGTGCAGGTCCAGGGTCACGTCGTAGCGACCGTCATCGCGCTTGCGCGCACTGGCGGCCATCACCCGGTTGTCGTAGAAACTGATTTTCTCGAACAGGTCGGTGACCAGCTGCTGGCGGTCGGCCGGGGTCTCGGCACGGATGTAGCCCAGCAGTTCGCGCGAGGTGGTGTAGGGCGGCTGCTGGAACCCCTTGTCCTGCAGGAAACGCTTCAACGCGCGGTTCAGGGCCTGCTCGCCGATTTCCTCGCGCAGCCGGTAGAACACCAGCGAACCCTTCTGGTAGTGGATGTACTGCTGGTTCTCCACGCGCTCCAGCGGCTGCTCTTCGATGGCTTCGCCACCGCGCCCGGACAGGTAGCCATCCAGTTCGCGCTTGAGGAACTGGCGCATGTGCTGGCGGCCGTACTCCTGCTCCATCACCATCAGCGCCGAGTACTGCGACAGCGATTCGGAAAGGACCGTTGCGCCCTGCACGTTGGCACCGATCACCTGGTGCGCCCACCACTGGTGGGCGATCTCGTGCGCGGTGACGTAGAACACGTAGTCCACCTTGTCCGGATCACGCAGGTCGGCGATGAAGCCGATGGCCTCGGAGTAGGGAATGGTGTTGGCGAACGACTGCGCGAAGCGGGCATAGCCCGGGAACTCGATGATGCGCACCTGGCGGTGCTGGTAGGGCGTGAAGTTGGCCTCGTAGTAGGCCAGCGATTTCTGCACCGCTTCGATCATCCGGTCCACGTTGTAGCCGTGCGCCGGGTCGAAGTAGACCTCCACCGGGATGTCCTTGTACTTCGCCTTGCGCACCTCCCAGCGTGCCGACAGGTAGGCGTAGAAGTTCAGCATCGGCCGGTCCATGGCATAGCTGAAGCAGCGCCGGCCGTTCACCGTGGTCTCATGCTTCAGGTAGCCCGGCGCCAGCGCGATCTGGTCCGGCGCGGTGCAGACCGTGGTGCGGAAGTCGAGCCAGTCGGCATCATTGGAGATATAGGTATTGGCACGTGCGGCTTGGTCTTCCAGCCTGGGCATGCGCCGCGGTTCGCCGAGGTCGCGCTTGCGGCGCTCGTTGCGATCGCTGATCTCGGCCCCTTCGTTGTAACCGAACGAGGGCAGTACGCGGCTGTTGAAGAAAGTTCCGTTGTCGACGATGTTGCTCGGCGCCTGGCCGGCAGTGATGCCGTTGGGTTTCTGCACCACCCGGAAGTGGACGTTGCGGCTTTCACCCGGTTGCAGTGGCGTGGCCAGACGGTAGATGCGGTAGCCAAGATCGGCGTCGTGCATCGACAAGGTCTGCCCACCCAGGTCAACCGCGACCAGCTGCTTGTCGTCACCCATCGAGACATGCACGTCCTGGATCGGCACGGCATGCGTGTTGCGCACCGTCCAGTTCGCATCGATCACCATCGACTGCGATTCCGGGAACAGGTCCACGCGGTTATCCACCGCCACGATGCGCGGCTGCGGCAGGTTCCGGTACTTCGACAGTTCACGCTCATAGCGCGCCTGCAGATCCAGCTGCTGGTCGGGCGATATGAATTCGTTGCGGATGTTGGTGCTCCAGTACAGCCAGCCGCCCACGCCGATGAAGGCCAGCGCCGCCAGCCCGGCAAGGGCGCCGGTGGGCCCGCGCAGGCGACGACCAGCCAGGGCCAGGCGCTGGCGCAGGCCCTGGCTGACGCCGCGCACCCAGAACGCAGAGGCCAGGCACATCAGGGTCAGCAGGAACAGTGCCCAGTAGCCCTGGAACGCCAGCTGGCCGGTCAGGAAGTGGCCGTAGCCATTCATGTCCGAATAGGGGGCGATCGGCCAGCTGCCGAAGTTGTAGATGTTCTGCGTGTAGTCGAGCATGCCCAGCACGCCCTGGCCGATCATCACCACGATCAGCAGCGCGTAGCCGACGAACTTGTTGTTGGTCAGTACCTGGAGCACCAGCGCCAGGCCTCCCATCAGGATGTAGACCACCGAATCCAGCGCCAGGCTGCGCAGGTACAGCAGTGGCTCCAGATGGGTGTAGCCCTTGGCCAGCTGCACGCCCATCGCGGCCAGTGCGCCGGCTGCCTGGAAGCAGATGATCACCGCCAGCAGCGCAGTGAACTTGGCCAGCAGCGGTACCCAGTTCGGCACCGGCATGGCATCGGTCACTTCGTTGATGCGCGTACTGCGTTCCTTCCAGACAAGTTCGCCGGCGAAGAACAGCACGATGATCACCAGCAGCCAGCTGAAGGCACCCTGCAGGCCCATGATCATCTGCGAGGTGACCGGCCAGATCGAGGTGCCGTACAGGGTCTGCCGGAACAGCGCGCTGGGCAGGAAGTTGGCCAGGCCCAGCACCAGCAGCACGATGAACGGCACGCTGCGCAGCACGCCGCCCGTGTCGAAACGCACCTGGCGCAGGAACTGCTGCCAGGCCGTGGTTGCGGTGAACGCCGGAACCACGCGTGGCAGGTCCGCGCGGGCGGGACGGACCGCAACGGCATCCGCAGCGGGCAGGATGGGCTTGCGGCCCCATCGACGGCGGCCGCTGCCGCTACGCTCGGTGCGGAACAGGGCAAACGTGGCGGCAAACAGCAGCGCGGCCACGCCCAGCCACAGCGCGCGGTTGGCCAGCAGGTAGCCAGCCAGTTCCGGAATGCCGCTGTTGCGTTCAGCGGTGGACCAGTAGCGGATGGTGCGGCCCAGCGCGCGCATGCCCAACGGCTCGCTCAGCACCGCGATCCACGTATTGTCGATGTCTCGCAGCAGGGCCGCGCTGGCGCCGTACAGCACCAGGTAGGCGACCAGGCCGATGTACACCCACAGGATCGAGCGGGTCAGCGCCGCCAGCAGTGACAGCAGTGCGGTGGTGAACAGCAGGTTGGGAATGACGATGACCGCGAAGGTCCAGGCATAGCCCCGCCAGCTGATCGGCCCCATGCGCTCGGGGTCGACCCAGGGCATGAACGGTGCCAGCCACAGGCCGAACGCGATCACGACGTAGACCAGCAACCCCGCAGCCAGGGCTGCCGCGATGCGGCCGGCTAGGTAGTCGCGACGCTTCACCGGGCTGGCGAAGATCAGTTCGGCGGTGCCGAGTTCGAAGTCACGCAGCAGCGCGTTGCTGACGAACAGGGCGGTGACCAGCATGCCGAGCAGGGTGAAGATGCCCAGCATCTGCGCGATCACCGTCGGCGCATTGCTGTGCACGTTGCCGGTGCCACCCCCTATCTGTACGGCATCGCTGGAGGCGGCGGCGAAGGCGAGCAGGGCGAACAGCCCGGCCAGCAGCCACAGCAGCGGAGAACGCAGCTGCTCGCGCAGCTCGAACCGGAAGAAGTTGAGGATCATGGCGCGCTCCGCTCAGGCCGCCGCGCGGGCACGGGCCTGCAGGCGCAGGCGCTGGAAGTACACGTCCTCGAGGTCGGGCGCCACCGCCGCGAAGCCGTCGCCGGGGTCGTTGGCGCTGTGCACGTGGATCACCGGGCGGCCACCCACCAGTCGCGTGGACAGCACCACGTAGCGCGCCTCATGGTCGGCCAGTTCCGAAGGATCGACCTGCTTGCGCCAGACCTGGTGCTGCAGCGCGTCGATCGCTTCGGCCGGGCGCCCGGTCAACAGCACCTGGCCCTTGTTCATGATCGCCATCGTCGGGCACAGGTCAGTCACGTCCTCGACGATGTGGGTGGACAGGATCACCGCCACGTTCTCGCCGATCGCCGCCAGCAGGTTGAGGAATCGGTTGCGCTCCTCCGGGTCGAGGCCGGCGGTGGGTTCATCGACGATCACCAGCCGCGGGTCGCCCAGCAGCGCCTGGGCAATGCCGAAGCGCTGGCGCATGCCGCCGGAGAACGTGCCGAGCTTGCGCTTGCGCGCATCCCACAGGTTCACCTGCTGCAGCAGCCCATCGACCACTTCGCGGCGCTGCGCACGCTGGGTCAGCCCCTTGAGTACTGCGAAATGCTCCAGCAGGTCCAGCGCGCTGACCTTTGGATACACGCCAAAATCCTGCGGCAGGTAGCCCAGCCGGCGGCGCACGGCGTCCTTGTCGCGCAGCACGTCGATCGGCGCTTCGCCGGGGATGCTGAGCGTGGCCGTACCACTGTCGGCCTCCTGCAGGGTGGACAGTGTGCGCATCAGCGAGGACTTGCCCGCGCCGTTCGGGCCGAGCAGGCCGAACATGCCGCGCGGGATGTCCAGGCTGACGTTGTTGAGTGCGTGCACGCCGTTGGCGTACGTCTTGGACAGCGAATCGATCTTCAGCATGCGACGTACACCTTTCCCTGGGCGATGTCTGCGCGTTATCCGCGCATCCGCGTCCATGCGCATCCGCCGTTGGTCATGGGGGGAGAATATGGCTGTCGCGCGTTGGCAGGGCCAGTGGCCCTTCGCTGCCTACCCGCGCTGTGACGAATCGCGCACCACCAGCTTCACCGGGATGCTCTGGCTGTCCACCGGCTGCCGGCCGATCAGCGCCAGCAGGCGCTCCACCAGCAGCTGGCCGGCCTGCTTGGTGTCCTGCTGCACGGTGGTCAGCGCCGGCGACACCGAAGCTGCCAGCGGAATGTCGTCGAAGCCGGTGACCGCCACGTCCTGCGGCACCCGCAGCCCGGCCTCGCGCAGGGCCCGCATCGCACCGATGGCGATCAGGTCGCTGGCCGCGCAGATCGCGTCGATCGGTTCGCCGCGCGCCAGCAGCGCCTGGCAGGCCTGCTGGCCGGAAGCCTCGGTGGTGATGGCATCGTGCTGCAGCGCTGGCTCGGCGCTCAGGCCGCGCTCCTGCAGCGCCGCCACATGGCCGCGGTAGCGCTCCTGGAATTCGGGGTAATGGCTGGAGGCATGGCCGAGGAAGGCGATCCGGCGGCAGCCCTGCTGCAGCAGGTGGGTGGTGATGTCGTGCCCGCCCTGGAAGTTGTCGCTGCCGATCGACACGCCGGGCTGGCCGGGCAGGGCGGCGCCCCAGCGCACGAAGTGCGTACCCTGTTCGACCAGCCGCTGCAGGCGGTCGCGCGATTCGTGGTAGTCGCCGTAGCCCAGCAGGATGATGCCGTCGGCCTTGTTGCTGTCTTCGTAATCGGCCTGCCAATCGGTGGAGAGCTGCTGGAACGAGACCAGCAGGTCCTGCCCGTGCAGGGCGCAGGCGCGGGTGATCGAGCCCAGCATCGAATGGAAGAACGGGTTGATCAGCGAATCGTCGTTGGTCGGGTCCTCGAAGAACAGCAGGGCCAGGGTGCCGGCATTGCGCAGGCGCAGGCTGGAGGCGTTCTTGTCGACCTTGTAGTTCAGCTCGCGGGCGATGCGCAGGATGCGCTCGCGGGTCTCGGCGTTGACCATCGGGCTGCCACGCAGGGCCCGCGACACGGTGGGCTGGGAGACCCCGGCCAGGTGGGCGATGTCCAGGGAGGTGGCTTTGCCTTTGATGATCATGGGGCGCGGAAGGGGCCAGGTGGAAGGTGCCTGGGCATGATGCCATGGGCAGACGCGAATGCCCCTGCGGTGGGTCGACGGGATGGCGGTAAGTCATTGCCGGACAAGGAAATCAGCCCGAATCTCAGGTGCCGCCGGGGTCTTCCGGCCGGGCGGATGGCGGCGGCAATGCTAAGATGCCTCGTTCTCGCATTCCCCCAAATTTCAACAGGGGCGGCCCAGCGTACTGCACCCCCGGCCGGGGCTGTGCTATCACTGGCGGTCTGCCCCTGGACAACGGACGAAGGTACCTATGGCGCGCGGCATCAACAAAGTCATCCTGGTCGGCAATCTCGGCAACGACCCGGACGTGAAGTACACCCAGGGCGGCATGGCGATCACCCGCATCAGCCTGGCCACCACCAGCGTCCGCAAGGACAAGGATGGCAACCAGCAGGAGCGCACCGAATGGCACCGCGTGGTGTTCTTCGGCAAGCTCGGCGAGATCGCCGGCGAGTACCTGCGCAAGGGCAGCTCGGTCTACGTCGAAGGCAGCCTGCGCTACGACAAGTACACCGGCCAGGACGGCGTGGAGAAGTACTCCACCGATATCATCGCCGATGAAATGCAGATGCTGGGCGGCCGTAGTGAAGGCGGCGGTGGCGGCGGTGGCGGTGGCAACTACGGCGGTGATCGCCCGCAGCGCCAGCAGGCGCCGCGCCAGGAGTACGGCGGCGGCGGTGGCGGTGGCCAGCGTGGCGGCCAGGGCGGTGGCTATGGCAACCAGGGCGGCAACCAGGGCGGCGGCTACGGCAACCAGGGTGGCAACCAGCGCCCGCAGCCGCAGCAGGCGCCGCCGATGGACGACTTCGCTGACGACGATATTCCGTTCTGATCGGGCGCTCGCCTGTTGCAGAAAAGAAAGCCCCGCCATGCGGGGCTTTTCTTTTTTCACCTGTACTTGCGGTCGTGCTCCCGCAGCATTGAATTTCTTGCAGCGCAACTTGCAAACCGGCAATTCCCTCCCCTATGGTGCAATCGATTGCATTGCTGTGAATCGTTGCGTTTGATACCGGTTGGGAGGCCGGAAGGTGGATGTCCATCCATTCGATCAGACCGGCCCCGGCGACGGGGCTCACGCGGCGCGATGCGTTGCGCCTTGCGGTTGCCGGCGGCATCGGCCTGGGAGCGGCAGGCGTGCTCCCTGCGTTCGCCGCCGATGCACCGCTCAAGGGCCAGCTGAAGCACTCCGTCGCGCGCTGGACCTTCCCGCAGTTGTCGGTGGCCCAGCTCTGCAGCACGGTGAAGGACATCGGCTTCGCCGCCATCGACCTGGTCGGCCCGGAGGACTGGCCGACGCTGAAGGCCCATGACGTGTACAGCTCGATGTGCAACGGCGCAGAGCTGGGCCTGACCCAGGGCTTTGCCGGCCGCCAGTTCCACGATCAACTGGTGGAGCGCTACACGCGGCACATCGATCTGGTCGCCGATGCGGGCTATCGCAATCTCATCTGCTTCTCCGGAAATCGCAACGGCATGGACCCGCAGGACGGCATGGCCAATGCCGAGGCCGGCCTCAAGCGCATCCTCGGCCATGCCGAGAAGCGCGGCGTGGTGCTGGTGATGGAGCTGCTGAATTCCAGGGTCGATCATCACGACTACCTGTGCGACCACTCCGCCTGGGGCGTAGAGCTGTGCCAGCGGCTGGGCTCGGACAACTTCGGCCTGCTGTACGACATCTACCACATGCAGATCATGGAGGGCGACATCATCGCCACCATCGGCAGGCATCACGCCTGGTTCAAGCATTACCACACCGCAGGCGTGCCCGGCCGGAATGAGATCGGAGACCAGCAGGAACTCCAGTATCCGGCCATCTGTCGCGCGATCCGCGATACCGGTTTTGAGGGCTATCTGGCGCAGGAATTCATGCCTGCGGCGCCAGACCCCATCAACTCTCTGCGCGAGGCGATCCGCCTCTGCGACGTCTGAAACGATATCCACCCAGGTGAGAAACCCATGGCAGATAATCACTACGACGCCATCGTTGTTGGCTCGGGAATCAGTGGCGGTTGGGCGGCGAAGGAGCTGACCGAGAAGGGACTGAAGGTCCTGATGCTGGAACGTGGCCGCAACATCGAGCACGTCAAGGACTATGTGAACGCGATGAAGGAAGCGTGGGACTTCCCGCATCGCAACCGGCCCACCCAGGCGATGAAGGCCGACTTTCCTGTGCTGATGCGCGACTACGGCCTGGCCGAAAACCTGGAAGGGATGTGGGCCAACGAACAGGACTCGCCCTACATCGAGACCCAGCGCTTCGACTGGTTTCGTGGCTATCACGTCGGTGGCCGCTCATTGCTGTGGGGGCGGCAGAGCTATCGCTTCTCCGATCTGGATTTCGAGGCGAACCTGAAGGACGGCATCGCCACCGACTGGCCGATCCGCTACGCCGACATCGCGCCGTGGTACGACCATGTGGAGAAGTTCGCCGGCATCGCCGGCACGCGCGAAGGCCTGGACGTGTTGCCGGACGGCGAATTCCTGCCGCCGATCCCGTTGAACATCGTCGAGAAGGACGTGGCCGCACGGATCAAGAAAGCCTTCGGCGGCACCCGCCACATGATCCACTCGCGCACCGCCAACATCACCCAGCCGATGCCCGAGCAGGGTCGCGTCAACTGCCAGTACCGCAACAAGTGCATCCTGGGTTGTCCTTTCGGTGCCTATTTCTCGACCCAGGCGGCGACGCTGCCGGCGGCGATGAAGACCGGCAACCTGACGCTGCGGCCGTTCTCGATCGTCAAGGAAGTGCTCTATGACAAGGATCGCAAGCGTGCGCGCGGCGTGGAGGTCATCGATGCCGAGACCGGCCAGACCTACCAGTACACCGCCAAGGTGATCTTCCTCAACGCCTCCTCCTTCAACTCGACCTGGCTGCTGATGAACTCGGCCACCGATGTCTGGGAGGGCGGCCTGGGTTCCTCGTCCGGCGAGCTGGGGCATAACGTGATGGACCATCATTTCGGAGCGGGTGCTTCCGGCCGCGTCGAGGGCTACGAAGACAAGTACTACTTCGGCCGTCGACCCTGCGGTTTCTATATTCCGCGGTTCCGTAACGTCGCCGCCGACAAGCGCGGTTACCTGCGCGGGTTCGGCTACCAGGGCGGTGCCAGCCGCACAGGCTGGTCGCGCGAGATCGCCGAGCTGAACATTGGTGCCGACCTGAAGGATGCGCTGACCGTGCCCGGCGACTGGCGCATCGGCATGACCGGGTTCGGTGAAATGCTGCCGCACCACGACAATACGATCCGCCTGGACCGCGAGCGCAAGGACAAGTGGGGACTGCCGGTGCTGGCGATGGACGTTGCCATGCGCGCCAATGAACTGGCGATGCGCAAGGACATGGCCGCCGATGCCGCCGAGATGCTGGAGGCGGCCGGGGTCAAGGACGTGAAGATGCACGACAACGACTACGCGCCGGGCAAGGGCATCCATGAAATGGGAACCGCGCGCATGGGCCGTGATCGGAAGAGCTCGGTATTGAACCAGCACAATCAGGTGTGGGATGCACCCAACGTCTATGTCACCGACGGTGCCTGCATGACCTCCAGCGCGTGCGTGAATCCGTCGCTGACCTACATGGCGCTGACCGCCCGCGCCGCCGACCATGCCGTGCGTGAACTGAAAGCGGGGAACCTCTGATGGATCGTCGCGAACTGTTGAAGATGATCGTTGCTGCCACGGGTGCGGCCATGGTCGGTCTGCCGGCGCTGGTACAGGGCAAGGCACCGGCTGCCGGGGCGATGCCTGCCTTCTCCGACGCCGATATCGCCTTGCTGGACGAGATCGCCGAGACCATCCTGCCACGGACGAAAACACCGGGAGCGAAGGATGCCGGTGCGGGTCCGTTCATGGCGACCTTCGTTGCCGACTGCTACACCGCCCGGCAGCAGGCGACGTTCCGCGCCGGCCTCTCCGACATCGACGCGCGCTCCGGTGGCCGCTTCGCATCGCTCACGCCAGACGCCCGTAACACGCTGCTGCGCACGCTGGATGCAGAAGCAAAGGCACGCACGGCCGAGGTGACCGAGACGGGCACTCCGGAAGAGGGCGAGGCGATGCCGCATTACTTCACGATGCTCAAGCAGCTGGCCATCTTCGGCTTCTTCACTTCGAAGGTGGGCGCGACTGAAGTGCTGCACTACGTTGCGGTACCGGGTCGCTACGATGGCGACCTGGCCTATGTTGCCGGCACGCCTGCATGGGGGACCAGCTGATGGAGCGCTGCATGATGATCAAGCCGCTGCTGATCGCGGCCGGTGTACTGGCCGCCGGTTCCGCGTTCGCACAGGAGGGCGCCGACCCTGCGCGCGATCCGAAGAAGACCGAGGTGTGGACGCCGGTGCCTGCAACCGTGGCCACGCCGCCAGGCAAGGCGCCGTCCGACGCCATCGTATTGTTCGATGGCAAGGATGTCTCGGCCTGGGAATCGGAGCAGGGTGGGCAAGTGCCCTGGAAAGTTGCCGATGGCGCCATGACTGTCGTGCCGGGCAGCAAGGGCATTCGCACAAAGCAACGTTTCTGCGACGTGCAGCTGCATGTCGAGTGGCGCACGCCCACCGATACGAAGGGCTTCGATGGACAGAACCGCGGCAACAGCGGCATCTTCCTGCAGGAGCTGTATGAGCTGCAGGTGCTGGACAGCTACAACAATCCGACTTATGCCAACGGCCAGGCGGGCTCGATCTACAAGCAGGCCATGCCGCTGGTGAATGCCTCGCGCGCGCCGGGCCAGTGGCAGGCCTACGACATCCTCTGGAAGGCACCGCGCTTCTCGGCGGGCGGAGGGCTGGTGTCGCCCGCGCGCATCACGGTGCTGCACAACGGCGTGCTGGTGCAGGACGACACCGTGCTGGCGGGCAGGACCGAATACATCGGTGCACCTTCCTATGCGCCACACGCGTGCGCACCGCTCTATCTGCAGGAACATGATTCCAGGGTCAGCTACCGCAACATCTGGGTGCGCGAACTGTAGTGGCATACGGCCGGCGTGGTCGCCGGCCGCTTACTTCGCCAGGTAGCTGGCGATGTCGTTGATTTCCTGCTGCGAGAGCTGGGAGAAGGGCGGCATCAGCCCACCGCCCTTGCTGATCTTTTCCTTGATCTGCGCCGGTGCCATGCGCTTGCCGATGTCGGTGAGCGCCGGGAAAGCGCCCGGCATGCCCGCACGATCGGCGCCGTGGCAGGCCACGCAGTTCGCGGTGTAGAGCTTTGCACCTGCAGCCGGGTCGTCCTTGCACCAGGCGGCCGTTGCGGAGCCCAGGCCGCCCAGGGCCACGGCCATTGCCAGGATCATTTTCATGTGGGGCTCCTTCATGCGTCAGGGCTGCGCAGGGGCGGGCGCATTGACGGTCAGGTGTTCACGCAGATAGTCCGCGCCGGTCTGGATGACCTTGGCCGGATCGCGCGGCTGGTCATGTTCGACGATGTACCAGTGCACGCCAGCGGCCGCTGCGGCCGGCAGGATCGCGTTCCAGTCCAGCACGCCCTGGCCGACCGCGGCGAATCCGCCCTCGTCTTCGGCCCGGCCCTTGGGGGCATTGTCCTTGGCGTGAACCGCGAAGACATGCCCGCGGAACCTGCCCAGCATCACCGCAGGGTCCAGGCCGGCACGCGCGACCCAGGCCAGGTCCAGCTCGGTCTGCAGGTCGGGACCGGCGGCGGCGAACAGCAGTTCCAGCCCCGTCCTGCCGTTGAAGTCGACCAGCTCGAAGTCGTGGTTGTGGTAGGCCAGGTACATGCCCTTGGCCCGCACCTGTTTGGCGATGCGGCCCAGTTCCTGGCCCAGTGCGGTCCAGCCTGCGGCATCGGCCGGCCGGTCCTTCTGGTCCAGGTAGGGCACCACCAGCGTGCTGTTGCCGATCGCGCGGTTGAAGGTCACTACGCCGTCCAGGTTGTTGCGCAGCTCGGCCAATGGCACGTGCGACGAAATGGCCCTGATCGAATAGCGGTCCAGCAGCTGCTTGAGGTCCGCCGCGCTGGTGTTCTGCGTGCCGACCGTTTCCACCGCATGCACGCCCGCGTCGTGGACGATCTTCAACTGCTGCTCGAGCGAGCCGGCGTTGCGCAGGGTGTACATCTGCACCGCGATCGGCTTCTGCGTGCCTGCCACTTCGCCCGCGAAGGCGGGCAGGGCAGCGAGCAGCAGCAGGACGAGGCCTGCGGTTCTACGGACAGGGGCTTTCATCAAGAGATCCTCCCGGGTTTCAAGCGATGGTGGTCCAGGCGCGTGTCCTGGCCGATGTGATGACACGGTCGACGATCAGCGCCGAGCGCAGGCCATCGTCGAAGGTAGGCAGCCCCTCGGGCCGCTCGCCGTCGATGGCGCGATAGGTGTCGGCGACAAAGGCCTCGAAGCACTGGGCGTAACCCTGTGCGTGCCCGGCCGGCAACACCGACAACCGGCGCTGTTCGGCACTGCCGGCTCCCGGCCCACGCACGAAGGTTTCTTCGCGCTGGTCGGGCCACCCGATCCACAGCCGCTCGGCATCTTCCTGGTTGAACGCCACGCTGGCCCGGGCGCCATCGATCTCGAACCAGAGACGGTTGCGGCGTCCGGCAGAGACCTGGCTGACCGTCAGTGATGCCAGCGTGCCGTTGCCGGTGCGGAACATCGCCGCCGCCACGTCCTCGCTGGCGACCGCCTGCATCGCACCGCCGGCTGCCGGGGTGCTGAAACTCTGCGCGCCGGAGGCGCTGCGCTCGGCGATCACCGTGTCGAACGCCGCGCTGACCTCGGCGAAGCGTTCACCGCTGACCCATTCCACCAGGTCACACCAGTGCGAACCGATGTCGGCGAACACACGCGAAGCGCCGCCCAGCGCCGGATCGACGCGCCAGTTGTTGCTGGCCGGGTCCAGCAGCCAGTCCTGCAGGTAACTGCCATGGATGAGGTGCAGGGGGCCGATGTCGCCTGCGGCGATGCGCGCGCGTGCTTCCCGCACCACCGGGTGGTAGCGGTAGACGAAGGGAACCGTGGCGACCAGGCCGCTCGAGCTGGCCAGTGCGGCCAGCGCCTGCGCGTCTTCCAGCGTGGTCGCCAGTGGCTTCTCGCAGACCACGTGCTTGCCGGCCCGCAGTGCAGCTTCGGCCATGGGCCGGTGCAGGTGGTTGGGCGTGCAGACGTGCACGACCTGCACCTGCGGGTCGGCCACCACCTCCTCGATATCGCGATAGCCGCGCGGGACACCCCACGCCTGCGCTACCTCGGCGGCGCGCTGCGCGGAAGAGGCGGCCACGCCACGGATGTCGGCACCGGCCAGCAAGGCGGCGCGACGATGCACGGCCGCGATCATGCCGGTACCGATGATGGCGATTCCAGGCTTGGGCATCGGCTGCAGTCCTCAGGGCGTGGACGCTGCGGCCGCAACCACCGGCCGGTCGCGGAACAGCAGCAGGAAGGCGATCAGCACGATGAGTGCGACGCCGGCCGGGAACAGCCAGATCTGCTGCCAGTCGGGCCCTGCGGCGGTGGTGTAGTGCTCCACCACCGCGCCGGACAGGAAGGTGCCGATCAGCATGCCCACGCCATAGGTGGCCAGGGTGATGAAGCCCTGCGCACTGCTGCGTGCGTCGGGACCGGCATGGGCATCGGTGTAGATCTGGCCGGTGACGAAGAAGAAGTCGTAGCAGATGCCATGCAGCACGATGCCGATCACCAGCAGCGAGAAGCCACTGCCGGCATCGCCAAAGGCGAACATGCCGTAGCGCACGACCCACGCTGCCATGCCCACCGCCAGCATCGTCTTGACCCCCAGCCGCACGAACAGAAACGGCATGGCCAGCATCAGCAGCACTTCCGAAACCTGGCCCAGCGACTGCAGGCCCGCGGCGCCGCGCACGCCCAGATCGTTGAGATAGGGGTTGGTGAAGTTGTAGTAGAACGACAGCGGGATGCAGATGGCGATGGAGGCCAGGAAGAACACCAGATAGGACCGCGACTTCAGCAACCGCAGTGAATCCAGCCCGAGGATCTGACCCAGCCCGGCGTCACGTTGCCGGGCCAGCGGCGGCGTGTGCGGCAGAGTGAAGGCATACAGGCCGAGCAGCAGCGATGCCAGCGCGGCCATCTGGAAGGTCAGCTCGAGCCGGTGTGCCTGCTCCCAGCCCATCCAGCCGATCAGCACGCCGGCGATGATCCAGCCGATACTGCCGGCTACGCGCACCAGCGGGAACTGCTTTTCAGGCGATTGCATGTGCCGCATCGCCACGCTGTTGGCCAGTGCCAGCGTCGGCATGAACAGCAGCATGTAGCCCATGACGCAGGCGGAGAATGTGGTGAAGTCTGTCGCGGTGGACGCCAGCCACAGCAGCACCGCACCGGCCAGGTGCAGGACCGCGAGGATGCGCTGCGCCGCGAAGTAGCGATCGGCGATCAGCCCGACCAGGAAGGGCGCGACGATGGCCCCGATCGACTGGCTGAGGAAGGCGGTCGCGACCTGGCTCGCGCTGGCCTGCAACGGGCCCTGCACCAGGTACGTGCCCAGGGTGACGAACCACGCTCCCCAGATGAAGAACTGCAGAAACATCATCGCGCTCAAGCGCGACATGGCGTGCGTCATGGCTTGCCCTCCCGGGGCGGTAATGACTCAGATTCCCAGCATGCGGTGCAGTGAAGCGGCGTCGGTGCCGCTGTCGGCGAAATCATCGAAGGCGCGTTCGGTCACGCGGATGATGTGGTCGCGGATGAAGGCAGCGCCTTCGCGCGCGCCGTCCTCCGGGTGTTTCAGGCAGCACTCCCACTCCAGCACCGCCCAGCCCGGAAAGTCGTACTGCGCCATCTTCGAAAAGATCGCCTTGAAGTCGATCTGGCCGTCGCCGAGCGAGCGGAACCGGCCCGGACGATCGATCCAGTCCTGGTAGCCGCCATACACGCCGCTGCGGGCGCTCGCACGGTACTCGGCGTCCTTGACGTGGAAGATGCCGATGCGGTCGTGATAGCGGTCGATGAAGCCCAGGTAGTCCATCTGCTGCAGCAGCAGGTGGCTGGGGTCATACAGGATCTTCGCCCGCGGGTGATGATCCACCACGTCGAGGAAGCGCTCGAAGGTGGCGCCGTCGTGCAGGTCTTCGCCGGGGTGGATCTCGAAGCACAGGTCCACGCCGCAGGCGTCGAACGCATCCAGGATCGGGCGCCAGCGGCGGCCGAGTTCGGCGAAGGCTTCGTCCACCAGGCCGGGCGGGCGCTGCGGCCAGGGATAGAAGTACGGCCAGGCCAGCGCACCGGAAAAGGTGGCGTGCGCGGTCAGTCCCAGATGCTGGCTGGCCTTGGCCGCCAGCATCAGCTGATCGACCGCCCAGGCCTGGCGGGCGGCGGGGTTGCCGTGCACCGCAGGCGGTGCGAAGCCGTCAAAGAGGCTGTCATAGGCGGGGTGGACGGCGACCAGCTGTCCCTGCAGATGGGTCGACAGTTCGGTGATCTGCACACCGTGTTCGGCCAGCATGCCGGCAACATCATCGCAGTAGGCCTGGCTGTGTGCTGCTTGGGCCAGATCGAACAGGTGGGGCGCCGTGGTGGGTACTTGTACGCCAGAATAGCCCAGCCCCGCGGCCCATCCGGCCAACGTGTCCAGCCGATCAAAAGGAGCTTTGTCGCCGATGAACTGCGCCAGGAACAGCGCTGGACCCTTGAGCGTCTTCAAGATGATTCGCCCTCGATGCAATCGATTGCATTACCCTAGCATGGGCCTCCCGCAGACCCGTTGTGCAGTGCACAGCGGAAACAAGAGCTGAAACCATGGCAACCATCTACGACATCGCCAAGCACGTGGGCGTCTCTGCCGGCACGGTGTCGCGGGCGCTCTCCCGGCCGGACAAGGTGCTGCCTGCCACGCGCGCGCGCATCGAGCAGGCGGCTGCCGCGCTCGGCTACGTGCCCAACACGGTGGCCAGGACACTCAAGACCCAGCGCAGCGGCAAGATCCTGGTCACCGTGCCGGATATCGCCAATCCATTTTTCGCCCAGATCCTGCAAGGCGCAGAAGAGGCGGCACAGGCGGTTGGCTACGCGGTGCTGCTGGGCGATACCCAGCACCAGCCCGACCGCGAGGAGCGCTATGCGCAGATGCTCCGGCGCAACGAGGCCGACGGCATGATCGTGCTGGGGCATCGATTGCCGCCGACGGCGCGCGAGATCGTGCAGCAGCGCGGCGCCGCCGCGCCGGTGGTCAATGGATGCGAGTTCGATCCTGCGCTGGGCATTCCCAGCGTCCATATCGACAACGCGGCGGCTGCACGCGCGGTGATGGAACACCTCTATGGATTGGGTCACGAGCAGATCGCCGTGGTCGGCGGGCCGCCCGACAACCCCCTGCACCAGCAGCGGCTGCAGGGCGTCCGGGCCGCGGGCAAGGCGCGCGGAAGGCTGCGCCAGCAGCGCATCGTGCCAGGCGATTTTTCCGTGGAATCCGGCCATGCGGCGGCAATGGCGTTGCTGGACGTGGCACCGGCACCGACCGCGATCTTCTGCTTCAGCGACCAGATGGCGCTGGGCGCCCTGGCGGCCTGCCGTGAGCGGGGTATCCGCGTGCCGGATGACCTGTCCATCGTGGGGTTCGACGACCTGGCGTCCTCCCGTTACCTCACGCCGCCGTTGACGACCATCCGGCAGCCGATGCGCGAGATCGGCGAGCGCGCGGTCAAGCTGCTGCTGGCGATCATCGAGCATGCCGATGTGCCGCTCCAGCAGACGCTGGATTTCAGCCTGATGCTGCGCGGCTCGACGGCGGCGCCCAGGCCAGGTCGCGATCTTGATCCCTTGATCCCGAATTGACGCGAAGCTGTCAGACTCACGCCAGGCAGCCCGGCACGCGTCGAGGTGGAGTGCCGGGCTGGAGTGCTGAGGTGGAGTTCTGAGATGGAACGTGCGATCGCGCAAGGGGGTCGGCAATGCCGTTCTTGACTGACTCGACCGAGGTCGCGGTCGAGGGCATCGGCGCGGCGCGGCGCATCGGCTGGATGCGCTTCGTGGGCAATGGCCTGGGCGCGATCCCGATCGCCTCGATCATCCTGGAACGCCATGACGGTGCGCTGGCCTGGGTTCTGCTGCTGCTCAATGCACTGGCCTGGCCCGCGCTCGCGCTGCTGCTGACCCACCGCTCCCGGCAGCCTGCCGTAGTCCAGTTCCGCTGCATGGTGGCCGATTCGTTGTTCGGCGGTGGCTGGATCGCCTTCATGGGGTTGAGCGCGGTGCCCAGTGCACTGTTCGCGGCGCTGCTGGTCGCCGACAAGATCGCTGCCGGCGGCGTGCGCCTGGCGATGCGCGCCACGCTGGCACTGGTGCTGGGTTTTGCGATCACCTGGTGGGCCCTCGGGTTTCCCTATCAGCCGGTGACCTCGCAGCGCACGATCGTGCTCAGCGTGCCGTTCCTGTTCGTCTACGGCATCGGTCTGAGCATCCTCAGCTGGCAGCTGGCGCGTCGGGTGAAATCGCAGAACCGGCAGCTGCAGCGCTTGAGCCGGATGGACCCGCTGGTCGAGCTGGCCAACCGCGGCTTCCTGATCCTGCGCGCGCAACAGGCGCTGGACAAGGCGCAGCGGCAGGGCGGCTTTGCCTGCCTGCTGATGCTGGACGTGGATGATTTCAAGCGCATCAATGACTCGCATGGCCACCGCGCCGGTGATGAGGTCCTGCGGCACATCGCCTCGGCCCTGCGCGCGTTTGCCCGGCCGGGTGATACCCCGGCCCGCCTCGGTGGCGATGAGTTCGTCGTGCTGCTGCACGACTGCGCGCCGGTGGATGCGATGCATGTGGCCGAGCGGGTGCGCCTGCACCTGCTCGAGGCCGCCCGCCAGGCCACCCCGGGCGTGGAGTTCAGCGTCAGCATCGGGATTGCCGCCACGCCGCGCGGCGGTAGCGTGGAGGACTGGCTGGCGCAGGCCGACCGGGCGCTGTACCACGCCAAGCGGCAGGGCAAGAACAACGCCAGCTACGGCGAACACGGCGCCGCCCAATGACGGCGTAACGGCCGTTCATCCTGCACACGGAATCGCACGGCCAATCCTCTACCATGGGCCACCCCGCCCGGACGTGCCCCCATGCAAGACGCCCTTGTTGTGCAGCCCAAGCCCCCCGTTCCGCGGATCGCGGCCTGGCTGATGATGCTGCTGGGCATGTGGCTGGCGCTGAAGCTGGGGCTGGTGGTGACGCTGCTGTCGGGCCTGCTGGTGTTCCAGCTGACCCACCTGCTGGCCTCCACCGTGGAAGGCCGGTTGCCACCGGGGCGGGCACGGGCGATCGCGGTGATCGTGCTGTCGGCGGTCATCATCAGCGCGCTGGTACTGGCCGGGATCGGCGTGGCCTCGTTCTTCCGCAACGAGACCGGCGGGCCGGACGCGCTGCTGGCACGGCTGATGGAGATCCTCAATTCGTCGCGGCACCAGGTGCCGGCGCTGTTGCAGCCCTACATTCCCGAAGACATGCCGGCGCTGCGCGCAGCGCTGAACGACTGGGCCGCCGAGCACCAGCGCCAGCTGGGCGTGGCCGGTACCTCGGTGGTACAGGTGGGCGTGCGCGTGCTGATCGGCATGGTGCTGGGCGCGATGATCGCGCTGTATGACGAACTGCCGCTACCGAAGATGGGGCCGCTGGCGCAGGAACTGATCGGCCGCACCAGCCGCCTGGCTACTGCGTTCCGCCAGGTGGTGTTCGCGCAGGTGAAGATCTCGCTGCTCAACACCGTGTTCACCGCGATTTTCCTGCTGGGTGTGCTGCCCTTGTTCGGCGTGCACCTGCCGTTGTCGAAGACGCTGGTGCTGATCACCTTCATCGCCGGCCTGCTGCCGGTGGTGGGCAACATCATCTCCAACACCATCATCACCATCGTCGCGTTGTCGGTGTCGTTCTACGTGGCGGTGGCGGCGCTGCTGTACCTGATCGTCATCCACAAGCTGGAATATTTCCTCAACGCGCGCATCGTCGGCGGCGAGATCCAGGCGCGCGCCTGGGAACTGCTGCTGGCCATGCTGGTGATGGAGGCGGCGTTCGGCCTGCCGGGGCTGGTGGCCGCGCCGGTGTTCTACGCCTATGTGAAGCGGGAACTGGTGGATCAACGCTGGATCTGACCCCGCTGACGTGACGGATTTGTTTCGGCGAGCCGGGTGCCGCCTCTTGGCGGCACGTTCGCGATGACTGGGGTATACGCAGGGGCAGGGGCTGCATAGCGCTGGCTTGGCACTGCCGGGGCCGCTCAGTACAGTGATCCGCACGTCAGGGGAAAGTTGAATGGCCGGCAAGGTATCGCCCATCGGGTTGCGGACCTGGGTCTGGATCCTGGCGGGACTGTTCGTGGTCTGCACCCTGCCGCTGATGGTCATCGCCCTGGTCCAGGGCACGATGCGCTATGCCGCCGCCGAGGACAATCTGGTCAGCCTGCGCCAGCTGCGGCAGACGTTTGATCTGGCCAACCTGGTCTCCTCCGAACGTGGCCCGGCCAACAGCCTGCTGGGCGCGCGCGCGGACGACAGCACCGAGCAGGCGCGGCTGGCCATGCAGCTGGCCGTGGTGCGGCGGCGGGTCGACGCCGCCATGCTGCAGCTGGACACCGCGTTCAAGGCACATCCGGGCGAGGTGGATGCACATGCGATGCTGGCCGATGCGCAACGCCGCCTGAAGTCGGCACGTGCCAGCGTGGACCGGGTAGCGGCGCAGCCGCAGGACGCACGCCGGGGCGAAGACGTGGAGCGCGCGATCAGCAGCATGTTCGCGGTGGTCGACCGCCTGCACCTGCTGACGTCCGCACAGATCAACGTGCTGGTCCGCGCCGACCGCGAGGCTGCGATTCCGGCGATGCAGGGCCAGGTGCTGATCGACCTGCGCGAGCACGGCGGGCGTTTGGCGTCCAACGTGATGGCGCCGGTGGCGGTGCCGGGTGCGTGGCGCAACGAGCAGGTGCGCGCGGCGCTGCAGACCGAGGGCCGCCTGCTGGAGCTGTGGCGGCTGGCCGGCAGCCACGAGGCGGTGTTCCGCAGTGACCCGGCGTTGTCCTGGCACTGGGACATGGCGCGGCGGCAGTTTTTCGGTGAATCGCTGCCGATGGTCGAGCAGTTGATCGAAGGCGGTCGTCGTGGTGTACCTCCGCCGTGGACCGCTGCCGAGTTCACCCGGCGCTATGTGCCGACGCTGCAGTCGCTGGAGGCGCTGCGCGATGGCTACCTGAGTGTGTCCATTGCCCGCTTCGAACATACCCGCAACCGCGCCGCCATGCGCCTGGCGGTACTGGTGGCGACGGTCGTGGGTACGCTGCTGGTGCTGGGCGTGGCCCTGCGCATTGCCCATGTGCAGATCCTGCGGCCCCTGCTGCAGGCGCAGCGGCAGGTGATCCAGATCGCCTCCGACGCGCCGGGGCCGGAGCAGCACGTCACCCATCCGCTGGCGGAAATGCAGCGCCTGTTCGATGCGATCGAGGTCCTGCGCGAAACCTCGCGCGAACGCTCGGCGCTGACCAGCGAGCTGCGGCAGCTGGCGGGCACCGATGAACTGACCGGGCTGTTGAACCGCCGCGCGCTGGACCAACGGGTGCAGCAGCGCCATGCCGAGGGCGCAGCGGCGGCGGTGGTGATCCTGCTGGACGTGGACCGCTTCAAGTCGATCAATGATGGCCATGGGCATGATGCCGGCGACGAGGTGCTGGTGCAGGTCGCGCAGCTCCTGCAGCGCCACCTGCGCCGCAGCGACAGCATCGCCCGCTACGGTGGCGAAGAGTTCCTGGTGCTGCTGGCCGATGGCGATCTGGATGCCGGTCGTCGGCTGGCCGAATCGCTGCGGTTGGCGCTGCAGCAGCTGGACATCAGAGTGGGGGGCGGCACAGCGCTGCGCGTGACCGCCAGCTTTGGCGTGGCCGAGGGCGGTACCGACGCACTGGGCTGGCGCACCCTGCTGCGCGCGGCCGATGCGGCGATGTACCAGGCCAAGGCGCAGGGCCGTGACCGTGTACGGGTTGCCGGTGGGGGACGCGCCTCACGTTGACCGGTCACGTTCATCGCCGGCGCACGTGGCGCGCCCTACACTGGCGGCCCGATCGCTGCAGGAGCCCACCATGACCGTGCATCCCCTTGCCTTCGCCGCACTGCTTGCGGGCCTGCTGGCCGGCTGCGCCAGCCCGGCATCGAAGACCACGGCCGATGAGCCGCGCCCTCCCTCGATCGCGGCCGGCACGAGCCCGGTGCCTGCGTTCACCGGTGGCGGGGCAGGGTGGAGCATCGAGATCGCGTCCACCGGCAACGGCAACCACGATGCCAGCCTCAGCGCCGATGGCCGTACCCAAAAGGGTACGTTGCGCTATCTCGGGCAGCCGGCCGATGCGCCCAGTTCGCTGATCGTGCTCAATGGTGAGCTGGGCAGGCAGCCCGCCGTTGTCGAGATCAAGCGCGAGTCGTGCCGCAATGCCGAAGGTGTCGACACCCTGGCCAGCGTGCAGGTAACGATGGAAGGGCAACCGCAGCGACGCGGTTGCGGCCACCTCGCGGTGTACTGAGCCGACCGGCAGCATGCTCGATATTCCCACCCTGCACACCGCGCGGCTGCGGCTGCGTCCGCAACAGCTGGATGACTTCGGCATCTATGCGGCGTTCCTTGCGTCGCCGCGCGCGCGCGGCATGGGCGGTCCATTCGATGAGGTTGCCGCGTGGGGCCAGTTCTGCCATGACCTGGCGAGCTGGCATCTGTTCGGCCATGGTGCGTTGATGATCGAACGGGCCGACACCGGTGCCTGCATCGGCCAGGTGGGTATCAACCATGGCCCGCTGTTTCCGGAGAAGGAACTGGGTTGGCTACTGTATGACGGCCACGAAGGGCAGGGCTTCGCCACTGAAGCGGCCGAGGCACTGCGCGACTGGGCCTTCGTGGTGGCACAGCTGCCGACGCTGGTCAGCTACATGGCGCCCGACAACCTGGCATCGCAGGCCGTTGCGCAGCGGCTGGGCGGCGTGCTCGACGCCCAGGCCGTGCGCAGTGATGCCGATGACCTGGTCTATCGTTACCTGCGCTGACGCCTAGCCGCCGGTGGCCGGTGCCTGCACGGGGCGGCCGAGCGCTTTGGCGACGCCCTCGCGCTTCTCGACCAGGAATTCCATCAGCGCGCGCACGCGGGGTGGCATCTGCTCACGCGATGGCACGTACAGGTAGAAGCCGGGGAACGGCGCGGACCATTCCGGCATCAACCGCAGCAGGCGCCCATCTGCCAGCATCGGCTGCAGTGACAGGTCGATGTGCTGCATCACGCCCAGTCCCTGCAGCGCGGCGCGGATCATGGCTTCGTCATCATTGGTGACATAGCGTCCGCGCGGTTCCACTTCAAAGTCGTGTCCATGCTGGCCGGGCGTGCTGAACTCCCAGGCATAGACCGTGCCGCTGCCGGTCTGGCGGTAGCCCAGGCATTCATGCCCGGCCAGTTCGGCGGGCGTGCTGGGCGTGCCATGCCGGGCCAGGTAGGCCGGCGAGGCGACCACCACCATTTCCAGCATCGGCGTCACCGGCACGGCGATCATGCCTTCGGCCAGCCGTTCCCCCAGCCGGATGCCGGCGTCGCAGCCTTCGGCGACGATGCTGGACAGGCCATCGTCCATCACCAGCTCCACGCGCAGCTCGGGGTAGCGCGCGAAGAATTCAGGCAGGTGTGGTTCGATCAGCGTCTTGGCGGTCAGGCGTGCGGTGTTGATGCGCAGCAGGCCGGAGGGGGCGTCATGGCTGGCGCGCAGGTCGCGTACTGCGCTGTCGATGATGCTCAGCGATGGCTGCACTGCGTCGAACAGGCGCTGGCCTTCCTCGGTCAGCGACATCTCGCGGGTGGTCCGGTGCAGAAGGCGCACGCCCAGTTGCTTCTCCAGCGTCTTCAGGCTCTGCGACAGCGCGGGGCGCGAGACCCCCATCTCTTCGGCCGCCTTGGTGAAGCTGCGATGGTGGGCAATGTGGGCAAACCAGGCCAGCTGCGGCAGCAGGGCCGGGTTGATCGCGGTGGGGGCACTCATGGGGGCTCGGTCGGGCGCCACGCCCGTCGCATTCTGGTAATCACAGCTTACTACTGTGGTTGAGATTGGCGTCTTTTCTGCTCCCAATCCCAGGTCTATCGTGCTTGCAACGGCGACACCGGTCGCCCTGCCGCAAACGAGGAGCCACCGCATGGAAACCGTCAAGATCCAGAACCCGGACATGGCCTGGCATATCGCTGCCGACCTGCACTTTCCGCCGGACTTCGACCCCAACCGGGCCTACCCCACGATCATCAGCATGCACCCGATCGGCAGCTGCAAGGAGCAGACGTCCGGCAACGTCTACGGTGAGGCGCTGGCCCGCGAGGGTTACGTGGTGATCGCCTACGACGCCAGCTTCCAGGGCGCCAGCGGGGGTGAACCGCGACGGATCGAAGACCCGACCCAGCGCGTGGAGGATGTACGCCGCGTGGTCGACTATCTGGTCACCCTGCCGTACGTGGACGCCGCACGCATCGGTGTGCTCGGCATCTGTGGTGGTGGTGGCTATGCGATCAACGCCACCATGACCGAGCGCCGCATCAAGGCGGTCACCAGCATCACCGGCGTCAACTTCGGCCGGCTCAGCCGCGAGGGCTTTGGCGGCTTCGATCCGATTGGTTCGCTGGAGGCCATCGCCGCACAGCGCACCGCCGAGATGCGTGGCGGCGAGGCACGCGTGGACCTGTTCCTGCCACCGTCGGTGGAGCAGGGGCGCGCTGCCGGCATCACCGATATCGACGTGCTGGAGGCCACGGACTACTACCGCACGCGCGGGCCGCAGCCCAACGGCGTGGTCAGCGCGCTGTTCTCGCATCGTGGTGCAGCGGTGGGCTGGGATGCCTTCCATCTGGCCGAAGTGCTGCTGACCCAGCCGCTGCTGGTGGTGATTGGTGACAAGCCGGGGGCGTTTGGTGCCTACCGCGATGGCCTGGAGATCCATGGCCGTGCGGCTTCGAAGCACAAGCAGCTGAAGGTGGTGGAGGGTGGGTCGCACTACGACCTGTATGACCAGCCGGAGCCGGTCCGGCAGGCACTGGCGGCGGTGATTCCGTTCTTCAGCCAGCATCTGTGAGCTGATGGCACTGGGGTGGTGCCGGCGGCGGGCCGGCACCTGCACGCCCTATGCGCCCGGGTAGCGGTTCGCGCCACGCCCGCGATTCAGCCTTTCGCGCAGGATGTGGTATATCGTTTATCGATAAATCCATCCCGGGGCGGCATGCCACCCCAATGCCGGAGGCCGCTTGACCGCTCGACCCGCCCGCGCCAGACCCGCGCGAGGCTTGTTCACCCTGGCCCAGGCCGCCGTGCAGGCCGTGCGCGCGATGTGCTGGCTGGGCATCCTGGCCGCACTGCTGGCCGTTCCCCTCGTCGCCCACGACCGCCGCTGGCTGCTCGACAACGTGCATGATGCCGCTGCCGCGGCCGCGCACGGCAACGATCTGTTCCTGCATTTCTGCCTGGGGCTGGGCGCCATCGTCGTGCTGCTGGTGCTGTGCCTGGTGTTCCTGCGTCATCTGCTGCGGCTGCTGGACTCGGCGGCGCGCGAGCAGCCGTTCACCCACACCAATGCACAGCGCCTGCAGCGCATGGCGTGGTTGATGCTGGCGATGGAGCTGCTGTCGATCCTGATCGGTGCCTACGCGGCCTGGATGGGCCCGGACTTCACCTGGATGGAAGTCGGCGGTGGCATGTCGATCACCGGCCTGGTCGCGGTGCTGATGCTGTTCGTACTGGCACGCGTGTTTGCCGTAGGCGCGGCGATGCGCGATGACCTGGACGGTCTGGTCTGATGGGCACGCGCTGATGGCGATCGTCATCACCCTCGACCGCATGCTGCAGGAACGGGGCATGACCCTGTCCGAGCTGGCCGGGCGCATCGACATCACCCTGGCGAACCTGTCGATCCTGAAGACCGGCAAGGCACGCGCCATCCGCTTTTCCACCCTCGATGCGATCTGCCGCGAGCTGCAGTGCACGCCCGGCGACCTGCTCGGTCATGACCCGGCGCAGGCGCAGGATGCCGATTGAATGACTGCTTTTCTCCCTTACCTACTGACGAAACGGACCTGAAATGGAATGGTTGGCTGACCCCTCGATATGGATGGGCCTTGCAACCCTGGTCGTGCTGGAGATCATTCTCGGCATCGACAACCTGGTGTTCATCGCGATCCTGGCTGACAAGCTGCCGCCGCACCAGCGCGACCGCGCACGGGTGATCGGCCTCACCCTGGCCCTGTTGATGCGGCTGGTGCTGCTGGCGGCGCTGGCCTGGATCATGAAGCTGACCGAGCCGCTGCTTACGCTGTTCGATCACAGCTTCTCCGGGCGTGACCTGATCCTGCTGGGCGGTGGCCTGTTCCTGCTGTTCAAGGGCACGATGGAACTGCACGAACGGCTGGAAGGCCGCGAGCACCACGAGGATGGAAAGAAGGTCTATGCCAGCTTCGCGATGGTGGTGGCGCAGATCGTGGTGCTCGACGCAGTGTTCTCGCTGGACTCGGTGATCACCGCGGTCGGCATGGTCGACAACCTCGGCGTGATGTATGCCGCGGTGACCATCGCGATGGCGCTGATGCTGGTGGCCAGCAAGCCGCTGACCCGTTTCGTCAACAAGCATCCCACGGTGGTGGTGCTGTGCCTGGGCTTCCTGCTGATGATCGGCTTCAGCCTGGTGGCCGAGGGCCTGGGCTACAAGATCCCGAAGGGCTACCTGTACGCGGCCATTGCCTTCTCGATCCTGGTCGAAGCGTTCAACCAGTGGGTGCGTTTCAACCGCGAGCGCAACGAGCGGCGCCAGCCGTTCCGCCAGCGCACCGCCGACGCCGTGCTGCGGATGCTGGGGGCGCGTCCGGCCAACGGACACGACGACGAAAGCGAGGACGCACACGCCGATGCCGAAGAGCGGCTGCAGCCGGCCGAGCACGAGATGATCCGCAGCGTGCTGGGGCTGGCCGATCGACCGGTGTCGAGCGTGATGACTGTGCGTGCCGACGTGCAGTGGATCGACGTGGCACGCGGGCAGGACGATGTGGTGGCGCGCCTGGTGGCCTCGCCGCATACCCGCCTGCTGGTCGGCGACGGCGATCTGGACAGCCTGCGTGGCGTGGTGCAGAGCCGCGACCTGCTGGCCGACCTGCTGCAGGGCAGGCCGTTGCAGCTGGAAGGCAACCTGCGCGAGCCGCAGTACGTGCTGTCCAGTGCCAGTGCGCTGCAGGCGCTGGAGCTGATCCGCCAGCACCCGGTGCCGCTGGCGGTGGCGGTGGACGAGTACGGCAGCGTGGAAGGCCTGGTGACTGCCAACGACCTGCTGGCCGCGATTGCCGGTGACCTGGTGGATACCCAGGACGAGCGCTATGGCGTGGTCGCGCAGGGCGAAGGCCAGTGGGAGGCCGACGGTGCGCTGACCCTGGATGACCTGCAGCGCCTGGCGGGCGTCTCGCTGCCGCGCAGTGCCGACTACATGACCATCTCCGGGCTGGTGCTGGAGCGGTTGGGCCGCCTGCCGGACATCGGCGACGCGGTGGAGATCGCCGACGTGCGCATCACCGTACTGGCGATGGAGAAGCGCCGCATCGCCCGCCTGCGGGTGGAGCGCCTGCCCGGGGCGTGATGCTGCCTCTACCCAATGACACGCGGGCCCGTCACCATGGCGGGCCCGCTTTTCTTCCTGGATGGTTGCAGTGCTGAGTACGATCGGTTTGTTGATGGGCCTGTACGTGGCCTGGCGCCTGTTCTGGCCGCTGCGCCTGCCCGCCGCATTGAAGGTCGTGCTGTCGCTGCTGCTGGTGGCTGTGGCCGTGCAGCTGCGCATCGTCGCCACCTTCTGGGGCACGATGGCCTCGCCGGAGATACCGAAGCTGGCGATCGCCACGCTGGCCACCGGCTCGACGGCGGTGCTGCTGCTTGCGCTGGTGATGCTGGTGCTGGACGCAGGACTGCTGCTGTCGCGCCTGCTCCGCCGGCCGCGCGCGATATCGGCATTGCGCGCCCCCAGGCTGCGTCCCGTGGCCGCTGTGCTGGCGCTGCTGGTCAGCGGCTATGGCGTCAGCCAGGGCATGGCGGTGCCCAAGCCGCGGCAGATCGACGTGGCGATCAAGGATCTGCCGGCTGCGTTCGACGGCTACCGCGTGCTGCAGCTGACCGACATCCATGCCAGCCGCCTGCTGACCGGCGACTGGGTGCGCAGGGTGGTGGAGCAGAGCAATGCGCTGAAGCCGGACCTGATCGTGATCACCGGCGACCTGATCGATGGCAGCGTCGAGGCCCGTCGCGACGACGCACACCCGCTGGCCGACCTGCATGCGCCGGACGGCGTCATCGCGATCACCGGCAACCACGAGTACTACGCGCAGTACCAGGACTGGATGCAGGCGTTCCGCGCGCTGCACATGCAGGTGCTGGAAAACAGCCATCTGCAGGTGCGTCGTGGTGAGGCCGCGTTGACCATCGCTGGTGTCACCGACCCGGTGGCGGCACGCTATGGACTGCCGTTGCCGGATCTGGACGCTGCGCTGGCCGGGGCCGATCCGTCCGCGCCGGTGATCCTGCTCGACCATCGCCCGGGCAATGCGCGCGAGGCCGCCGCGCGCGGCGTCACGCTGCAGCTGTCCGGGCATACCCACGGCGGCCAGATCATCGGTATGGACCAGCTGGTGAAGCGCGCCAATGGCGGCTATGTCTCCGGCCGCTACGAAGTGGACGGCATGACCCTGTACGTGAGCAACGGTGCCGGCCTGTGGGCCGGGTTCCCTGCGCGCATCGGCGTGCCGTCCGAAATCACCCTGCTGACCTTGCGCCGCGCGCCGTGATGCTGCGCACGCCTTCATGGAGGAAGGAGCCATGGCGCATCCCCGCGCTCCGATGGAACGCCTGATCCGCGCCAATGCCGATGAGATAAACCGGCTTCGCCAGGTGATCCGCGATACCGCAGGTACGCGTTGGCGTGGGCCGGAGCAGCGGGCGCTGCACGCTGCGGCCTGCGCCGAGTATCAACTGCGCTACGATCAGCTTGCCTTTCCGGGCGGCTATGACCAGGCGTTGAAACTGCTGGCCGAGCATGACCCCGGCACGCTGGATGTAGTGCTTACTTTCCTCGAAGTGCGGCCCTACTTCTTCCGGTCCGGCTACATGTGGAAGACGTTGTTGAAGCGCGTGCAGCGGGTGTCGATGGGCGTGAAGCAGCAGGCGCGGATGCAGAGAATCCTCGATGCCTACGGCGCTTACCGGGTGGGAAGCCTGCACTCCCGTTAGCTCCAGGTCATCCAGCAAGATCGCCTTGCATCCAGCATTCATACTGGCCCCGGATCAGAGATCATCTGCACGGGATTCTCAAACAGGGAAAGGCACCATGCAGGAAGCACATCACTCACGCGGGTGGCCACGCTACGTCGCACTGCTGGTCGGTGCACTGCTGCTGACCGGTTGCCAGCGCACACCGGAGGTGCCCGGCGAAGCACCCGCGGCTGACGCGCCGGTTGCCGCGCCAGTGGCCAGCACCGACCTCTCCCCGCTGCTCGATGCCCTGCCGACGTGTGCGCTGGAGGGCTGGTACATCGATCAACAGACTGATCGCCCGGCCCACCCCTGGTTGGCCGCGAATGCGCCAACGCCCTGCCGGCAGGACGCGGAGAACGAGATCGCCACGTTCTGCGTACAGGGCCAGTGGAAGGGGCTGCCGGTGGATGAGGTGATCCTGCCGACAATGACGTTCGTGTCGTTCCGTGGGGCGAAGATCGGCCTGCCGCTGGAGAAGGCGCGTTCCGTTGTCCGCCAGCGCATCGGGCGGGATTTTCCGGGCGGTGCCGCCTACGAAGAAGGGCGCGAGCCGAAACTGATGGCCGACCCCGAGGATGCGCAGCGTTCGTGGCTGCTGTGCAGCACGCCGGAACCGGGGCACGACGTGGACAGTGAGGGAAGCGTCCGCTATGCCGGCATGAACCTGCCCTACGACCACGACGGTTGCAGCTACCGCTACAGCCCGGTCGACTTCTGCGATGCGCGGCATCGCGCGCGCATCGAGGATGCGCTGCAGAACCAGAAGCCCAATTTCAACCAGCACTATCTGCTGGTGCAGATCGATGATCGCCCTGAGTACTTCCAGCGCACGGTGGTGCTGGTCGATACCCGCACCGGCGAGGCAACACCGCTGCCGATCGATGCCTTCACCGGAGCAGCGGGGAAGGGCGGAGAGGCTACCGGCTACGGGACTCTGGAGACGGGCGTGGACCAGCCGCAGTTCTGCCTCGATGGCGCGTTGCTGGTCTATCGCGTGTTCGAGGAAGGCCGCTTCTGCTTCGGCTTTGACGGTGAACGCTTCACCGGCCATGAAACCCAGTACATGCAGGCAGCCGCATCTCCCTGACCGGAACAGGGTTGCCAAACCAGCGATCGCCGCCTGGCGTCACTGGTCGGCGCTGGCCGTCACTGATCGCGGTCACCGCCTCCATGCCCGTGGCAACGACCAACAATGGCGAACTCCCTGAAGGAAGCGCTGCCATGTCCTTGCCTGCTGTTGCCATCACCACACGCCGGGCGCTGCGCGACGGGCAGGTGCCCGCATCGCGCCGCCAGCGCCTGCTGCGTATCGGAGCCCTGGCCTGGTTGGGCAGTGCCGCACTCGGGCAGCTGCTGTTCGCCGTCTACATCGTGGGCTTCTACGGACGCAGCACGCTGGCGGGCCAGCCACTGCGCTGGAACGAGGTGATGCCGCACGGTTACGTCGCCGGGGCGACCACCTTCAACGCCGTGCTGGCGCTGCACCTGCTGCTGGCAGCGGGCATCGTGCTGGGGGGATGGTTGCAGTTGTGGCCAGCGCTGCGGCGCTGGGCACCGGCCGTGCACCGCTGGAACGGCCGGCTCTACGTGTTGGCCGCGGTACTGCTGGCACTGGGTGGCCTGGCGATGGTGTGGGTCCGCGGTGGCGCTGCCGGTGATGTTTCGCAGCATCTGGGCACCTCGCTCAATGCCCTGCTGATCCTGTGGTTCGCGGTGGCCACGTGGTGGCGCGCACGCCAGCAACGTCTGGGTGAGCACCGCGCATGGGCGCTGCGCCTGTTCCTGGCGGTGGGGGGCGTGTGGTTCTTCCGCATCGGCCTGATGCTGTGGCTGCTGCTCAACCAGGGGCCGGCGGGTTTCGATCCGGAAACCTTCACCGGCCCCGCGTTGACCGTGCTGGCGTTTGCACAGACCCTTCTGCCCCTGGCAGTGCTGGAACTGTATCTGCGTGCCCAACGCCCTGCAGGGGCGGCGCATGCCTGGCGGGTCGGCGTGGTCCTGCTGGTTGCGGCTGTGGCCACCCTGGCCGGCAGCCTCGCCGCGGCGGCACTGATGTGGTGGCCACCGCTTGCGGCCGGCTGACGTGGGTGCACGGCAAGGCGCTATGCTGCCGGCCATGTCCGATGTGCTGTCGCCACCGCCGGTTTCGCTGCTGCGCCGAACGCTGTGGTGCGCAGGCATCTCGCTCGCGCTCGGCGCGCTGCTGGTCATCGACTGGCATCCGTGGTGGACGGTGCTGCCGCGCGCGCTGGCATTGGGCCTGGCGGCGATGCTGGTGTTCACCGTGCTGGAGCGCTGGCCCGGATCGCTGCCGCGGTGGCTGTCACGCTGGGTCGTGCAGATCCTCGCGGTGGCGGCGGTGATTCCGCTGGGAACCCTGATGATCTATCTTGCGGGCACCGACGCGGGCGCACCGCCATTCTGGCAGGACGCAGATCGCTGGACCGGGTTCCTGACCCTCAACGTGGTTGGCCTGCTGGTTGCACCGTGGGTGGCGCTGGCGGCACTGGTGAGGCACAAGGACGCACTGGCAAGGCACCAGGCCCTGGCCTTCGCGCTGGAACGCAGCGAGCTGGAGCGGCAGGCGCTGGAAGCTCGCGTGCAGCTGCTGCAACGGCAGGTTGCGCCGCATTTCCTGTTCAACACCCTGGCCAACCTGCAGGCGCTGGTGGACAGCGGTTCACCGCAGGCATCGGTGGTGATGCGCCATCTGGTGGCCTACCTGCGCGGCAGCGTGCCACGCCTGCAGCAGCCGGTGGTACGGATGGAGGACGAGATCGCATTGGTAAGCGCCTATCTGGAACTGATGCATATGCGGATGCCGGATCGGCTGCGGTTCCGCCTGGATGTTGCCGAGCAGGTGCGCGCGCTGGGTTGCCCGGGCCTGTCCGTGCTGACCCTGGTGGAGAACGCGATCCGCCATGGCATCGACCCCTGCGAAGACGGTGGCGAGGTGGTGGTGCAGGTGCGGCGCGACGGGGCGTGTTGCGAGGTCTGTGTGGTTGACGACGGCCGAGGCCTGTCAGCTGTGGCGCCGGGCCTGGGCACCGGCCTGCAGACACTGCGCCAGCGGCTGCAGCTGCTGTATGGCGATGCCGCGTCCCTGCAGTTGCAGGCGGGCCCAGAGCGCGGCGCGATCGCGCGCCTGCGGTTGCCGGCGCGGGAGCTGCCCGCGTGATCGCCAACGCACTGATTGCCGACGACGAACCGTTGCTGCGGCAGGCGCTGGCCGCACAGCTGGCGCAGGCTTGGCCGCAGCTGCAGGTGGTGGCGCAGGCGCGTAATGGGCGCGAGGCGCTGCAGGCCTTCGAAACCCTGCAGCCACAGGTCTGCTTCCTCGACATCCACATGCCCGGCCTGTCCGGCATCGACGTCGCCGCACGCATCGCGCGGCGCGCGCAGGTGGTGTTCGTCACCGCCTACGACGCGTATGCGGTGCAGGCATTCGCGCAGGGCGCGCTGGATTACCTGGTGAAGCCGGTGGATGCACAGCGCCTGCACGATACGGTGCAACGGCTGCAGCAGCGCCTGCAGCAACCTCCGCCCCTGCAGGACCTGCAGAAGCAGCTGCAGCAGCTGGCCGAACGCCTGTCGCTGCCGGCGCCGACGCCGCTGCGCTGGCTGCACGCGCAGGTTGGCAACGTGCTGCGGGTGATTCCCTGCAGCGCGGTGGATTTCCTGCGCGCCGACAGCAAGTACACCCAGGTCGGCTGGCGCGACGACGACGGTCGTCCCGGCGAGGCGGTGATCACGCTGCCGTTGAAGGAGCTGGTGCAACAGCTGGATCCGGACAGCTTCGTGCAGGTGCACCGCTCGGCGGTGGTCAACCGGCACGCGGTGAAGCTGCTGGTGCGCGGTGACAACGAGACCGCCCAGCTGTACCTGCGCGGTCGTGATGACGTACTGCCGGTCAGCCGCCGCTATCTGGGTGCGTTCCGCGCCATGTAGGCCGGTCCTGACCCGCGTTTCACCCGGCGCATGACACCCTCCGCCCATGAATGAAATGACCGTGGCGCGGCAGCGCTCGATGTGGGTGGCCGGCCTGTCCACGGTGGTGGAGTGGTACGACTTCACCCTGTACCTGTACTTCGCCACGGTGCTGTCGCGGGTGTTCTTTGGCGGTGGCGAGCAGGCGATGCTGGTCACCCTGGCCGGCTTCGCGGTGTCCTACCTGATGCGTCCGCTCGGCGCGCTGTGCTTTGGCCACCTGGGTGACCGGCTGGGCCGGCGCTGGATGCTGCTGGCCTCGATGGCGCTGATGGCGGCAGCGATGCTGGCCACCGCCCTGCTGCCGACCGCCGCAACGGCGGGCACCACCGCCGGCGTGCTGCTGCTGGTGCTGCGCTGCGTGATGGCGTTCTCGGTGGGCGGTGAATACACCGGTGTGGTCGCGTATCTGCTGGAAAGCGCGCCGGAACGGCGACGCGGCCTGGTGACCTCGCTGGCCTCTGCCGCCAGTGAAGTGGGTGCGCTGCTGGCGGTGGCGATCTCGGCAGCGACGGTGGCGCTGCTGGCACCTGCGCAGCTGGACAGCTGGGGTTGGCGCATTCCGTTCTTCGTCGGCGCGGCGCTGGCGCTGGTGATCCTCGTCGCGCGCTCGGGCATGCACGAGTCGCCCGAGTTCGAGCGCCAGCGCCGCGAGGGCAGTATTCCGGCCACGCCGTTGCGGCACGTGCTGCGCCATCATCCGCGGGCGGTGGCGCGTACCTTCGCGATCTCCGCACTGGGCTCGATCACCTACTACGTGGGCATCACCTATGTGCCGGCCTTCCTGCATGCACAGGGCCACGATGAAGGCGACGCGCTGTGGTTGTCGACGATTGCGGCAGTGGCGGTGATCGCGATCACGCCGCTGTGCGGCGCACTGTCCGACCGTGTCGGGCGACGGCCGATGCTGTTGGGCCTGACTGTGCTGGCGGCGCTGCTGCCGCTGTCGCTGTTCGCGTGGATGGCGGAGGCAACGGCATGGGGCATCGCGCTGGCGGCGGTCCTGCTGGCCTGCGTGGCCGGTGGCGTCAGCGCGGTGGCGGCCCCGGCCACGGCCGAGCAGTTCCCCGGCGAAGGCCGGGTCAGCGGGCTGGCGCTGGGGGTGACCATGGCTACGGCCGTGTTCGGCGGTGCGACACCGTGGTTGGCGCAATGGTGGGTGCAACGCAGCGGCTGGGCGGCAGCGCCGGGCGCGATGATCGCGTTGGTGGCGGTGCTGGTGCTCCCGGTGCTGTGGACCCTGCCCGAGACGGTCCCGGGCAGGGCCAGGCGTTAGCCGATCAGACCTTCAGGGTCTGCTCGATGTCGGCCAGTACGGCGGCCGCATCCACGCCGATGGCGACAGACTGCAGCACGTGGCCATCCCATACGCTGGGGCCGAAGCCCATGCCTTCCGGCTTGGGAATGGTCATGCCGCGGGCGACGCCGTCGGTGGCCACGCGCACGCTGGCGCGCTCGAACTGGAACAGTTCCGGGCGGGTCAGCGCGATGCAGGCGCAGCAGTCGTGCACGACCATGCCCTTGTGCCCGGCCTGCAGGTAGAAGTCCACGTAGTCCTGCGACAGCGCGCGCACCAGCTCGGCATCGGCACCGCCGATCCCGGCCAGCGTGTCCAGGCCGTCACGGTCCATTTCCACGCGGGTGGTCACGTCCAGCCCGATCGCGGTAACCGGCCAATCGGTGGTGAACACCACGTCGGCCGCTTCGGCATCGCCCCAGATGTTCGCCTCGGCGGCCGGGGTGATGTTGCCGTTGACGTGGAAGGCACCGCCCATGAGGACCACTCCACGCACCAGGCCGGCGATGTCCGGGGCCTGCTGCAGGGCCAGCGCCAGGTTGGTCATGCGGCCCACGGCAACTAGGGTCACTTCGCCCGGGTGGGCGCGGACCAGGTCGATGATCAGCTGCGCGGCCGGGCGCGCGTCGGCGGCTACGTCCAGTTGCGCCGGCACCGGGTGGTTGCCCAGGCCGTTGTGGCCGTGGATGTGCACCGGCCACGCTTCCGGAGTGGCTTCCGGCTGCAGCGGGCCTGCCGCGCCGCGCGCGACCGGGGCGGCAAAGCCCCAGGTCTGCTTCAGGTACAGCGCATTGTGCGTGGTCGATTCAACCGAGGCGTTGCCGAAGGTGGTGGTGACGCCGATCAGGTCGATCTGCGGGTGCTTGTGCAGGTACAGCAGGGCCAGGGCGTCGTCGACGCCCGGGTCGGTATCGAAAATGACTTTCAGCATGTTGTTGTTCTTCTTCTTCCGTGTGGTGCGGGGGGCGCCGGCGGCCACGGGGCAGGCCGGCGCGCCCTACATTGTCCCATCTTCATGACAGGCAGGGCCAATGCCGGGGCGGGGCGGCATAATGCGGCCAGTCCAGGCACGGAACCGCCGCATGCTGATCCTCGCCCTTCTGCTGGTCCTGCTGGTGCTGGGCCTGAATCTGGTCGCCACGGTGCTCATTGTCCGGCGCGACGGCCTGTCGGCAGGCGGCCGTACGGTGCAGCTGTTGCTGGTCTGGCTGCTGCCGCTGGTCGGCGCGATCCTGTGCATGGCGGTGGCCACCGCCGATGGCTCCGGCAGCCGGGGCGATAACGGCCTCGGCGGCGCCTACGACTACTCGGGAGGCCATTCCAGTGACAACCACAGCCATCACGGCCACAGCAGCTCCGACTGCAGCGGTGATGGTGGTGGCAGTGACGGCGGCAGCTGCGGCGATTGAGGCCTCTGTAGAGTCGAGCCATGCTCGACTGCCCTTCGTTCCAACGCCGCGATGCCTGATCGAAAAGCAGTCGAGCATGGCTCGACTCTACAAAGGCGACGACAGCCCGCTCAGCCGCCGCCTGCGGTCGGCAACGGCGCCGGCACGTTCAGCAGCCCGCCCGCTGCCACATAGGCAGCCAATGCCTGGCCCTGGCTCAGCAGATGGCGCTCCATGGTGCGTTCAGCGGCCTGCGCGTCGCGGCGGCGGAAGCACTCCATCAGTTCGCGGTGTTCGGCCAGCGACTGCGCGGTACGGCCCGGGGTCAGCAGCTGGCGGCCGCGATGCATCTTCAGGATGCGGTGCAGGTCATGGGTGATGCGGATCAGCCACGGGTTGCCGGCGTAGTGCTGCACGGTTTCGTGGATCAGGTAGTTGTTGCGGTAGTACTCGGCGATGTTGCCCTCGGCCGCCGCCGCTTCCATCGCCGCGTGCAACGCTTCCAGCTGCTGCACGCCGGCATCGTCGATATGCCTGACAGCTTCATGCGCGCAGCGACCTTCCAGCATCGCCATCACCGGGAACAGCTGGTTGAGGTCTTCCAGCGTGAGCCGGGTGACCCGCGCGCCACGCCCGGCATCGATCTGCACCAGGCCCTCGGCGGCCAGCAGCTTCAGCGCTTCGCGCAGCGGGGTGCGGCTGATGCCCAGTTCCTCGCACAGCGCGGGCTCGTCGATCCACTCACCCGGCGGCAGCCGGTAATCGTAGATACGCTCGCGCACATGCTCGGCCACCTCTTCATACAGAGGGGCGCGCTTCTTCGGGGACCGTGGAGCAGGGGCAATGGCCATGGTGGAAGTGTACCGCCAGGTAGTGCCGGCCGCTGGCCGGCAACCCATGATTGCGGGATGGCTTCATGGGATTGCCGGCCAGCGGCCGGCACTACCGTTGAGTGGTTACATCCAGCCCGGCACCACGAATACCAGCCAGGCAAGCAGCGGCCCCAATGCCACCACCAGGCCGCTGTAGACCAGGAAGCGGCGGAACAGGGTCTCGCGTTCTTCCTTGGCGGCCGACGCCACCACCAGTGCGCCATTGGTCGAGAACGGGCTGACATCGACGATGGTGGATGACACCGCCAGCGCACAGATCACGCCGGCCGCGCTGAGGTGGCCCTGCATCAGGAACGGCACCGCCAGCGGGATGGTGGCGCCCAGCACGGCGGCCGACGAGGCGAATGCGGAGACGATGCCACCGACGTAGCAGACCAGCAGTGCACCGAGCAGCGGGATGCCGATATCGGATACACCATTGCCGATGAAGTCCACCGCACCGGCATGTTCCAGTACGCCGATATAGGTCACCACGCCGCAGATCAGCAGCACGGTGGACCAGCTGATGCCATCGACCGCCCCTTTCTGGCTCTGCGGCGACAGCAGCGCCAACGCCACCGCCACGGTGATCGAGACCAGGCCGACGTTGAGGTTGTAGATCAGCGCGGCCACGCCCAGGCCCAGCAGGCCGATCAGGGTGAACAGCCGCTCGCGGGTCAGGTTCACCGCATCCAGTGCCACCGGATCATTGGACAGGGTGCCCCCCCCGGCGGCAACCAGCGCACCATGGCCTTCGATCGCGAACTGGCGCGACGATGCCTGCGGGCCACCGGCCATCGCCAGCTCGGCATTGCCGACCGTTCCCGCTGCGGTGATCGAGCCGCGGCGCAGCAGGGCGATGCCACCGAAGGCGAAGAAGCAGATCGTCGCCATCATCAGGTTGAAGCCCAGGCTGGTCAGGAACACCGCCATCTCGGTTACTTCCAGCCCGGCTTTCTGCACCACGCCATTGGTGATGCTGCCGTACACGCTGATCGGCGAGAAGCCGCCCGCCTGCGCACCATGGATGACCAGCAGGCCCATCATCAGCGGATTGATGTTGTACTGCTTGGCAAAGCGCAGGGCGACCGGGCCGATGATGGCGACCGCGGCGGGGCCCAGCGCACCGAACGCGGTGAGCACCGCGGTGATCACGAACATCACCCACGGAATGGCCACGATATGGCCGCGCACCGCTTTCACTGCCCAGTGCACCAGCAGGTCGATGGTGCCGTTCTTCTGCGCGATGGCGAACAGATAGGTGATGCCGACCAGGGTCAGGAACAGATCGCCTGGAAAGCCGGCCAGGACTTCCTTGCCTCCCATGTCGACCCATAGCCCGCCGATGATGAAGGCCAGCGCGAAAGCGACGGCGCCCATGTTGATCGGCATTGCCGTGGCGACGATGAACATGATCACCAGGCCGATGATCGTTGCGATTTGTGGACTCATGCGCCCTCCCAGACACGTGACTCACGTACAGCGCGGATGGAGACCCGCCATCCCGGGGTAAGGCGACGTACGGCGTGTTGCGTGATACGTACTGCTCGAACCCGTTACTGCAGCCGCTCCAGCGCACTGCGGACCCACGCCGCGGCACCCTCAAGGCTCTGGAACTCTTCCACCGCGCGCACTTCGCAGCACGGATAGGACGGCGCGACCATGCGCGCCAGCGCGCTGCCCGGGCCCAGCTGCAGGAACACCCGTGCGCCGCGCTCGAAGGCCTGGCGCATCACCTGCGCCCACTCGATGGTCTGTGCCAGCTGCGCCGACAGCGTGTGCACCACGGCGGCGCCATCACGCACCGGGCGGGCATCGACGCCGGCCAGCAGGGGCAGCCGCGGCGCATGCACCGGCGCGGCCCGCAGCGCTGCGGCAAACGGTGCTTCCGCACCGGCCAGCAGCGGCGTGTGTGCGGGCACATGGACCGGCAATGGACGGATTTCCGCGCCGCAGGCCTGCGCGTCTGCCGCCAACGCGTGCAGCGACGGCTGTGCACCGCCCACGATGAAGTGGTCATGGCCATTGGCGATGGCGATGAAGGCGCCATGCGTGTCGCACAACCGCTGCGTGGCATCGCGGTCCAGCCCCAGCACTGCCTGCAGCCCGGCATCGCGGGGGCTGGCGGCGTCCATCAGGCGCGCGCGCTGCGCAGACAGTGCCAGGCAGGTGGTGGTGTCGAAGCTGCCGGCGATGGCGTGCGCGGCGAGCTCGCCGATGCTGTAGCCGGCGATCACCGTCGGCGTCGGCAACACCTCGCGCAGGCCCTGCCAGTGCGCCAGGCTGGCTGCGCACAGCAGGGGCTGCGCCTGCACATTGTCGAAACGGTCGTCGGCCGCCGCAGCGGCGAACACATCGCGGCCCAGCAGTTCGCCGATGGCATCGAGCAGCGGCTGTGCGGCGGCAAGGCCGCGCACGCGATCGAACATCGCCGGATGCTGTGCGCCTTGTCCGGGACAGAGCAGGGCCAGGCTCATGAGCCCTCCTGATGCAACAGGAACACGCTGCAGGCGAGCAGGTCGGCGCTGCCGCCGGGGCTCAAGCGACGCACGACGAAGGCATCGGCGATCTGTCGCAGGCGCGGCCGCCAATCGTGCGCGAAGGCGCCGCCGTCGGCCAGGAAACGGTGGGCCTGCTGCCGTGCCCAGCGCAGGCCTTCAGCGCCTCCGCGATGCAGCAGGTTGAGGTCTTCGGTGTGTGCGACCAGCTGCATCAGCGTGTGGCACATCGCGGCTTCGCGTGACAGGCCATTGGCCAGCGCGTGGCGCAGGGTGGGCAACGCCACCTCGCGCAGCAGCGGATAGCCTGCAGCGGCGTGTTCGCGCACGCCGGGCACGTTGTGCCGGACGCGCGCACGTTGGCCTGGGCTGCCTGCATCCAGCGGGGCATGTGCGAAGTGCCCCGCCCAGCGACGTACCTCCAGGCAGACCCGCTCACCGCTGGTGGCATGGCCCAGGCGGGAACGGCAGGCAGCGGCGGCCGCGACCAGCAGACCGAGGCTGAAGATCGCGCCACGATGGGTATTGATGCCGGCGGTCGCGCGCAGCATCGCCGCTTCGGCGGCGATGCCACATCGGCGCAGGGCATCGAAGTCCGCCCCGGCTGCACCGAGGTGGGCCACGGCAGCGAAATAGTGGCGCAGCGCGAACAGACTGCGCAGGAATGTGCCGGCGTCCATGTCGTGATGGCTGCCGCTGTCGAATGGCGTGACCAGCCCGGGCTTGGGCGCCAGCGCCAGTTCGGCGTGCAGGCTGGCGACGGCCAGGCGCCCCAGGCGCGCGCTGTCCGCGGCAGCTGCCGGCCGGACCGTCGGCTGCGCGACGGCGCTCATGCGGTCACCCCGGCGGGGGCGAACACGGACTCGCGCAGTTCCAGGGCGGCGCCGTCGTGGCGCTTGACCAGCACTTCGCGGCTGCGTCCCGCGTACTCCCGCCAGTTCACGGCGGCATCGCCGGCCAGGCACAGTTCGCCATCGACCCGGCGGCCGTGTTCGGTTTCCCAGGCCTGCAGCCGTGCAACCAGGGCATCGGCCTGTGCGCTGCTGTTGATCTGCCACAGCAGATCGATGTCCGAACGCGCGTGCACATAGTGCAGGCCGGTCAGGTGCTGCCACGCGAAGGCACCGAATACATGCGCCGCAGCGATGCCGTGCAGTGCCTGCAGGGGGCGTTGCCAGTCCTGCGCAACGTTGCCTTCCAGCACCGTATGAAGTGATGGTGGCGGTGCGCTGCGCAGCACATCGCGTGCCGGCACGCGCAGGGCCAGGCGCAGTTTGCCCTCGGCCGGCGGCAGCGGTACGCCCAGGCGCAGCCGGGGATCGGCATCGTCGGCGGCACGCCGGGCGACGATGGCCGGCAGGCCCTGCGCGAACCAGTTGGCCAAGCGCGGCTCATGCGGGGCGATGTCGGCCTGCCAGGCCGCGTGTGCCGACAGCCAGACCAGCGTATGCCGGGGCAAGCGCTCAGGCATCGCCCTGGCTCACCGCAGTGGCCACCGCTGCGGCCAGGCGACGTCCGCCACGTTCGGCACCCCGCACGGCGCGGCGGTCGCCATCGGTGGGCGTACGCAGCGCCTGCAGCAGGTGTGCGGCCAGGTCGCCGCTCCAGATCGAATCCACCGCGCCCATCGCCACGTAGTTCTCCACGCCCGGCGCGAATACCGGCGAGCTCTGGCTGAGTGCCTGCAGCTTCTCCAGCGGCTGCTTGGTCACCCGCGCCATCGCGCGCAGGTCCATCACCCGCACCTGCGCATCGGGCAGGGCATGGATGTGGTCGGCCATCAGGCCGAACGAGAGGAAGCCACCACTGACCGACTCACCGTAGACCAGGGTGACCAGGCGGGCGCCACGGCGGCGGGCCAGATCCAGCGTCTGCGCCAGGTGCGCGAAACAGCCGTTGATGCCGAGCAGTTCGTCGCGGCGTGCCAGGCGCTGGCCGGCGGTGTCGACCAGCATCACGATCGGTCGATGGGGATGTGCGGCGGTGCTGGCCAGCACGGTTTCGGCCAGTGCCAGTGCGTGGTCCACGCCCACTTCGAGCTTGTCGGCGGTGCCGATCACGGTCACCTCGCCGTCGTCGGTGCTGGCGGTTCCGGTCAGCACCGAGTCCTCCACGGCAACGGCGTGGCCACGCGGAAACAGCGCATCAAGCAGCGCGCGCAGGGGCAGGCTCATGGCAGGCTCCGATCAGCGGTGACGGCGAGGAAGTCGTCGGTGTCCAGCAGCGGCAGCCGCTCGGGTTCGGTGATGCCCAGCAGCGACCAGATCTCAAGACCATCGCGGCATCCGCCCCAGGCCTGCACGCGTGCTTTCAATGCGGCATGACGTGCCTGCAGGGCATTCAGTGCGGCATCGGCATCGGTGCTGGCGGTGTCCACCAGCAGCGCATCGAATGCCGCCTGCGCGAACGCCCCGATGGCATCGGGCACCAGCACCTGGGCCTGGTCGATCAGGTAGCGGTGCTTGCCGCCAGTCACCCGCCAGACCAGCGCGCGGTCGCGGGAATCAAACTCTTCCACGCCGCGAACGGTTTCGATCACCTCCGGCCCGGACAGCGACAGCCGGCCCTCCTCGGACATGATCACCGTGCTGCAGCAACGGGCAACGATGCCCATGCCACCGAACGCGCCGTTGCCACTGCCGATCAGCGCGACCACCGGGACGCCCGCAGCGCGTGCATCCAGGGTGGCGCGCATGATCTCGGAAATGGCAATCAGGCCGGCATTGGCTTCGTGCAGGCGTACGCCGCCGGTATCAAGCAGCAGCAACACCCCATCGGGGCGGGTCGCCGCTGCGCGGCGCAGCAGGCCGGTCAGCTTGGCGCCGTGCACTTCGCCCACACCGCCGCCCATGAATTCACCCTGCTGCGCGGCCAGCAGCACGCGCTTGCCGCGAAGCGTGGCTTCGCCGACGACGATGCCATCGTCGAATGCGGCTGGCTGGTCGAGTTGCGCCAGGTGCGGACTCATCATCCGTCGCGCAGGGCCCAGGAACTCGCGGAACGATCCGGCATCGACCAGCCCGGCAATGCGTTCGCGCGCATCGGCTTCGTAGTAGCTGTGGCGCTGGACGTGGCTCATGGCGTACCTCCGGCCAGCAGGGTTTCCACCGCCTGGTCCAGGCGCAGGCTGACCACCGCCGGGGTGGCGCCGGCGTCGTTGATCGAGATGCGTACATCGCGCAGCGGATGGCGATGCGCGAAATCGCCGATCACCGCCTCCCATACGCAGCCGAAGCCCTGCGCGGCGGTGACGATGCGGACCGACATCGCGCCCTCCAGCTCTGCCGGCTCCAGCAGGATTTCCAGGTTGCCCGAGGCCAACACGCCGACCAGCACCGCATCGCGCGGGAACTGCACCGGGGTGCGTCCTTCGAATCGATAGTCGAGGGTTTCCATGCTCAGCCCCTTACCAGTTGCGGAAGCGCTTGGGCGGGTCGTACAGACCGCCGGACCAGCGCACCAGATCCTTCACCGAGCGTGCCGCCAGCAGATCGCGGCTGGCATCACGCACGGAGATGCCCAGGTCTTCGGGGCGGCGGATGACACCACGGTCGCGCAGGTTCTCGACCATCGCGCGATCGCGGCCCAGGCCGACCGCCGTATAGCCGGACACGCCGCGGATCGCCTGTTCGCGTTCTTCCGGCGTGCGGCACAGCAGCAGGTTGGCGATGCCTTCCTCGGTCAGCACGTGGCTGACATCGTCGCCGTAGATCATCACCGGCGGCAGCGGCATGCCGGCGCGTTCGGCCAGTTCCCAGGCATCCAGACGTTCGACGAAGGCCGGTGCCATGTGTTCGCGGAAGGTTTCCACCATCTGCACCACCAGCTTGCGCCCGCGTGGCATCTCGCCGGGACGGGCGGCCTGCTGGCCGGCCTTGATCCAGGCGTCGCTGGCGTGGCGGCGGCCACGCGCATCCGAGCCCATGTTCGGTGCGCCGCCGAAGCCGGCGATGCGGTCGCGCGTGGCCGTGGAGCTGTTGCCCTGCAGGTCGATCTGCAGGGTCGAGCCGATGAACATGTCGCAGGCATACAGGCCGGCGGTCTGGGAGAACGCGCGGTTGGAGCGCATGGAGCCATCGGCGCCGGTGAAGAACACATCGCTTCGTGCGGCGATGTACTTCTCCATGCCCAGTTCGGAGCCGAACGAATGCACCGATTTTACGAAGCCTGATTCGATCGCCGGAATCAACGCCGGGTGCGGATTGAGTGCCCAGTGCTGGCAGATCTTTCCTTTCAGCCCGAGCGATTCGGCGTAGGTCGGCAGCAGCAGTTCGATGGCGGCCGTGTCGAAGCCGATACCATGATTGAGCCGGTTGACGCCGTACTCGGCGTAGATGCCCTTGATCGCCATCATCGCCATCAGCACCTGGATCTCGGAAATCTGTGCCGGGTCGCGGGTGAACAGCGGTTCGATGTGATTCGGTCGCGGCGCCTGCACCACGAAGTTGACCCAATCAGCAGGGATGTCGGCGCGGGGGAGGGTGTCGACGATTTCGTTGACCTGGGCGATCACGATGCCACCACCAAACGCCGTGGCCTCGACGATCACCGGGGTGTCTTCGGTATTCGGCCCGGTGTACAGGTTGCCGTGCCGATCTGCGGCCTGTGCTGCGACCAGCGCCACGCGCGGGGTCAGGTCGATGAAGTAGCGGCCGAACAGTTCCAGGTAGGTGTGGATGGCGCCGATCTGGATGCGGCCTTCGGCCACCAGGTTGGCCAGCCGCACCGACTGCGGGCCGGAGAAGGAGAAGTCCAGCCTGGAGGCGATGCCGCGTTCGAACACATCCAGGTGCGAAGGCAGTGACAGCACCGACTGCACCATGTGCAGGTCGTGGATCCGTGCCGGGTCGAGGTCGGCAAGTGCCTGGGCGAGGAAGTCGGCCTGCTTCTGGTTGTTGCCCTCCAGGCAGACCTTGTCACCCGGCTCCAGCAGCGCGTGCAGCAGTTCGCCGATATCGGCGGCCGCGACCTCATGGCCGCGGGCCCAGCGCGAAGCGCGCTCCAGGCGTACCCGGCGGCTGCGTTGCAACGTATCCCAGCTCGGGTTCATCGACCGGCTTCCGATTGGCGTTGAGATAATTACGACATAATTATGGAAGGGTGTGCAACCCGCAGCGCAGCAAAAAGAAGGGCCCGCGCGCAGGCGGGCCCATTCAGGCAGGCCACGACCGTGAGTCGTGGTGGAGGGCGTGCCGACCGACGGTCGGCACCCACCAGGCACCCACCGGTTCGCGGGTCGCTTAGAACTTCCAGCGCAGGCTGGCCGCCACGAAGCGCGGTTCGCCGAAGTTGTTGTAGTCCAGGTTGGCCCAGTAGGTCTTGTCCAGCGCGTTGCGCACGCTCAGCGTCGCGGTCCAGTTGTCGCTGATGCGGTAGTTGGCATTGAACTGCACCAGCGAGTACGCCGGCTGGTTCACCGTCACCGTGCCACCCAGCGGATAGGCGATGTTGTAGCCCTGCACCCGGCTCTGCCACTGCAGGCCGCCGCCGATGCTCAGCCGATCGAGCGCACCACGCAGCTGCACCTGGGTGTTGAGCTGCAGCAGGTTCTCCGGCGGGTTGGCGTACAGCAGGTCGGTGGCAGCCCGGGTCACCTTGACGTGGGTGTAGCCGGCGTTGACCGTCCAGCCCGGCAGGATTTCGCCGTTGACGTCCATCTCCCAGCCGCGCGCCTTGGTGCCGTTGATGCCGATGTAGGCCGAGCTGCCATCACTCAGCGTGCCTTCCGGCACGCTCATGTCACGTACCGCGTAGTTGTCCTGCTTGGCCTCGAACACCGCGGCATTGGCGGTCAGGCGGCCATCGAACCACTGCGTCTTGATGCCCGCTTCCAGATTCGAGCCCTGCACCGGCGCCAGCAGGTTTTCGTTGCGGTCCTTGTAGTTCTGCGGGTTGAAGATCTCGGTGTAGCTGGCATACGCCGAGACGTTCGGGGTGATCTCGTAGACCAGGCCCACGTAGGGGGTGACTTCATCGCTCACCTTGTAGGCGCCGCTGGTGCCGGTATAGGCCCCGGCCGCGTTGTACGAGCGGCTGAGGGTCTGCCAGCGGCTCAGGCGTGCACCGGCAATCAGCGACAGCGGATCGGCCAGGCGCAGTCGGGTGGCCAGGTAGACGCCACTCTGCGTGGTCTTGGCCACGCGGCGCGCGCCGGTGCGGCTGTAGGTCACTTCGGAGATGTCGCCGTCCCAGTTGAATACGTTGGGGATGTAGTAGCAGCGCTCACGGCCGCAGGTCGCCCAGTCGCCCGGGAAGTTCAGCGCCACGGTATTGGTGGTGCCTTCCAGGTCCGACCACTGTGCACCCACGGTCAGGTCATGGTCGCGGCCGAACAACGGGAAGGTGCCGGTCAGGTAAGCGTCGACGTTGCGGCGCGTATCCTTGGAATCGCCAGCGGCAGCGCGCAGGTAGATGCCCGCGCCGGAGTTCGGGTCCGGGTAGCCGGTGCCGTACAGGCGCACGTTCTGCACGTTGCCACGGGTGTAGGCGGTGTTGATCTTCAACAGCCAGTCCTCGCCGAAGCGCTGTTCCAGATTGGCAAAGGCGGTGTTGCTCTCGCGCTTCCAGTAGCTCCACTTCGGCGACAGGTTGGTCGAGCGCGCGAGATGGGCGAAGTTGCCCTGGTTGTCGAAGAACGCGACAGTGCCCCAGGTCGAGCCGGTTGGGTTGTTGTCCTGGCTCTGGTAACCGAGGGTGAGGGTGGTGCTGTCGGTGATATCGCCTTCCAGCACCGCCATGCCCGCCATCTTGGTCTCGTCGTAGCGGTCGTAGTACAGACCGCGGTCGGTGTAGGCGGCCACCACGCGGCTGCGGAAGCGGCCATCATCGGTGAGCGGCGCGGTCACGTCGGCCTGCATGCGGCGGTAGTCCCAGCTGCCGGCACTGACCGAGAACGATGCGTCGAACTCCTTGCCCGGACGCTTGCGCAGCAGGTTGACCGTGGCCGACGGCACGCCCGCACCGCTGAGCAGGCCGTTGGCGCCGCGGATCACTTCGATGCGGTCGTAGAAGGCGGTGTCGTATTCCTGGTTGGTGGAGCCGCTGTACGTGGGAATGCCGTCGACCTGGAAATCAGTGATGGCGAAACCGCGCGCGTAGTACAGCGGGCGCTGGGTGTCAAAGAAGGACACGCTGACGCCGGGCACGGTACGCATCACGTCGTTGATGCTGAACAGTGATTCGTCCTGCAGGCGCTGCAGGCTGATCGCGGTGGCCGACTGCGGAGTTTCCTGCAGGGTGATCGGCAGGCGGGTGGAGCTGGACGGCGGTGCCGACTGTTCGGCGCGGACGCTGACCCGGTCCAGGGTCTTGGCGTCGGCAGCGCCATCGGCGGCCGCGAATGCGCTGGGTGCGGACAGCAGGGCCAACGACGAAAGCAGGGCAGCGGGCAGCAGCGCGCGGCGGGGCAGGCGGTCATGCGGGTTCGGGGACATGGTGGGCTCGAAGCGTGGAGGCGGGGAAGGGCGGCACAGTCGTCCAGCACCCGGGGCGGCGGCTTCGGGCACGTCAGGTCCATCTGGGAGAGGCGCGGTCACTGCGCAGTGCGCAAATGTAAATAATTCTTAACAACATTACAATTCTCATCAATACGCAGGGCCATTCGGGCGCATGGCAGCGGGCAGGCCTCATCCGCGCAAACGCGAACGGCCACCCGAAGGTGGCCGTCCGTCCGTGTACTACCGGGGATGCTGCGGGCTTACAGCGCCTGCAGTTCCTCGTTGGCGTTGCGCTTTTCCTTGGCCGGTGCCGGAACCGGGGCCGGAACCGCTGCCGGTGCAGGCGCTGCGGCATTGGCATCCACCGGCACCTCCAGGTACGGCAGGTGCAGGGTCTGGCTGGTCAGCGTGCGGATCTCGTTCACCAGCGCCGCGCTGTCATTGAGCTTGCGCCCGTATGACGGCACGATCTCGCGCAGGCGGGTTTCCCAGCCGGCCTTCATCTGCTCCGGGAAGGCCTTGGTCATCAGGTCCAGCATGATCGGCGGCGAGGTCGAGGCACCCGGCGAGGCACCGAGCAGGGCGGCGAGGGTGTGGTCCTTGTCGGTCACGATCTCGGTACCGAACTGCAGCACCGGGCCCTTCAGCGGGTCGCGCTTGATGATCTGCACGCGCTGGCCGGCGGTGACCAGCTTCCAGTCGCCCGGCTTGGCGTTGGGGAAGTACTTGACCAGCTCGGCCTGGCGGTCGGCATCGTTCAACCGCGCCTGGCCCATCAGGTACTGCACCAGGTCCAGGTTGTCCTTGCCCACTTCCAGCATCGGGCCGACGTTGTTGTGGGTGACCGAGGAATACAGGTCCCACCACGAGCCGTGCTTGAGGAACTTGGTGCTGTACAGCGCGAACGGCCCGAACAGCACCACCGGCTTGCCGTCCAGCTTGCGCGCATCCAGGTGCGGCACCGACATCGGCGGCGAGCCGGTCTCGGCCATGCCGTAGGCCTTCACGCCATGGCGCGAGGTCACGTCCTGGCCCTGGAAGGCGAGGAACTGGCCACCGACCGGGAAGCCGGCGTAGTCCTTCGACTCCGGGATGCCCGACATCTGCAGCAGCTTCAGCGCGGCGCCACCGGCACCGATGAACACGAAGCGGGCGTGGGTGGTGGTCTCGGTGCCGGCCTTGAGGTCCTTCACCGTCACGTTCCAGCTCTTGTCGGCGTTCTGCCGCAGCGCGCTCACTTCATGGTTCAGGTGCAGGCTGAAGTTCGGGCTGCGCTGCAGGCCGGTGGTCAGCTGGCGGGTGATCACGCCGAAGTTGACGTCGGTGCCGAGCGGCATCCAGGTCGCGGCCACCTTCTGCTTCGGATCACGGCCTTCCATCAGCAGCGGCGCCCACTGCTGGATCTGCCTGGGATCTTCGGAGTACTGCATGCCGTAGAACAGCGGGTTCTTCACCAGGGCCTGCTGGCGCTTGTGCAGGTAGGCGATGTTGTCATCGCCCCAGACGAAGCTCATGTGCGGGGTCGGGTTGATGAAGTCGCTGGGCTGGCTCAGCCGGCCTTCCTTCACCTGGTGCGACCAGAACTGGCGCGAGACCTCGAACGATTCGGCGATGCCGACCGCGCGCTTGGTCTCGATGCTGCCATCGGGCAGTTCCGGGGTGTAGTTCAGCTCGGCGAACGCCGAATGGCCGGTACCGGCGTTGTTCCAGCCATCGGAGCTTTCACCGGCAACGCCGTCGAGGCGTTCGTAGACCTGGATGTTCCAGTCCGGCTGCAGTTCCTGCAGGTAGGTGGCCAGGGTGATGCTCATGATGCCGGCGCCGACCAGCACAACGTCGACGGGCTTGTCGTTGCTGGCGGCGGGCACCGAACGCTGGGTCAGCGGCCAGTACAGGAACAGCGCGGCGGCCAGCAACAGCAGCACGAGCAGGGCGAGCAGGGCCTTGCCAAATTTCTTCATGGGGGCGGGATCGTTGGCGGAGGGGAGGAGTTCAGGATGCGCATGGGGCAGGGAAAGGGCGTGAAGAAACAACGCCTTGCGGCATCCTGGAGACGATTCTAACCGGAACCGGTCCGGTTTTTGTGCAATGCATCATCCTGTTGGCGTGCGCGCTGCGGTACGATTGCCGGCTGATTCGCAACGACTACTGGCCATGGAGTGGCCGCGCAACGATGTCACGGATGCTGATCGTGGTAGGTGACGCCCTGCAGACGGGCGGTTCGGTACTGACAGGTTCCCCGCACACCGATATCGAAGGCCGCGCCGTGGCACGCGTCGGCGATCGGGTGATGTGCGCCCGGCACGGGCCCGGCTCGATCGTGACCGGTGACAGCACCCTGGTCATCGACGGCCAGCCGGTCGCCCGCGACGGCGACAAGGCCAGCTGCGGCTGCGCGCTGATGGCGGGCAAGCAGCAGCGGGCGCATGTCGTCGCCGGTGGTGGGGGTGGTGGTGGGCAGGCCGCGCTGGGTGCGCTGGCCAAGGTGGCGGGCATCGTGGCGCCGCTGCTGAAGACGATGCCGTTGCAGACGCCGCCGTTCGCACCGCCCGGCACGCCCGCGCCGGAAGAGCCGGCGGCGCCGCAGTGCTGGGTGGACGATCACGATACCCGGATCGATCGCGATGTGGACGGACGCTATTACGAGGCGTACGACGTCAACGGTGACAAGCACGATTACGCCTTCCCGGTCAGCTACCGCATCGAAATCCCGCTGCATGCGCAGGGCGAGGTGGTGGTGTCGATCAAGGTGCAGCCGATGCCACAGGCCGGGGTCACCGCGGCCGAAGTGACCGCGACGCGGGCACGCATGGAGCAGGGAATCGATCAGTTCTGGAATGGCCGCTTCACCCTGGACATACACGACCCGCAGTGCGGTACCCGCAGTTTCCCGCTCCGCTACGAAGTGCGCTGGGTGCAGGGCGGCAGCGACTACAAATTGATCATCCACCGCAGCTACGACCGCGAGCAGGTCGAGTTTCCGGATATCGACGTCTCGGTATCAACAACGCCGTGGACCTTCGCCCACGAGTTCGCCCATACGCTGGGCGTGCCCGACGAGTATTCCTACAATGATCCGGACGAGGAAACCGTGCGCTACCTCCAGCCCGACGGTACCCTCGATCCGGAAGTGCTGGTTGCCGTTCCTGATTCGCGCGCGCTGTCCGACCCGTCAGCCACCATCATGAATTCGGTCGACTGCGCCGTGACCCTGCCGCGACATGCCTGGAACATCGCGCGCGAGATACGCGAGCTGCTGAGCCGCCAGATCGGCCGGGAGATAACATGCACCGTCAAGTGATTTCACTGATTGCCACTTTTGCCGCCGCCACCGCGCTGCCGGCCCATAGCAAGGAGCTGCCTCCCGTGATCGAACTTCATGCGCGCTGCGTGGACGATGCCCAGTGCCGTTTCCGTGGGCAGACGCTCAATGTCGAGCTGGAGCTGCGCAACAGCGGCAGTGAGCCGGTGTCATTGCCGCTGGAGTACATCCGCAGTCGTGGTCCTTCGGTGAAGGTGAAGGACAACCACTCGGGGAAGACGACCGCCCTGCGCAGTGGCATGGCCGCCGCTGCGCTGCGGGATCAGATGCAGGAGCTGCGTGCGGGCCAGTCCCTGCGCATCGGTTTTCCGATCAAGCCGCAGGAACTGACCCGGTTCGCGTTGCGCCCAATGGATGTGACCCTGCAGCTTTCGGTGAACCTGACGCCCGGTGCAGGCAGTACCGAAGCGCAGGTGGTGCAGGCGCAGCTGCGCGTGCTCGACGCAGACTGATTGCCGCGCCCAGCGATGCGGCGCCGGGTCAATGCGGCCCGATCATCCGGCCGTGCCCGGCTTCAGCGCAGTTCCAGGATCTCGTCACCGGCCTCATCGAGCTCACCGGTGGGGCGCCAGCCCAGGCGGCGGTAGAAGCCATGCGAGCGTGAGCGCGGATCGGCCGAGCAGGCCAGGAACAAGCGTTGGTGGCCGGCATCGCGGGTCAGGCTGACCACCTCCTGCAGCAGCTGGCGGCCGATGCCACGGCCCTCGTAGTCCGGCAGCAGCGCCAGCACTAGCACCTCGCCGCTGGCGCGGTCGGCGAAGCAGTAGCCCACCATGCGCTCGCCTTCCCAGGCGATGCGGCCGATCGATTCGCCGTGGGCGATGCCGGCCGCCCAGCTTTCCGCGGTAATGCCCAGCTCCGCCAGCTGCGCGGCACTGAAGGCGTTCTCGCGGGTACGCCCGCGCAGGTCGATGCACGCGGCGGCATCGTCGGGGCGGGCATCGCGCACGGAGAGGGGCATGCGGGGCATCCTTGCAATGAACGGCCCGCCAGTATCCGCATCGCGCATGGACCCGGTGTGGAGGACGCGTGGAGATTGCATGGAGCGCCGCTCAGCGCTTGCGCCGGATCAGCGCCGAGGAGGCGTCCAGCACCGCGCGGGTCAGCAGCGCCATGGTCTGCACGTCACCCTTCCAGTGCTGCCAGTACAGCGGCACGTCTTCCCACGCGCGCTGCCGCACGTAGACCAGGCGGCCGGCGTCCAGATGCCGCTTGACCAGCGGCAGCGGGTTCATGGTCCAGCCCATGCCGCCCAGGTTGGCCTGCACGAAGGCGCGGGTGGAGGGAATCCACCAGGTCGGCGCGGTGCTCGGCAGGTCGTCGCCGGCCATGCGCCGGGCAAAGCGCGACTGCATCTCATCCTTGCGGTTGAACACCAGCACCGGCGCCTGCGCCAGTGCCTGCGCGGTCACGCCCTTGGCGAAGTGGCGCTCGCGGAACTCCGGGGTGCAGGTCGCGGCGTAGCGGATGCTGCCCAGCGCGTGGATCTGGCAGCCCTGCACCGGCTCGTCCAGGGTGGTCACCGCGCCCAGCACCGTGCCCTGGCGCAGCAGTTCCACGGTGTGGTCCTGGTCCTCCACGCGCAGGTCCAGGGTGGTGCCGGTGCTCTGCGCGAACTGCGAGGCGGCCTGCGGGAACCAGGTCTCCAGGCTGTCGTGGTTCACCGCCACCGGAATGCTGGCCTGGGGCAGGTCCTCGTCGGCCAGGCCCATCCGGTGCAGCGCGTCGTGTTCGAGCAGGGCGGTCTGTTCGGCCAGCTGCACCAGTACCTGGCCCTCGGCGGTGGCGGTGGCCGGGGTGCCGCGCTTGACCAGCAGGCGGCCGACCCGGTCCTCCAGCGCCTTGACCCGCTGCGAGATGGCCGAAGGGGTGACATTCAGCGACTGTGCGGCGCGGTCGAAGCTGCCTTCGCGGATCACCGCGGCCAAGGCGCGCAGCTGGGCATGGTCGATACGCATCGAATTAAGTTCCGCTAATGTTGGTTTAGGAAGTTTAGCTCGTCTTTTTCATGTTGCGGCGCGACAATGGCGCCCGTTCCGGTGCTGTCCGCCTTCGCGAGGCACCGTCCCCCCAAGCAATACAAGGCAGTCCATCCCATGTTCTCGGTCATCTCCGCCAGCACCGGCCTCGGTGCCTGGTTCTCTGGTGCAGCTACCGGCATCGGCCTGTTCGCCGTGGTCGGGGCCCAGAGCGCCTTCATTCTGCGCCAGGGCATCCTGCGCAAGCACATCGTGCCGGTGGTTGCCACCTGCGCGGCCATCGATGCCATCTTCATCTTCGCCAGCGTGGCCGGCCTGCGCACGCTCACCTCGGCGCTGCCGTGGCTGACCACCGCTGTGCTGTGGACCGGCGTGGCGTTCCTGGCCTGGTATGCGATGAAGTCGGCACGCCGTGCGATCGCCGGAGGCGGCGGCATGGGCGAGGCTGACAGCGATGACGGCAGCCGCCGTGCGGTACTGATGGCCGCGGTCGGTTTCTCGCTGATCAACCCGCACTTCTGGCTGGACATGATGGTGATCGGCTCGATTGCCGAGAACTTCGGCAATGCCCGCATGGCGTTCGCCGCCGGCGTGGTCACCGCCAGCTGCCTGTGGCTGACCGCGCAGGGCCTGGGCGCGCGCCTGCTGGCGCCGCTGTTCACCAAGCCCAGTACCTGGCGCGTGCTGGACGGCACCATCGCCGTGATCCTCAGCATCCTGGCCCTCACGTTGGCGGTGCGCGGGGTCCATTGACCCGGCGCACGCCCCCCGAACCCACGTCCTGACTCTCTCTCCAAGGTAGTGGTAACGACGGCACCGGCAAAGGTGCCGTCGTTTTTTTTTGCCCCTGTGGCATCCGCCGCATGTACGTGCCTAGAATCGCGTATCCGGACAGGCTGTCCGGTTTTCCATGGGGGAAGGATGCGCAGGATTGTGCTGGCTGTGGTGCTGGGGGCTGTATCGGGCGGGGCAGCGGCGGCGACGCTGGATCTGGATCGTTTCCTGCGGCAGGAATCGTTCACCGACATCAAGATTTCGCCGGGCGGAGAGTACGTTGCCGCCACGGTACCGCTGGAAGCCGGGACGGCACTGGCGATCTATCGCATTGCCGACATGAAGATGGTCGGCAGCTTCCGTCCGCCACGCAACGACCATGCCCATACCTTCGACTGGGTCAGCAACGAGCGGTTGCTGGTGGGCATGGCGCAGAAACTCGGGCTGCTGGACCGGCCCACGCCGACCGGCGAGCTGTTCGGCATCAATGCCAACGGCAAGGGCGGTGAGCTGCTGGTCGGGTACCGGGTTGCCGACCAGAGCCTGGGTACCAACATCAAGGTCAAGCCGGCGGGCATGGTCGCTGCGTACCTCAGCGACGAACTGAAGGACGACGACCGCAACGTGCTGGTCACTGTGGTTCCCTTCGTCGGCAACTCGCATGCGCAGATCGAACGCATGGACGTGATGACCGGTCGCCGCAACGCGGTGGCGCGCGCGCCTGTTGCCGATGCGCACTTCACCACCGATGAGCAGGGCGAGGTGCGTTTCGCGCGCGCTGCCGTCACCGATGGAACGCAGAAGCTCTACTACCGGGCGGGCAGCAACAGCGAGTGGATCCTGCTCAACGACGAGGCCCTGAGCAAGCGCATCGAAGTGCCGCTCGGTTTCTCGGCCGATGGTCGCCTGGCCTATCTGCAGGTCGAGCAGGCGGAAGGGCCCGACGCGATTGTCAGCTGGGACCCGCAGAGCAATGAGCGGCGCACCGTGCTGCGCGATGAGACCGCCGATCCGTCACGCATCATCCGCCGCCCGGGCAGCCGCGTGCCGGTGGGGGCGCTGTTCCTTGGCGGCGCGCCGCGAACGGCGTTCTTCGATGACGCCTCGGACGAAGCACGCCTCTACCGCAGCCTTGAAGCGGGCCTGGGAGGGCCGGTCTACATCACCTCCAGCACGCGCGATGGCAGGACCGTGCTGGTGGAGAGCTGGTCAGGCCGCAATCCGGGTGACTTCTATCTGTATGACACGGTGGGCAAGAGCGCCCGGCACCTGATCAGCCGCAGCGACTGGGTCGACCCGGCGCTGACCGCCGAGGTCCGCCCGATCAGCGTCAAGGCACGCGATGGTCGCCCGCTGCATGGCTTCCTTACGGTCCCGCACGGGCGCCAGGCGCGTGCGCTGCCGATGGTGGTGCTGCCGCACGGTGGGCCGATCGGTGTTTCCGACCAGGGCGCCTACGAGGCCGAGACCCAGATGCTGGCAGCGGCCGGATACGCGGTGCTGCAGGTCAATTTCCGCGGTTCTTCCGGCTATGGCCGGGCGCACATGCAGGCAGCGCGCAAGCAATGGGGGCTGTCGATGCAGGATGACGTCACCGATGCCACGCGCTGGGCCATCGAACAGGGCGTGGCCGACAAGGACCGCATCTGCATCTACGGCGCCAGCTACGGCGCCTATGCGGCGATGATGGGCGCGGTGCGCGAGCCGGGTCTCTACCAGTGTGCGGCCGGTTATGTCGGCATCTACGACTTGCCGCTGATGTATGCCCGGGGCGATATCCAGAGCGATGAATCAGGCCTGGCCTACCTGCGCAACTGGCTGGGATCGCCCAATGAGCTGGCAGAGCGCTCGCCGGTGAACCTGGCCGGGCAAGTGCGCGTGCCGGTATTCCTGGCCGCAGGGGGCCAGGACCAGCGTGCACCGATCGTGCACAGCGAGCGCATGGAGGCGGCGTTGAAGAAGGCCGGATCGCCGGTGGAGAGCCTGTACGTCAAGAACGAAGGGCATGGCTTCTACAACCTGGCCAACCAGCGCACCTACTACAGCAGGCTGCTGGCCTTCCTGTCGCGCAGCCTGGGTGGGGCCACCGCCGGCGAAGCAGCACCGGCCGGCAGCGGCAAGGCACCGTAACTGCATCGGCGCGCGTTGGACGCGCGCTTCGGCATGCCGGGCAGCCAGGCTGCCCGGTCAGAAAGGGGACACCATGAAGCATGTAATGCTGCTCGCCGTCCTGCTGTTGCTGTGCGGTGCCAGCCACGCGCGCGCAGCCGAGATCGCGCTGGACGACTACCTGCGGCGCGCCGAGTTCAACGACATCCAGCTTTCGCCCACCGGCGAGTACCTGGCCATGACCCTGCCTCTGGAAGGGGCAACGGCGGTGGCCGTGCTGCGCACCCGCACAATGGAACTGGTCGGCAATTTCCGGCCGCCGCGCAACAACCACGCCAACAGCGTCGATTGGGTGAGCGACAATCGCCTGCTGATCGGGCTGGCCGAGAAGTGGGGGGCGCTGGATGTGCCGCGCTCCACCGGCGAGCTCTACGCGATGGATGCCGATGGCAAGCGGGGGGATCTTCTGGTCGGTTACCGCGCGCGGCCGGATGAGCCTGGCCTGGTCAGCGGCCGTGTGGTCGAGCCGGTGGCGGCGTTCCTCGCCGATCCGCTGGCCGGAGACGAGCGCAACGTACTGATCTCGCTGTGGCCGTTCGCCAACGACACCAGCGCGCGGCTTGAGCGGATGGACGTCATCACCGGCCGCCGCGTGCTGGTCTCGCGCTCGCCGGTGCAGCGCGCAACGTTCACCACCGACAACGCCGGCGTGCTGCGCTTTGCCCGCGGCGCCGCCGCGGACAACATCAACAAGCTCTACTACCGGCAGGACGATGGGCGCTGGACCCTGCTCAACGACGAGGGCAGCAGCCACCGCATCGAACGCCCCATCGGTTTTTCCGCCGACAACCACCTGGCCTACCTCATCGTCGAACAGTCCACCGGCCCGGATGCGGTGGTCAGCTGGAATCCACAGACCGACGAGCGGCGAACCCTGCTGCGCGACGCAGTGGTCGACCCGGCCTCGATCATCTACCAGCCGGGCAGCCGTGTGCCGGTCGGCGTGCAGTTCGTGGGAGCGACCGCGCGCAGCGCGTTCTTCGACGAGCAGTCGCCCACCGCGCGGATCCAGCGCATGCTTGAGAAGGCTTTCCCCGGGCAGCGGGTCAGCCTGCTGTCGGCCACCCGTGACAACGCGCGCATCCTGGTCAAGGTCAGTTCGGGCGGCAATCCCGGCGACTGGTTCATGTTCAATACCGCCACCCGGGAAGCGGCGTTCCTGACCGCGCGCCAGCGCTGGTTCGACCGCGACGGAGCCGCCAGCGTGCGTCCGATCGCCCTGGCTGCGCGCGATGGCCTGCCGTTGCACGGCTTCCTGACCGTACCCAAAAGCAGTGACGGCCGCCGCCTGCCGATGGTGGTGATGCCGCACGGCGGGCCCATCGGTGAATTCGATGATGGTGGCTTCGAGCGGGACAACCAGCTGCTAGCTGCAGCCGGCTATGCGGTGCTGCAGGTCAATTTCCGCGGGTCGGGCAACTATGGTCGCGCCCACACCCAGGCTGCGGCCAAGCAATGGGGCCAGGCCATGCAGGATGACGTGACCGACGCCACCCGCTGGGCCATTGCCGAAGGCATCGCCGACCCGCAGCGCATCTGCATCTATGGCGCCAGCTACGGCGCGTACTCGGCCATGATGGGCGCCGTGCGTGAGCCGGCGTTGTACCGGTGCGCCGCAGGCTATGTGGGCGTGTACGACCTGCCGCTGATGTTCAAGCGCGGTGATATCCAGGACCGCACTTCGGGCGTGAACTACCTGAATGAGTGGCTCGGCGATCCCGCGGCGCTGGCAGCGGTCTCGCCGGTGAACCTGGCGGCCCGGATCACGGTGCCGGTGCTGCTGGCGGCCGGGCGCGAAGACACGCGTGCGCCGGTGCAGCACACGCAGCGGATGGAAGCGGCCCTGAAGCAGGCCGGGGTGCCGGTGGAAGCGGTGTACTACCCGCGCGAAGGGCATGGCTTCTACGGCGAAGCCAGCCAGCGCGACTACTACACGCGCCTGCTGGCGTTCCTGTCGAAGCACCTGGGCGGGGCGAACGCCCAGGTTGCAGCATCAGTGGAAAAGGCCAAGGCGCCCTGAGCGGGCGCCGCTGCACGGGGCCTTACTTCACCCCGTGCATCATCCGCTTCAGCAGCGGCGCAGCGATGAAGGCGGCCAACGCACAGCCCAGGCCAATCCACATCAGCAGCCAGAACAGGTGTGCGTAGGCACCGGCGGCAGCCACCATGTCGAGTGATTCGCCTTCCGGCACATCGATGGCCGCCAGCTTGCCGAACAGCGCCGCCAGCGTTTCCGAGAATGCGGTGGCCAGGAACCAGGTGCCCATCATCAGGCTCATCACCCGAGGCACGGCCAGCTGGGTCACGGCGGAAAGGCCGACCGGCGACAGGCACATCTCGCCGCTGGCCAGCAGGAAGTAAGCCAGCACCAGCCACCACACGCTGGCCATCTCACCGGTGGCGCCGACCTGCTGCGCCGCCAGCGCCAGCGGCACGAACGACAGCGCACCGATCACCAGGCCCCATGCCGACTTCACCGGCTTGCCCGGCTCCCAGCCGCGGCGGTCCATCCACGTCCACAACGCGGCGAAGGCCGGTGCCAGCAGCACCAGGAACAGGCCGCCGAGGTAGGTCAGCGAACCGGCGGTCTGCGGAATCACCAGGCAGTCGCGCACCAGCAGCACCAGCATCAGTGCCACGATGCCGATGAAGAACGCACGTGGTGCGGCCGAACCGGGGCGCCGCTCGGACAACCGCGCGCTGACCACGAAGCCCAGCGGTGCCAGCAGCAGCGAGATGATCGACCACGGCAACGGGGTGCCGCCGGTGATTACCAGCGACGGCACGATGTCCTTGGTCAGCAGGCGGTCGGTGAAGGTCACCCACGAGCCATACGACTGCTCGTACATCGTGAAGAACACCAGCGCCATGAAGATCAGCACCATCAGCGCGATCATCTGCTGGCGCTGTACCGGCGTGCACTTCGTGCCGGTGAACCAGGCGAACCAGACCAGCACGCCGCCCAGCACCACCAGCATCAGCATCAGCGCCAGGCTGATTTCACCGCCCAGCGCGAAGGCGCCGTTGCCGGCGGCCCACATCAGCCACGCCACCGGCAGCACACCGAGCACCGCGCACAGATAGATGAGCCATTCGCGGGGCAGGCCCAGCACCTTCTGCCTCAGCGCGGCCGGCTGCGGCGGTTCGGCATGGCCCTGCAGGTATTTCTGGCCCCACAGGAACATCGCCAGGCCGGCCAGCATGCCGATGCCGGCGGCGCCGAAGCCGTACTTCCAGCCGTAGGCCTCACCGAGGAAGCCGCACACCAGCGAGGAGAACAGCGCGCCCAGGTTGATGCCGGCGTAGAACAGCGAGAAGCCCGAGTCACGGCGCGGGTCGTCCTTGGCGTAGAGCTTGCCGACGATGGTCGAGATGTTCGGCTTCAGGAAGCCCACGCCCATGATGATCAGCGCCAGCGACAGGTAGGTCACCGCCAGCGCCGAGGTGTCGCGCACCACTTCGCCGTTCACCCGGTACGCGGCATGGCCCTCGAAGGCCATGCCCAGGTGGCCGAGCACCAGCAGGATGCCGCCGAACAGCACCGCCCGGCGCATGCCCAGCCAGCGGTCGGCCAGCATGCCGCCGAACACCGGGATGCAGTAAACCAGCCCGCCGTAGGCGCCGAGCAGGTCCAGCCCGGCCTTGTCGCCGAACAGGTGGTACTTGGTGAGGTAGAGCAGCAGCAGCGCCTTCATGCCGTAGAAGGAGAAGCGCTCCCACATCTCGGTGAAGAAGCAGACGTAGACGCCCTTGGGATGGCCCAGGAAGTCGTCGGAGGCGGTAGCGGCAACGGTCATCGACGGCGGGAACAGCGGAAAGGGCGCGATTATAGGCCTGCAGCCGTGCCCGCGCCCGGTAGCGCCCCGCCAGCCTTCAGTAGCTCCACGCCACGCGTGGATGGCCGCCCGATTGACGGCCTACAGGTAGCGCAGCCAAGCCAGGTCGCGGCGGCGGGCCTTGAACCGGCCGAACAGCAGCGTCGGCGGGTACATCGCCACCGCCAGCGCGCAGGCCACCAGCAGCAGGCCGGCCACCGAATCCAGCGCGTACAGGCTGCCGTGGGTGGGGCCCCACGTAGCCAGCGCAGCCACGTACAGCAGCTTCAGCACGTACAGGTGCAGCAGGTAGAAGAACATCGGCGCCGCTCCGATGTCGGCCAGCGGGCGCAGGGCGCGGGCCACTGGCGGCCATTCGTACAAGCGCAGCAGCAACAGGCCCACGCCCAGGGTCAGCAGCAGGAACTGCAATGACGGCGGGTACTTGGTGATGTTGAACACGCTCATCCACGTGCGCAGCGTGCTGGTCTGGTACTGCCACGGGGCATCCCCATACTGGTTGGCGAACCGCAGCAGCGCGAACAGGGCCAGCACGCTGAGGCCTGCCCACAGCAGCCAGCGCTGGCGCTGCGCCGGGTCGCGGTCGCGCGCGAACCACGGCCCCATCAGGTAGCCCAGCACGATCACCCCGATCCACGGCAGTACCGGGTAGGACGTGCGCAGGCGCACGACGCCGGTGTCGATCCAGTCGCGCTGGTGCAGCACTTTCCACAGCACGGCCAGCACGCCGTCGCCTTCCACGCGCACGCCATCGAACAGGTTATGGCCGGCCACCAGCAGCACGCCCAGCACCAGCAGCGCCGGGCGCGGCAGCCACAGCAGGCCGGCCAGCGCGATCATGCTCAGGCCAATGGCCCAGATCACCTGCAGGTACAGCGTGTCCGGCGGGAACTGGAAGGTCCAGGCGAAGTTGACCAGGGTCAGTTCCAGCACCACCAGGAACAGGCCGCGCTTGAGCAGGAAGGCGGCGATCGCGCGGCGCGGGTCGGCCTGGCGCTGGCCATACAGCCACGCCGACAGGCCTGTGAGCAGCACGAACACCGGGGCGCACAGATGGGCCAGCAGGCGGCAAGCGAACAGGGCAGGGGATACGCTGGCCGCATCCATCGGGTCGCCGACCTGGTGCTGCAGGAAAAAGGTCTCGCGCACGTGGTCGAGCAGCATCAGCAGCATGACGGTGCCGCGCAGCTGGTCGATGGAGGCCAGCCGAGGGGAGGAAGGAGAAGCCACGTACGATGTTCGTTCGGCGTGACAGGATATAACATAACAATTGCCCGTTTCCAGCAGGCGCTGAGAGATGCCGACGAGCGCGTCCATCAGCTCAGGGCAGGCAGACCGCAGGACTCCAGCCCAGAGCGTCGTCGTAGCGGACCTGGATCGCCCGCAGGCTGCCATCGGCGTTCGCCTTCACGCAGAATCGGGCGCTATAGAACCGGGTGGCGCCCGTTCTGGTGGCCGACATCGTGACCTCATACAGGCGCCCAGACTGCAGCGTCATGGCCGCTTGCCCTGCAGCGGCGTTGGCTGGCACTTCTCCATAGAGGACGCAAGCGCCGGGTGGAAGCGGGAGTGACGCGGGATAGGAAAAGTCGAAAGACCATAGCCGCCGCAGCGGTGGAGTAATCGCGTCATACACCTCCACACCAAACACCTGAGGAGTCTCACCGATACGCTTGCGCTCTTTCCTGGGAAGCCCGAAACAGGGTCTGCCGGCGTGGTCAGTGACCTCGATCGCGCCAACGCGACTCCAGGCCGATGCGTGATCACAAAGGGGCATCGAGCAGAGCAAGGTCACGATGGCCATGACCGGCCCCTTGATCGGGCGCATACGAAGTGTGTTTTTCATAGGTCGGCTCGGCGACAGCATTTGGATCGTGAACACGATGCATGGGGAGTCGAGACACTTCAAACGATGTTGGCTGGAATGCTGCAGCGGTGGCTGGCCTGCCCATGTGGGGCAGGGGGCCGCGGTATCCGGTACCCGGCAGCCCATTGGGATATGTGCCTGATGAGCTTGATGCGTTGGCCGAGTTTGGTCAAAAGCGACTATCCCACCGGCGACCCGGCTGCAACCCTCCCGAACCGCACTGGACGTGACGCCCCCTGAACGCTAGCGTGACCAGGATTTTTTGCCAGCAGGGGCTTCCATGAACCACGACGCTGCGCCCAAGCAGCTCACCTTCCGCGCAGTGGCCCTGGCCATCGTGCTGGCGGTGGTGCTGTCGGCCGCAAACGCCTATCTCGGTCTGTTCGCAGGCCTGACCATCGCCACCGCCATTCCCGCCGCGGTGATTTCCATGGGCGTGCTGCGCCTGCTGGGCGGTGGCTCCATCCTTGAAAACAACATCGTGCAGACCGGTGCTTCGGCCGGTTCGTCGATCGCCGCCGGTGTGATCTTCACCATCCCCGCGCTGGTGATCATGGGCTACTGGCCCGACTTCAAGTACTGGTGGGTGCTGGGCATCGCCGGCCTGGGCGGCCTGCTGGGCGTGCTGTTCTCGGTGCCGCTGCGCCGTTCGATGATCGTCGAAGACCCGCTGCCGTTCCCGGAAGGCAAGGCCGCCGCCGAAGTACTCAAGGCCGGTGAAAACCCCGGCCCGGGCCTGAAGATCCTCGGCCTGTCGGCGGTGATCGGTGCCTTCGTCAAGCTGGCTGCCGAAAGCGGCATGCGCCTGATCCCCGATGCCTGGGCCACTTCGGCCTACGTCGGCAGCTCCAAGATCACCGCCTTCATCGGCACCAACCTGTCGCCGGCCCTGCTCGGCGTGGGCTACATCGTCGGCCTCAACGTCGGCATCGTGGTGGTGTCCGGTTCGATCCTGACCTGGCACATCGCCATTCCGATCTACCAGGCCTTCTTCATGAACACCGATCCGGCCCTGGCCGCGTCGGTCGCCACCGCTTCGTCCACCGAAGCCGCGTTCGCCATCTGGGGCGCGAAGATGCGCTACCTGGGCGTCGGCGCGATGCTGATCGGTGGCATCTGGACCCTGATCTCGCTGCGCAAGTCGCTGCTGAACGGCGTCAAGAGCGGCTTCGCGGCTGCGCGCAAGAGCGGTGGCCCGGTACTGGCGCACACCGAGCGCGACCTGCCGATGAAGTGGATGCTGGTGGCCCTGGTGGTCTTCGTGCTGCCGCTGCTGGCCCTGTACCAGGCCATCGTCGGCCAGTGGCATGTGTCGATCCCGATGACCCTCATCATGATCGTCGCCGGCTTCCTGTTCGTTTCGGTCTCGGCCTACCTGGCCGGCCTGATCGGTTCGTCCAACAACCCGGTCTCGGGCATCACCATCTCCACCATCCTGTTCGCCTCGGCGGTGCTGGTGCTGCTGCTGGGCAAGGATGGCCTGCAGCCGGTCGGTGCCTTCGGTGCGCCGCTGGGTGCGGTGGCCGCGATCATGATCGGCGCGGTGGTGTGCTGTGCCGCCGCGGTCGGCGGTGACAACCTGCAGGACCTCAAGGCCGGCTACATCGTCGGCGCCACCCCGTGGAAGCAGCAGCTGATGCTGGGCATCGGTGCGTTCTCGTGCGCGCTGATCATGGCCCCGGTGCTGAACCTGCTGGCCACCGCCTACGGCATCGGCGTGAAGTCCGAGCTGCACCCGAACGCGCTGGCCGCGCCGCAGGCCAACCTGATGGCCTCGGTGGCCAAGGGCCTGTTCGGTGGTGAGCTGCCGTGGACCTTCATCGGCATCGGTGCCGTGGTCGGCGCCGCCATCATCGCCTTCGACAGCTGGCTGAAGTCGCGCAACGCACGTTTCCGCGTGCCGGTGCTGGCTGCCGCCATCGGTATCTACCTGCCGCTGGAACTAATGGTGCCGATCTTCCTCGGTGGCCTGATTGCCCACCTGGTCGAGCGCTTCCACAAGGTGCGCGCCGATGACGAAGAAGGCCGCGACCGCGTGCACAAGCCGGGCGTGCTGTTCGCTGCCGGCCTGATTACCGGCGAAGCGCTGATGGGCATCGCCATCGCCGTGCCGATCGTGGTCAGCAGCCGCGCCGACGTGCTGGCCGTGCCGTTCCACCTGCCGGGCGCACAGTGGATCGGCCTGGCCGTGCTGTTCCTGGTCGGCTGGCTGATCTACCGCACCGGCAAGCGCGCCGTGGCGTGATGCAGGGGGTCGGATCCCTTCCCGCAGGGAAGGCTCTGACCCCAGGTTTGATGGGTAGTGCCGGCCGCTGGCCGGCAACCCCAGAACCCATGAAGGCCCATGAGTGCCGGCCAGCGGCCGGCACTACCGCAAACCCCGCCCCGGCGGGGTTTGCTGTTTCTGGCGGCTGCCCGCACGCAGCCATGACCGATGGCCTTGGCAGCCTCGGTCGCACGGGCCTAACATCGGTTTTTTGCCGTCCTGCGGAGACCCCGATGAAACTGCGTCATGCCCTGCTGCCACTGAGCCTGCTGGCCGCCCTGCCCAGCGTTGCCGCTGCCCGTGGCCTGGAAGTCCGCGACATGGTGGCCATGGACCGCGTCTCCGCACCGGTACTGACCGCTGACGGCGGCACCGTGGTGTTCGCCAAGCGCAGCGTGGACGCCAACCTGAAGGCCTCCACCGCGCTGTTCGCACGCAACCTGCTCACCCGTGATGCGGCACCGCCGAAGCAGATCACCCCGGCTGGCTGGAACGTCAATTCCGCTTCACTGTCGGCCGATGGCCAGACCGTGTACTTCCTCAGCGCCCGGAACGGCAGCCAGCAGCTGTACGCACAGCCGATCAGCGGTGGCACCCCGCGCCAGCTGACCGATTTCGCGGTCGACGTGGACAGCTACCACGTGTCGCCGCAGGACGACCGCGTGCTGTTCAGCGCCGGCGTGTTCCAGGCCTGTGCCTCGGACCTGGCTTGCACCGATAAGAAGCTCAAGGACAACAAGGACGCCAAGGCCAGCGGCAAGGTCTTCGATTCGCTGTTCGTGCGCCATTGGGATACCTGGAATGACGGCCGCCGCAACACCCTGTTCGTGGCGCCGCTGCCGGCGGCCAAGGCCGGTCCGGTCAAGGGTGCGTCGGCGCTGAGCGCGACCATCGATGGCGATGCACCGTCCAAGCCGTTCGGCGGCAATGATGACTTCGCGTGGTCGCCGGATGGCGCCAGCGTGGTGGCCAGCATCCGCGTGGCTGGCAAGCAGGAGCCGTGGTCGACCAACTTCGACCTGTACCGCTTCGACGCCGCCGGCAAGCAGGCACCGGTCAACCTGACCGCGTCCAACCCGGCCTGGGATGCCGGCCCGGTGTTCAGCGCCGACGGCAAGACCCTGTTCTACCGCGCGATGAAGCGCCCGGGCTTCGAGGCCGACCGCTTCGGCCTGATGGCGATGGACCTGGCCAGCGGCAAGACCCGCGAGATCGCCCCGCAGTGGGATCGCTCGGCCGGTGGCATTGCCCTGTCCGCCGATGGCGCCAGCATCTACACCACCGCCGATGACGTCGGCGAACACCCGCTGTTCCAGATCGACGTGGCCAGCGGCAAGGCCACCAAGCTGATCGGTGACGGCAGCGTGACCGCGGTCGACGTGGCCGGCAACAGCGTGGCGATCACCCGCAACAGCCTGAAGAGCAACGACCAGGTGCTGGTCGGCCTGCTGCCGGCCGCTGGCCAGCCGATCGGCGAGCTGCGCGCGCTGACCCCGGCCGCTGGCGAGGTGCTGAAGGACGTGTCCTTCGGCGACTACGAGCAGTTCGAGTTCAAGGGCTGGAACAACGACACCGTGCACGGCTACGTGGTCAAGCCGCACAACTACCAGGAAGGCAAGTCCTACCCGGTCGCGTTCCTGATCCACGGCGGCCCGCAGGGCAGCTTCGGCAACGGCTGGAGCTACCGCTGGAACCCGCAGACGTACGCGGGCCAGGGCTACGCGGTGGTGATGATCGACTTCCACGGTTCCACCGGTTACGGCCAGGCCTTCACCGATGCGATCAGCCAGCACTGGGGCGACCGCCCGCTGGAAGACCTGCAGAAGGGCTGGGACGCGGCGCTGAAGAAGTATTCCTTCCTCAACGGTGACAAGGCCTGTGCACTGGGCGCCAGCTACGGTGGCTTCATGGTCAACTGGATCGCCGGCAACTGGAACGGCCCGTTCAAGTGCCTGGTCAACCATGACGGCGTGTTCGACCAGCGCATGATGGGTTACGCCACCGAAGAACTGTGGTTCACCGAGTGGGAGCAGGGCGGTACGCCGTACCAGAAGGCCGCGAACTACGAGAAGTTCAACCCGGTCAACCACGTGGCGGACTGGAAGAAGCCGATCCTGGTCATCCACGGCCAGCAGGACTTCCGCATTCCGGTCGAGCAGGGGCTGGCTGCGTTCACCGCGGCACAGCGGCAGGGCATCGAATCGAAGTTCCTGTACCTCCCGGACGAGAACCACTGGGTGTTGAAGCCGAACAACAGCATCCTGTGGCATGACACCGTCAATGCCTGGCTGAAGCAGCACATCGGCGAGTAAGCCGGTCCAGCGCCGCCCCCCGGTGCGGCGCTGTTGTTTTTTGTAGAGCCGAGCCATGCTCGGCTGCTCTGAGCTTCTTTTCCCGCCAACAGCAGCCGAGCATGGCTCGGCTCTACATGAGCGCCTGCATGCCCTCGACCGCCCTGATCCAGAACGACATCGTCGTCTTCGGTTTGATCGCCGCCACCCTCGGCGCCGTGTTCTGGACCGCCTCGCGCGAGCAGGGCCTGTGGAAACGCTTCTACACCTTCGTGCCGGCACTGCTGCTGTGCTACCTGATTCCCGGCATCTACAACACCGTCGGCCTGATCGACGGGCAGAACACCAAGCTCTACAACCCGATCGCGCGCGACATCCTGCTGCCGGCGGCGCTGATCCTGCTGACCCTGGCGGTGGACATCAAGGGCATCCTGCGGCTTGGCCCGAAGCTGGTGCTGATGTACCTGGGCGCTTCGGCCAGCATCATGCTCGGCGCGGTGGTGGCCTTCCTGGTGATGCGCGCGATCCATCCCGACACCGTGGCCGGCGATACCTGGGCCGGCATGGCTGCGCTGGCCGGCAGCTGGATCGGCGGCGGTGCCAACATGCTGGCGATGCGCGAAGTGTTCGACGTCAACGCCACCACCTTCGGCCAGTTTGCGGTGGTGGATGTCGGCGTCGGCTACGTGTGGATGGCGGCGCTGATCTTCCTGGCCGGCCGCGCGGCAAAGATTGATGCACGCAGTGGCGCCGATACCTCGGCCATCGACGAGTTGAAGGAGCGCATCGCGCGCTTCCAGGCCGAGCACGAGCGCATTCCCAGCCTCACCGACCTGATGCTGATCGTGGCGGTGGCCTTCGGTGGCGTCGGCCTGGCGCATGCCATCGGTGCGCCGCTGGCCGCATGGTTCAAGATCAACGTCAGCTGGGCCGCACAGTTCAGCCTGGATGCGCCATTCGTGTGGGTGGTGGTGCTGTCGACCACGCTGGGCCTGGGCCTCAGTTTCACCCGTGCGCGCACCCTGGAAGGCGCGGGCGCCTCGCGCCTGGGTTCGCTGCTGCTGTATTTCCTGATCGCCTGCATCGGCATGCAGATGGATCTGCTGGCGCTGCTGGACCGCCCGTGGCTGTTCCTGCTGGGCCTGATCTGGATCGCCGTGCACATCGTGCTGCTGTGGTGCCTGGGCAAGCTGCTGAAGGTGCCGTTCTTCTACTTCGCCATCGGTTCGCAGTCGAACATCGGTGGCCCTGCCTCGGCGCCGGTGGTGGCGGCGGCGTTCCATCCGGCCCTGGCGCCGGTCGGCGTGCTGCTGGGGACGATGGGCTACGCCACCGGCACCTATCTGGCCTACGTCGTCGGCATCACTCTGCGCGCGCTGGCCGGGCAGGGGTGATTCCGGTAGTGCCGGCCACTGGCCGGCAGCCAGGCGATGCTTCACAGGTTCAGGAGGTTGCCGGCCAGCGGCCGGCACTACCGATGCTTTACGCCACCGGCAAGCCGCGTTCGATCAACCAGGCTTTCGCGTCTTCCGCGTCCTGCTCGAACCACGCCTTCGTAGACCCCAGCCGGTACGTATACCCCCATGCATCCATGTCGGCCATCAGCCGTTCGCTGCCGACACCGGGCAGCTGCCCGGCCAGCACGATCTGCAGGTAGCAGGTAGCGTCTTCCTCGGCCACCGAGTCGGTGGCATCGGTGTGCACCTGCGCACGCCGCTCCGGCGGCAGCACGATCAGGTGGCAGGCTTCGTGCAGCATCGAATGCACGGGCGTGTCATCGCGCACGTACACGTTGCTGGCGATGATGCCCGCCTCCGGTTCGCCCCAGTAGCTGCCGGGAATCGGTTCACCGGCGGCCACGTGGTGCAGCCGAAGGCCATGCGCGGCGAGCAGGCACTGCGCATCGGCGAAGGCGATGTCGCCCACGCAGGTGATGTCCACGGCGGTTGTCGTATCGGTCATGCGGGTCACGCGGCCCCGCCCATGCAGGCACGGGCGGGGCAGGGCATCAGGGTTTGTCCGGGCCTTCAGGCAGCGCCACGGAGATGTCCAGCACGTCGTGCTGGCCATCCTTCACCAGGTCGACCTTCACTGCATCGACGTCGATGTTCACGTACTTCTTGATCACTTCCAGCAGCTCGCGCTGCAGCAGCGGCAGGTAGTCCGGGCCACCGCGGTGGCTGCGTTCCTGCGCGATGATGATCTGCAGGCGGTTCTTGGCGGTTTCGGCGGTGGTCTTCTTCGCTTTGAGGAAATCAAACAGGCCCATGCTTACCCTCCGAACAGCTTGCTGAAGAAGCCCTTCTTCTCGACGTTGGTGAAGCGCATCGGGCGTTCTTCGCCGAGGATGCGCGCGACGGCGTCTTCATAGGCCTGGCCGGCAGCGGATTCGACATCCAGGATCACCGGCTCGCCCTTGTTGGAGGCGTTGAGCACGTCGCCCGATTCCGGGATCACGCCGATCGCCTTCAGGCCGAGGACTTCCTCGACGTCGGCGATGCTCAGCATCTCGCCGCTTTCCACGCGCACCGGGGTGTAGCGGGTCAGCAGCAGGAAGGCCGGCACGTCCTGGCCGGACTCGGCCTTGTGGGTCTTCGAATCGAGCAGGCCGATGATGCGGTCGGAGTCGCGCACCGAAGACACTTCCGGGTTCACCACCACCACCGCGCGGTCGGCGAAGTACATCGCCAGGAAGGCGCCCTTCTCGATGCCGGCCGGGGAGTCGCAGATGATGTAGTCGAAGCCGTCGGCGGCCAGGTCCTTCAGGACCTTGCCCACGCCTTCCTGGGTCAGCGCGTCCTTGTCGCGGGTCTGCGAGGCAGCCAGCACGTACAGGTTGTCGAAGCGCTTGTCCTTGATCAGGGCCTGCTTGAGGGTGGCTTCGCCGTGCACGACGTTGACGAAGTCATACACCACGCGGCGTTCGCAGCCCATGATCAGGTCGAGGTTGCGCAGGCCGACGTCGAAGTCGATCACCGCCACCTTCTTGCCGCGCCGCGCCAGGCCGCAGGCCAGGCTCGCGCTGGAAGTGGTCTTGCCGACGCCGCCCTTGCCGGAGGTGACTACGATGATTTCAGCCAAAGGACTTCTCCTGATGATTCTGTTTGGGTGCTGCGTCAGTCCAGCGCAGCGATCTTGATCTGGTCCTGTTCCAGCCATACCTGCACGGCCTTGCCGCGCAGGTTGTCCGGCACATCGTCCAGTACCTTGTAATGGCCTGCAATGGCGACCAGTTCCGCATGGAAATCACGGCAGAAGATGCGTGCCGCGGTGTTGCCCTGGGCTCCTGCCAGCGCGCGGCCGCGCAGGGTGCCGTAGATATGGATGCTGCCATCGGCGATGACCTCGGCGCCGGCGCCGACGGTGGCCATCACGGTCAGGTCGCAGTTTTCCGCGTACAGCTGCTGGCCCGAACGCACGTTGCCCAGCTGCATGCGGCCCGGCTGCGGCGCGGCGGCATCGGCGACCTTGGCCACCGGCGCGGCGGGGGCCGGCTTCGGCTCGGCGCGGACGGCGCGGCGCGGTTCCGGTGCGGGCGCCGGCGGGGCCGGTTCGGCCTCGGCACGCTCGTACTGCGCGCGGAACTTGGCCAGCAACGGCAGGCCGAGCTGCTGCGAAAGCAGGTCGACCGCGCTGGTGCCATAGGCCAGTGCCACCGGCAGCACGCCCGCGCTGCGCAGGCCGTCGACCAGCGCCTGTGCGGTGGCCACGTCCGGGACCTGGCTCAGGCCGCCGAAATCGAGGATCACCGCAGCGCGGCCGAACAGCTTCGGTGCGCGGGTCACGCGCTCGCGCATTTCCTGCACGAGGCGTTCGACATCAAGGGTACGGATGCGCAGGTTGGCGATGCCCACCTGGCCGATCTTCAGTTCACCGGCCTGTTCGTAATCGAAATTCACCGCCACGCTCAGGTCCCCGTCGGCCGCTGTGCCTGCGCCGGCAGCTGCCGGGCACGTGTCCATGCCACATCCGGCAGCTTGCCGCGGTAGGTTTCCTGCACCCACGGGTAGCTGCACAGTTCCTTGGCCAGCATGCTGGCACGCACATCGACCTGGGCCATGGTGTTCTGGCCCAGCTCGCGGAAGCCGAAGCTGCCGTGGAAGAGCAGGGCGGCATCGGCGCCATGGTCGAGGAAGACCTCGCAGGTCATCTGCGGGTAGCGCAGCTCGGCGAAGCTCTGGGCGTCGGCATAGAACGCACGGCCGACGCCACCGCCGCGACGGCGGCTGGCGACCACGATGCGGTCGATATAGAAGAACGGGGTGTCCAGCTGCTGCTTGAACCAGGCGAAGTTGCTGCTGTCGTGCTGGCTGTCGCTGCCGAAGCCGATCAGGAATCCGGCCAGGTTGCCGTCGCGCTCGGCGACGCGGAAATACTCAGCGGTTTCGTAGAACAGGCGCAGGCGGGCCGCATCCAGGGGAAGGATGGCCAGGCCAGCGTTGTTGTTCAAAGCCAGGACGGAATCGAGCTCGTGCTCGCGCACGTCGCGGATGACAATCGACATTGTGACTCCGTGGGGTAACGCGGTTGGTCCATCAAGGGACCCTGCGCACGATTATTGCATGCCCGGGGTGGGCTGCGGCATGAACAGGGGATATGCCCGAGCATGACTTTCGGCGCTTGGGAGCGGCCGTGCACGGGCTACGATGAGGGATGCTGGCCCGACTGAACCACAATGCGATGCTGCGCTACTCCGGGTTGTTCACCTGGGGCACCGTCGGCCTTTGGCTTGCGATCTACCTGATCGATCCTGTCTCGCTGACGCTGGAGACGCTGGACGGCGAAGCCGGCTTCCGCATCATTCCCTGGGCCTCGGCCTACCTGGCTTTCGGCATCGTGTACTGGGCGCTGACCCGCTCGCTGGGCGAGGGCCGTCCGGGTTTCTTCGACCACGCGGCGCTGATCCTGCTGACCGCCTGCGCGATCGGCGTGAGCTATTTCTCCGGTACCGCGCTGGGCAGCATCCTGCTGATGGTGGTGGCCGGCCTGCTGCCATGGCTGCTGGGGCCGCGCATCGGCGTGGTCTGGCTGGTGGCCAGCAACCTGGCCGTGTTGCCGGTCTATATCCAGCCGCTGGGCTTCCCGCCGTTCATCGCCGTGCTGCAGGCGGTGGGCTACATGGGCTTCTCCAGCTTCGTGTTCGTGATCGCGCTGGTGGCCCGTCGCCAGGCCGAGGCCCGCGACGAACAGCGCCGGCTCAACTCGGAACTGCGCGCCACCCGCGCCCTGCTGGCCGAGAGCGCCCGGGTCAATGAGCGCACGCGCATCTCGCGCGAGCTGCATGACCTGCTGGGCCACCAGCTGACCGCGCTGACCCTGAACCTGGAAGTGGCCGGCCACCTGGCCGACGGCCAGGCGCTGGAGCATGTGAAGCGTTCCCACGCATTGGCCAAGCTGCTGCTGGGCAACGTGCGCGAGGTGGTCAGCCAGCTGCGCGAGACCGGTGCCATCGACCTGGCCGCGGCGCTGCGCCCGTTGACCGAGAACGTGCCCTCGCTGGACATCCAGCTGGAGATCGAGGATCCCCTGAACGTGGAGGACCCGCAGCGGGCCCACGTGCTGCTGCGCTGCACCCAGGAGATCATCACCAATGCCGTGCGCCACGCCGGTGCCCGCCACCTGTGGATCAAGGTGTACCGTGAAGCGCCGGACCGGGTGGTGGTGGAGGCACGCGACGACGGCGTCGGCGCGGAAATGGTCAATGTGGGCAATGGCTTGCGCGGCATGCGCGAGCGCCTGCAACAATGTGGTGGCCAGCTGCAGGTCGAGACCCGTCCCGGCGAAGGCTTCCGCCTGCGGGCGACGGTGCCGGCAACGGTGCTGGTGGCCGCCCTTACCAAGGTTCCTGAAGGAGTACGTTGATGATTCGCGTCTGCCTGGTCGATGACCAAACCCTGGTGCGGCAGGGAATCCGCTCCCTGCTGGCGCTCGACGATGGCATCGAGGTGGTGGCCGAGGCCGGCGATGGACGGCAGGCAGTCGAGCTGATCCCGCAGGTGCGTCCCGATGTGGTCCTGATGGACATGCGCATGCCGGTGATGTCCGGGCTGGAAGCGCTGCAGGTGCTGTCACGGCAGGAGCAGCTGCCGCCGACCATCATCCTCACCACCTTCGATGACGACCAGCTGGTGCTGGCCGGGCTCAAGGCCGGTGCCAAGGGCTACCTGCTCAAGGACGTGACCCTGGCGCAGCTGGTCGGGGCCATCCGCACCGTGGCCGACGGCGGTTCGCTGGTGCAGCCGGCGGTGACCCAGCGGCTGCTGTCCGGCCTGGAACACATGCGCAACGAGTTCGTCAGCCTGGACCGGCCCGACCCGCTGACCGACCGCGAGACCGAGATCCTGCGGCTGATGGCCAGCGGATTCTCCAACAAGGAGATCGCCAACTCGCTGGGCGTGGCCGAAGGCACGATCAAGAACCACGTGTCCAACATCCTCTCCAAGCTGGGTGTGCGCGACCGTACGCGCGCCGTACTGAAGGCGTTCGAACTCCAGCTGGTCTAGGGAAAATCGTTCCGGTACAACAACTTGGGCGACGGCCGGGGGTTCCGGCCAAGCGCGCCCCCTACTGGCGGGTGGCGGTATGCGTTACCCTTCGAATTCTTTGTCCATACAAATACGCAGCCGGCAGGGAAACCGGTGCGCCAATCCCGATAAACAATGCCCGCGAAGCCTGCTAGGATTGGCGCTTCGCTTCAATCAACCCGGCCGTGGGATCGGCCCCGGAGACTCTCTGAATGACCCGTATTATCGAGTTCCTGATCGCCTTGGGGATCGTGGCTGGCCTGTTCGTCATCATTGGCGTATGTCTGCCGGGCGAGCGTCACATCACCGAAAGCATCGAGACCAACCGCAAGATGACGATCGTGTACGACACGGTCAGCAGCCTGCGCCGCTTCAAGGACTGGAACCCGCTGGTACTGCGCGATCCCGCCGTTGAACTGAAGCTGTCCGGCCCGGCCTCCGGCGTCGGTGCCACTCTCGACTTCACCTCCAAGGACCTGGGCACCGGCTCCTGGAAGATCACCGAAGCCGAAGAAAACAAGCGCGTTGCGATCGCCATCGAAGACCCGACCAAGGGTCACGACAAGGTCACCACCTTCACCCTGGAGCCGACCGGCAAGGGTGGCCGCAACGTCAAGATCACCCAGGACTACTCGGTGAAGTACGGCTTCGACCTGTTCGGTCGTTATGCCGGCCTGTATGTCAGCCGCCAGATCGGCGACGACATCAAGATGGGCCTGTCGCGCATGGCCAACATGCTCGCCACTGTCCCGAACGTCGACTACCGCACGCCGGAAGCGCCGCTGACCGATCTGGCCATCGTCGATGTGCCGGCTGAAGACCTGCTGGTCGTCAACGCCGGTAACGTGGACCGCGGTCAGGACACGATCACCAAGTCCATCAAGGACAACCAGGAGTGGATCAAGCGCGTGATGGAGGCCAATGGCCTTGAAGCCGCCGGCCCGTTCCGCATCATCACCACCGACTTCGGTGCTGAGAAGTACGCCTTCGACATCGCCCAGCCGGTGAAGAAGAAGGGTGCTGAAGGTGCCACCGCTGAAGAGCTGACCGTCAAGATCGACGGCGGCGCTCCGGTCAAGTACGTGCACGTTGCTCCGCACCGTTCGGCGCATGCGGCCTACGCTGGCCACATGGCGGGTCTGGACGTGGCCCGCAACGGCCTGCGTGCCTGGGCCGTGACCTCGGGCAACGAAGTCATCGACCGTCCGTACGAGACCTGGAAGGACGGCATCGACAAGTCGTTCACCCAGGACGGTACCTACGACATCTACTGGGCCGTCAAGTAAGCCTCGGCTGACCCATGTAGTGTTGGACACGAAAACGCGCCGCTTCTTGCGGCGCGTTTTTTTTCATCTGGCGCCCGGCAAGGGCGTTGCGCAAGGAGCCCTCATGTTCAATCTCGAACGCCGTGCCCGTAAGCCTTCCCTGCTGGCCTGCCTGGGGGCATTGCTGGCCGCCGCCTCGATCGGCCTGTCCGCCTATGCCTCGCATGGGGTGGCCGATCCGTTGGCGCAGCAGCATCTGAACATGGCAGCGCTGTACGCATTCGCGCACGGTGCGGTGCTGGTGGCGCTGGGCCCGCGTGCGCAGGGGGCGATCGCGCACCTGGCGTTGTACGTACTGCTGCTGGGCGTGCTGCTGTTTTCCGGCAGCCTGGTGGGCGGGGCGTTGTGGCAGTGGCCGACGCGGATGGCGCCGATCGGCGGCACCAGCATGATGGCCGGATGGGTGTTGCTGGCGATCAATGCGTTGAGGCGGTGACGGCAGCCGGGCTGTCGATTCGATCCATGCTGATGCGATCGTGATGGTTCATGGGCGTTACTTTTCTTTTCGCGCGAAAAGAAAAGTAACCAAAAGAAACGCGCCGCCGGCCGCGAGCCGGTGCTGCGCACCGGTGCCCTGCGCTCCTCGGCCCGTCGAGGGACGGTGCGGAGAGCAGCCGAGCATGGCTCGGCTCTACAGAATCGCACGCACCTCTTCGCCCTCGACGGACCTGCGGTGCTCGGCTCGCTTGAAGGCGGACCCAACAGCCGCGCGCTGATCCGTTGCAGAGGCTTCGAGCGAAGCGACCGGCTTTTGCCTTTGCTCTCTTGTTCCATTCCGTGGCGGATGCACACGGAAACTGTCAGAGGCCGGGCGGGTGGGCTGGACAGGGGTATCCGCGCCATGGATGGCGCGGCTAAGCCTCCAGGGACGGATTTACGGCGTCCCCTGCGCAGCCTACCCGCCCGGACAGCGCCATGAATTTCGCCTTGCGGCCGCCACGAGGGGCTCAGCCGTTGGCCGGTCTCCAGCACCAGTGCCAGGGTTCGTAGACGATGCCGTGCGGGTTGTCACGCGGGTAGCTCAGCTGGAAGCCGTGCGCGCCGGCATGGCGCTGCAGCCAGGCAAACGCATCGGTGGCGTCGAAGGATTCCTCTGCCGGCGCATCGCCCGGCGTACCGATGTCCAGCGCATGGCCGCTGTGGTGTTCGCTGAAGCCCGGCGCGGCATTGACCTTCAGGATCTCGGCCACGCCCAGCCCGCGTGCCAGCTTCCGTTCGAAGATGCCCAGCTGGTAGGCATGGCTGCGAAAACCAGAGATCGCGTCCAGTGCCACGCCATCCCGTGCAGCGTGCAGGCGCATCCGGCGCCAGCCCTGCGCAGCGCCGCGGCGCAGCCACAGCGGGCGGGCGAAGCGGTCACGACCGGCGAAATGCAGCAGGCAGGGTTCGGCCTCCAGCGGCAGGCCGCTGTCGTCTGCGTAGCGCTGGGCGTCCAGGCCCAGCTGCTGCAGGCGCTGCTGCAGCCCGGCCAGCGGAAGCCATTGATCTTCCAGCGCTGCCCCGAATGGCCGAGCTGCCACTGCGTCCAGCAGTGCCAGCGTTTCCTCGACCCCGGGTTCGCGCGGCAGTCGTGGCACCATCGAATGCACGCCGCGCGGCAGTACGGCCGCCAGATAGCGGCCATCACGCTTGCGCCGCAGCACCCAGCGCGCCTGTGACAGCAGGCGCGCGTCCAGGTTGCTGCGCGCGCGCAGCAGGCCGGCGGGCCACAACTCGATGGTCGCGGTATTGATCAGCAGGGGCGGGCGTCGTTGCATCGCCGCAGCTTACTGCCGCGGCGCCGATGCGGCCACCTTGCGCAGGGCATCGAGCAGTACCTGCGGCCGGTCCACGCTGAGCAGCAGCGTGCTGCCATCGCTGACCGGCAGGGCAAGCACACGTGCGCGATCGGTGACCAGGGCGAATCCCTTGCCGCCGCCCTGCAGGCGGAAGTGGCCCGAATAGAAGCCCGGCATTGCATAGCCGTTGGTCTTGAAACGGATGCCGTAGCGGCGGTCACGGCCGAGATCGACCACCTCCGCCTGGTCCAGTCGCAGCGTTGCCACTGGAACACGCCGGCGATACAGGGTCGAGCGCACATCCAGCACGTCGCCGGCCAGTTCCACGCGGCGGCGGAAGAAGGCCGCGCCCAGCCCGATGCCAAGCGCGGCGATCACCAGCAGGCTCCAGGCGGCACTGCCGCCCATGCGGAACCAGGGCGGCGAGAGCGTCACTTCGATCCAGGGCGCGGTGGCCGGTGCCTTGTACAGCTGCGCATACACGCAGGCCACGAAGGCGGCCAGCAGCGGCAGCACGATCCACAGCACGCGCAACGGCGAGCTGTCGGCCACCTCGTACTGCTTCGGATCGCTGGCGCTCATCGCTGCGCCTCCACCCAGCGCGCCACATCGGCGATCAGCCCGGCATCGACATGACCCGGCTGGGCGTACTCTTTCAGTGAGCTGGGGCCGCTGCCGGCCACGCCGATATGGTTCAGGGCCGGGTAGGCGTGCCATTGGACATCCTTGTGACCGTCCAGCGCCTGCTTCCACAGCTGCCAATCCGCATCGGGCACCTGGAAATCGCGGCCGCCGTGCAGCATCAGCAGTGGCTTGTGCAGGGCCTTCGCGTCGGCGCGTGCGTTGACTGCCTCGATGCTCTGCCAGAACGACTGCGGCACGCCCAGCGGCAGTTCGCTGGCGGCAACCGGCGCACTGCCGCGGGCGGCGGCGATCTGCGCGTCGAGCGTGTCCAGGAAAGCCTGTTCGGGTTCGCTGATGCCGCCGTCCAGGCTGAGCAGATAGCGGTTCTGTTCGGGCAGCAGTTCCAGCAGGGTGCGTGCCGGGGCAGCCCACAGGATCGCGCCGCGCGCCTGCGGCCAGCGGCTGGCAATGCGCGGGGCCAGCATGCCGCCCTGGCTGTGGCCGAGTACGAAGATGCGCTGCCTGTCGATGCGCGGGTCCGATGCCAGCGCGGTCAGCGCGGCCACGGCGTCGTCGGTGGTTTCATCATCGACGGTGAAGGTGCGGCCCTGGAAATCCTGCGGACGGGCGAGGGTGCGCTTGTCATAGCGCAGCACGGCGATGCCCTGTGCGGCCAGGCCGCGGGCAATGTCCAGGAACGGGCGGCTGCCACCGAGAGTCTCGTCGCGGTCCTGCGGCCCCGAGCCGTGCACCAGCAGCACCGCCGGGAACGGGCCCTTCCCCTTGGGCAGAGCCAGCGTGCCCGGCAGCGCACCGCGCACCTGCGGCACGCTGAAATCAGCTTCGCTGTAGACCGCATCGGCCGGTGGTGGCGCTGCCTTGGCTGGCGGAGCGGGGCGCAGCATCAGCCCGGCGATCTTGTCCTGTGCATCCACCGCCACCTGCGCGACGACCGCGCCGCTGGCGAACTGCAGCGGCACTTCCACCAGATGCACGCCTTGCAGTTCGCTGCTGTGGGCGCCGCCGCGCTGTTGCAGCTCGCCCAGCGATTGCCACAGCCCCTGCAGCTTCTCGGCCGGTACGGCGCTGGCCATCTGCGGGGTGAACATCGCTTCGGCTTCGGCGATGCGCCCGGCCTGCAGGTGGTCCAGCAGTTGCGTGGCAACCTGCTGCGGCTCGGTGGCCAGGGCGCCGCCGCTGAAGGCGGCCAGTGCGATGGCGAACAGGGTGGGGCGCAGGCGCATGGTCATTGCTCCTTCTTGAAGACCAGCATCGCCGGGCGCATCGGCGCCGGGATGATGATGTTGACCAGCTCCCAGCCCAGTTGGCCCTGGCGGCTGAGTTCGGCCTGGATGTCCTCGGCCTTGTGCAGGCCCATCATGGACGTCTTGACCTCGATGGTCTGGTAGCTCCAGCGCTTGCTCATTCCTTGTCCTCCGGCGATGGCTTGGGTTTCGGCAGGCGTCCTGCCTTGCGCAGGGCGTCGCGCAGCACGTATTCGATCTGCGCGTTGAGGCTGCGCAGCTCATCGTCAGCCCAGCGCTGTGCCGCGGCCAGGACCTCGGCATTGATGCGCAGCGGATAGGCTTTCTTCTCACTCATGAAAACTCCTGGCGGGGCGGTGGGGCGCCCCGTTGCGAGGGTGGTTCAGTACAGCGAACCGGCATTGACGATTGGCTGGGTGCCGCGGTCCGAGCACAGCACGGTCAGCAGGTTGCTGACCATGTGCGCCTTGCGTTCCTCGTCCAGCTGCACCACGCCGTTCTTCTGTAGTTCGGCCAGGGCCATCTCGACCATGCCGACCGCGCCGGCAACGATGCGCGTGCGCGCGGCGATCACCGCATTGGCCTGCTGCCGCTGCAGCATCGCCTGGGCGATTTCGGCGGCGTAGGCGAGGTGGCTGATGCGCGCGTCGATCACCTGCACGCCGGCATCGGCCAGGCGCTCGGCCAGCTCGTTCTTCAGGTGCTGGGAGATCTCGCTGGCGTGGCTGCGCAGGGCCAGCTGGCCTTCCTCGTGCTGGTCGTAGGGATAGCTGGTGGCCATCGCGCGCAGCGCCGATTCGGACTGGATGTGCACGAAGCTCTCGTAGTCATCCACGTTGTAGACCGCCTCGGAGGCATCGACCACCTGCCAGACGATCACCGCGGCGATCTCGATCGGGCTGCCGTCCAGCTCGTTGACCTTCAGCTTGCCGCTTTCGAAGTTGCGCACGCGCTGGCTGACCCGGCGCTTGCTGAAGAAGGGATTGTTCCAGCGCAGGCCGTTGTCCTTCACGGTGCCGACGTACTTGCCGAACAGGCTGAGCACCGCGGCCTGGTTGGGCTGGATGGTGTACAGGCCGGCCAGGACGAACATGCCCGCCGCGACCAGCAGGACGCCCAGCAGCATCAGCAGCAGGTTGGGCGAGCCGGTGCTGGCCTTGGCGGCAACGCCGAGCACGAACACGGCGGCACCGGCGAGGGCGACGAGCAGGGCGCCGGCCAGCGTGCCGAGGCCGTTGAGCGAGGACAGCGACTTCTCTTTCATGGCAGTACGTCCTTGAGGGTTCGAGGTGAAGATATCAAAGTGATATCAGATGTGGGCTACCGTTCGTCGGATGCCGTGGCCGGGGTGCCCGGCCAGCTAGAATGCCCACCCGCCTTCACATCGCTGCTGGAACCGCCATGGCCAAGCTTGGAACTCCGTTGTCCCCCTCCGCCACCCGGGTGCTGCTGCTGGGCTCGGGTGAACTCGGCAAGGAGGTGGCCATCGAGCTGCAGCGGCTGGGCGTGGAAGTGATCGCCGCCGACCGCTACGCCGATGCGCCGGCAATGCAGGTCGCGCATCGCTCGCACGTGATCGACATGCTAGACGCGATGGCCCTGCGCGCGCTGATCGCCCAGGAACAGCCGCACCTGGTGGTGCCGGAGATCGAAGCCATCCACACCGAGACCCTGGTCCAGCTGGAACAGGAGCAGGGCCTGCGGGTGATCCCGACCGCGCGCGCCGCACGCCTGACCATGGACCGTGAAGGCATCCGCCGCCTGGCCGCCGAGACCCTCGGGCTGCCGACCTCGCCGTACCGCTTCGTCGATACCGAGGCCGAGTACCGTGCCGCGGTGGCCGCGATAGGCCTGCCGTGCGTGGTCAAGCCGGTGATGTCCTCCTCGGGCAAGGGCCAGAGCACGCTGCGCAGCGAGGCGGACATCGCCCCTGCCTGGGACTACGCGCAGACCGGTGGCCGTGCCGGTGCCGGCCGCTGCATCGTCGAAGGCTTCATCGACTTCGATTACGAGATCACCCTGCTGACCGTGCGCCACGCCGGTGGCACCTCGTTCTGCGCGCCGATCGGCCACCTGCAGAAGGACGGCGACTACCGCGAGAGCTGGCAGCCGCAGCCGATGTCGAGCGCGGCACTGGCACGTGCGGAAGAAGTCTCGCGCGCGATCACCGACGACCTCGGCGGTTGGGGCCTGTTCGGCGTCGAGCTGTTCGTGAAGGGTGACGAGGTGTGGTTCAGCGAAGTGTCGCCGCGTCCGCACGACACCGGCCTGGTGACGCTGGTCTCGCAGGAGCTGAGCGAGTTCGCGCTGCATGCGCGCGCGATCCTCGGCCTGCCGATTCCGGTGATCCGCCAGAGCGGCCCGTCGGCCTCGTGCGCGCTGCTGGCGCATGGCGAAGGCGTGCCGTACTTCAACAACGTCGCTGCTGCGCTGCAGGTGCCGGATACCGCCGTGCGCCTGTTCGGCAAGCCCAGCGTGCACGGCCACCGTCGTGTGGGCGTAACCCTGGCACGTGCCGAAACCATCGACGAAGCGCGCGCCATCGCGCGCGACGCCGCCGACGCCATCGGCGTCGAACTGCGCCCGTAAAACAAAAAGGGGACGGAGGGGATTAAGTCGTTTGTGCCACAAACGACTTAATCCCCTCCGTCCCCTTTTTTTTACTTCACATCCACCCACACCAGGTGGTGGTCGCTGCCGTCGGCGATCTTCGCTTCGGGGCTTTCATTGGCCGGCCAGAAGATGCCGCTGCCGATGTACTCGAAACCGGTCGAGGGCAGCACGTAGTCCAGGCGCATGGTGCCGGACTTCGGACCGAAATCGCCGGTGGCATGGAACGGCGCGCCCCTGCGCGCGATGCCCTTGGCCGCATAGGCCAGGCTGGTCTGCTCGCCACCGACGCTGCGCGGGGTGGGGTAGCGCAGCACGCGGGCGTTCTCGATCAGTTCGACGATCGCCTCATGGCGCCCATCACCATCGACCGGGTCGTTGTTGAGGTCGCCGAGGATCACGAAGCGCGCGTCCTGGGCCAGGCCACCGCACTGGCCCTTGTCGTCGCACAGCCACGGCTTGTCACCCTTGGACAGGTACTCCTGCCACAGGCGCAGTTCGTCGTGGTTGCGCGCGGCGTTGCGCTTTTCCGGGCCGTCGAACACCGGCGGTGTCGGGTGCGAGACCAGCGCGTGCACCACGCCGGCCGGGGTCTTCACCGGCACGTCCCAATGCGACTTGGAGGACAGCCGCAGCTGCGACCACACGTGGTCGTTGTAGAAGCTCTTGCCGGTGCGCGGGTCAACCGGACGGATCGCGCCGGGCATCGCGCTCCACTTCAGCAGCTGGAAGCTGCGCACCTTGGCTTCATCGATCGGGTAGCGCGACAGCACCAGCATGCCGTACTGGCCCGGGTGCAGGCCGTAGCCCCAGGCATCGTTGCCGCGGCTGCGGCCTTCGCCGCCGACCACGCCGTTGTTGTCCAGGTCCAGGCCGCTGGGCACGCCGGTGTTGACCGGGGCCAGGTAGCGGTAGGCGAAGTGCAGCGGCTTGCCGCCGCCGGGCTGCGCCACTTCCAGGTAGCGCTTCTGGAACAGGTCGGCGGCGCGGTGGGCGTCGTCGAAGTCGAATTCGTTCAGCAGCACCAGGTCCGGGCGCACCTGCTGCAGCACCGCGGCGATCTTGCGTGCGTGTTCGCTGTCGCCTTCCAGTTCCTTGATCAGGCCACCGGCGTCATCGGAGTACAGCGAGGTGTTGTAGGTGGCCAGGCGCAGCGCAGCGGACGGCTTTTCGGTCATCGCGGGGGAGGTGGCGAAGGCGGGGGCGGTGGCGCCGCAGAGCAGGGCCAGGGCGAGGATCAGGGGTTTGGCGTTCATGGGCCGTATTGTGCACCCGGCCCGGTGTCAGCGGTTTGTCAGCGCCCGTCCAGATCCTTGTCGAAATCGTGCCAGCGGCGGCCGTCGTAGGCTTCCAGCGGATGGAAGCGGCGCTTGTAGTCCATCTTCTGGTGGCCGCGGATCCAGTAGCCCAGGTAGACGTGCGGCAGGCCCTCGCGGCGGGCCCATTCGATCTGCTGCAGGATCGCGAAGGTACCCAGCCCGCGCGCGGCGTGCTCCGGGTCGAAGAAGGTGTAGACCGCCGACAGGCCGTGCTCGGTGACGTCGGTCACCGCCACCCCCAGCAGCTGGCTGGGCTGGCCGTCGTGGCCGGGCAGGCGCATCTCCATGAAGCGGGTGTGCGACCAGCTGCCGATCAGGAACTGCTCGAATTCGTGCGGGCCATGGTCGTCCATGCCACCGTTGGCGTGGCGATGCACCAGGTAGCGGTGATACAGCGCGAACAGGTCGTCACGGGCGGTGGCGGCGGTGATCCGCACCTCCAGGTCTTCATTGCGGGCCGCGCAACGGCGCTGGCTGCGGTCCGGGGCGAAGCGCGCCACCGGGATGCGCACCGCCACACAGGCCTGGCAGTGCGCGCAATGCGGCCGGTAGACCAGGTCACCGCTGCGACGGAAGCCCCAGCTCAGTGCCAGCGGATACAGGCCGCCGAGGCGGCGGTCGTGCGGGTCCAGCACCAGGTCGCGCGCCACCCGGTCCGACCAGTACCCGCAGGGGTGCTCGCCGGTCTGGAAAAGTCGCAGTTCGTCGTCTCTGTCGCCATGCATCGCCATGGGCACAGCATAGCCCTAGCCCGTCGCAGTGGCGGCGACTGTCCGCCGGATGAATGGAACCGGCGGCGACGTCAACCGATGTCGCGCCCGGGCGTTGTTGTCCCCCGAGGGTGAAGTGATCACCCCGACGCTGTTCCCATCCCCAGGAGTGACCTCATGATCCGTACCCCCCTGCTGCTGGCCCTGCTGCTCGGCACCTCCGCTTCCGGTATCGCGCTGGCGGCCGACACCCCGACCACGCCGGCGCAGCGCCCGGCCAAGCTGGACACCAATGGCGACGGCGTCATCGACCGCAGCGAAGCCGCTGCCAACCCGCGTCTGGCGGCGAAGTTCGACGAACTGGACAAGAACAAGGACGGCAAGCTCTCGCGCGATGAACTGCCGCGCTGGAAGCACGGTCGCCGTGGCCACGGCGGCGAGCGCTGGGCCAAGCTGGACGTCAACAAGGACGGCCGCATCAGCCGCGAGGAAGCCAAGGCCGATCCGCGCCTGGCCGCGCGCTTCGACCAGCTCGACCTCAACAAGGACGGCTACCTGGACAAGGCCGACCGCGAACTGCGCGTGAAGCAGATGCGTGATGCCTGGTTCGCCGCGGCCGACACCAACAATGATGGCCAGCTGAGCAAGGCCGAGTTCGATGCGGCCAAGCGCCCGATGCACGGTGGTCCGCGTCAGGGCGGCCCGCGTGACGGTGCCATGCCGAAGCCGCAGCGCTGAGAGCCAACGCAGTGATCGACGACAACGCCGGCGCACTGCCGGCGTTGTCCGTTACAGGCGGCCGCTGCGTACCAGCGAGTACAGCACCAGTGCGATCACCATCAGGTTCATGGCGATGATGCCGGTGCGGCCGTACATCGACTCGTATTTCCAGTTGATGCCCGTGCGCCCGCGCCGTGCCGAGTCGCGCACGATCATCGGCGCCATCACCCGCTGCAGCGGTACCAGGCACTGGTAGTTGACCACGCCCAGGCCGACCGCCAGCACCGCCAGCTGCGCCCAGACCGGCACCTGCAGCATCACCGCCAGCAGGATCGCCAGGCACCAGAACATGCCAGTGGTGATGTTGAGGTAGAGGAAGCGACGCACATCGGCGCGCTCGGCATCGGTCTCGGTGTACGACATCAGGAAGCGCCCGCCCAGATAGCTGCCGATCGCTCCGCCGACCACGCCACCGATGACAGCGCCCCAGCTTTCGGCCGGCAGCACGTGGAGCTGGCCCAGTGTGGCAGTCAACGAGCCCATCGCGGTGCCGCCTGCTGCACTGGCGCCGCCGAGGCCGAGCTTGCTGCCGCCGATGCCGACGCCGGTGCCGAGCAGGATCGCCGCGCTGGCGGTGCCGGGCGCGGCCACCAGCACCATCGACACCACGGCCGTGGCGAACGCCGCACTCGGGGCACTGCTGCGGGCGAATTCGCCGAAGCGTTGCAGCAGGCCGTCACGCACCTGGGCGCGGGCGCGCGACAGCCGCTTGCGCACGGCGGCGTCGCTGAGCCCGAGCAGGTCGGCTACCTGTTGCGAACGCTGGCCTTCGCGGTAGTACAGCAGCAGGACTTCGCGGCTGTCGGCCGGCAACGCGGAAATGATGTCTTCGGCGGCGATCTCTTCTTCCACCCGCTGCAGCCGGTCGGCCGCACCTGGCGCCGGGTCGGCGGCCATGCCCAGCGCCACTTCGGCCGCCTCTCCGGTCAGCGGCCGGCCACGCTGCGCACGCAGCCAGTCGCGGGCCAGGTTGCGGGTGATCTGCCGCAGCCAGGGCAGGAAGCTGGTTGAACTGCGCAGCTGGTGCAGCTGCTGCCAGCCCTTCACGAAGGCTTCCTGGGCGATGTCCTCGCTGGCCTGGCGGTCGCGGGTGATGGCCAGCGCGATGGCGGTGACCGTGTTCTGGCAGGCCAGCACGATGCGGCCATAGGCATGCTGGCAGCCGCCGGCGGCGGCCGGCAGTTCGCGTTCCAGGGTCTGGTCGATCGATGCGGCGAAGGTCGTCACGGCGGCGGCTCTCCTGCTGGGATTGTGTCCCATGACGGAGCCGCGCGCGAAGTGTGACCGGCCTTCAGTGCGGTAGTGCCGGCCGCTGGCCGGCAACCTCATGAACCCGTCCGGCGGGCTGCGGTTGCCGGCCAGCGGCCGGCACTACCCGTGCGTCATTTCGACGGCTGGATGCGGACCCGGATTTCTTCTTCTTCCGGCGCAGCCGGTTGGGCAGGGGCCTGCTGCGGCTGCGGCTGCGCCTGCGGGGCAGGGGCCGGTGCGGCCGGCGCCGGGGCGCCGCGATGGCGCAGCCCGATCACCAGCGCCACGCCGGCGATCACCACCAGCAGGGCGATGCGGATGCGCCAGGCCCAGCCGCGGCCGCCGCTGCCCTGTTCCGGCATGTCGCGGAAGGCGAACTCGGCGGTCGGGTGGTCGCGGCGGGTGGTGTCGAGCAGGCGCGCGTCACGCAGGATTTCGCGTGCGCGCGGCTGGTCGTCGGCGCGCACGATCCACACCGCCGGGTAGGCGCTGGCGTTGCCCAGGTCGGTATAGCTGAACTGGCCGCGGCGGCGGGTCTTGTACGAGCGCCCGTTGGTCACCTTGACCTCGATGCCATGCCCGCGCAGGAGCTCGGCCACGCCTTCGACGGTTTCCACGCGCTGGCTGCTGAAGATCTGGCGCATCGGATTACTCCTTGGCCGGCACGGCGGCTGCCGCTGCCTGGTCGGGTACGACGCGGATCAGGCCTTCCTGCGCGGTGCTGGCCACCAGCACGCCGTTGCGGGTGAAGAACTGGCCGCGGGCCAGGCCGCGCGAATCCTGCGCGCTGGGGCTGTCCAGCGAGTACAGCAGCCAGTCGTCGGCACGGAACGGGCGGTGGAACCAGATGGCGTGGTCGAGCGAGGCCATCTGCACATGCGGGTGGTAGTAGCTGATGCCGTGCGGGAACGTCGCGGTACCCAGCAGATGGAAGTCGGAGGCATAGGCCAGCAGCGCCTGGTGCAGCTCGGGCGCATCGCCGACCGGCTCGCTTAGGCGCAGCCACACCTGGTGGTAGGGCGGGCGCTTGGGCGGGTTCAGTTCGTCACGCGGGTAGACGTGGCGGAATTCGAACGGGCCGCCGCGCGACAGCCAGCGCTGCACCTTGATCGGCAGCCGCTCCAGCACTTCGGCCGGCAGCGGGCGATTCGGCTCGATGTCTTCCGGCTGCGGCACTTCGGGCATCTTGTGCTGGTGCTCGGCACCGGTCTCGGCCTGCTGGAACGAGGCCGCGCAGAAGAAGATCACCTTGCCATGCTGGATCGCGGTGACCCGGCGCACCGAGAAGCTGCCGCCATCGCGGGTACGGTCCACGTCGTAGACGATCGGGTGGTCGATGTTGCCGGCGCGCAGGAAATAGGCATGCAGCGAATGCACGTGGCGGCCGTTGTCGACCGTGGCCTGCGCCGCGGCCAATGCCTGGCCCAGCACCTGCCCGCCGAACACGTACTTGGTGCCGATGTCGCGGCTCTGCCCGCGGAACAGGTTGTCCTCCAGCCGCTCCAGGGTGAGCAGGTCGATCAGCTCGGAGACGACGGGTTCGGGCGTGTCGTTCAAGGGGGCGGCCACAGCAATGAAGAAGGCCTGATTATACCGGTGCGGGCCGGCCCCTCATCGGTAGTGCCGGCCACTGGCCGGCAGCTTCGTGATCCTTCTGCGGCGCCTGAGGTAGCCGGCCAGCGGCCGGCACTACCGATTACTTGCCCAGACGTGCCACCAGCGCCTGCAGGGCGTTCTGTGCATCCGGGGCGAACCAGGCTTCGACGAAGCGGTCCAGCTGGATCAGGTCCGGGTGCAGGGCTTCGTGCAGGTCGGCGCGGGCAACGGCGCGGGTCAGCAGCATCGGCTGGCGCGGCTGCTTGAGCAGGTTCTGCAGCCAGGCCACGGCACGCGCCACCACCAGGTCACCTTCGGCCAGTTCATCGACCAGGCCAATCTGCAGCGCCTGCTCGGCCGGCACCAGCGAACCGGTGGTCAGCAGGACCCCGGCGCGGTGCACGCCCACCGCGCGGCGCAGCAGGCGCTGGATGCCCTCCGGTGCGATCAGTCCCACCTGCACTTCGTTCAGGCCGATGGCATACGGGCGCGACGGCTCGGCGCTGCGCGCCATCACCCGGTAGTCGCAGCACAGCGCCAGCACGCAGCCGCCGGCCGGGGCGTGGCCGGTGATCGCGGCCACCACCGGGATGCGGCTCTCGGCCAGCGTGCGCACGGCGCCAAAGAAGGCGTTCCAGGTGTCCAGCAGCTTGTGCTTGTCATCGCCGTGCGAGAGCAGGTGCGGCACGTCCATGCCACCGGTGAAGATGCGTTCGCTGCCCGACAGCACGATGCCGTGCGCATCTTCGGCCATGGCCAGCTCGATGGCGTGGATCAACTGCCGGCACAGTTCGGTGTCCAGTGCGTTGACCGGCGGCCGCGCCAGGCGCAGTTCGCGGATGGGGCCATGGTTGATCACCTCGATGAGCGTCGTCATGCTGCGGTCTCGTTGCGAAGAAGGAACCTGGGCGATGATAACCAAACCATTCGTTGGCGTATTGTTGATGATGTGTGCGGCCGCAGCATCGGCATCCGCCGCCGAGACGACATGCGTCACCGTCGAGCAGGGCTGGGCGCGGCTGCCGCCGAACCCGGCGATGCCGATGACCGCCGGCTATGGCGTGATCCACAACGGCTGCCGCAAGGCGGTGGCGATCACTGGCGCGAGCAGCAGCGGTTTCGGCGATGTGTCGCTGCACGAGACCACGATCACTGACGGGGTCAGCCGGATGCGCGCGATCGAGCGCCTGCCGCTGGCACCGGGCGCCCGTGCCGAACTCAAGCCCGGCGGCCTGCACCTGATGCTGATGCAGGGCAAGGGCGCATTGAAGGACGGGCAGGCGCTGCCACTGCGGCTGCAGCTGGAAGGCGGTGGCGAAGCGAGCGCGACGTTGGTGGTGCGCAAGGCCGCGCCGTAAGCGCGCGGGGAAACGGCACGCTGCTGCTGAAGCAAGGGGTTGGGATGGCCGTCGTAGCGTCGAGCTTGCTCGACGGCCCGGGCCAGCAGCAGTCGAGCAAGCTCGACTCTACGGAAGCGACGGTTGGGATGGCTGCCGTAGCGTCGAGGACGCTCGGCGCGACCGGAATATCCGGTAGTGCCGGCCAGCGGCCGGCACTACCAGGGGCTTACGACCAGTCGTACGAGAACAGCACCGTGCGGCTTACCGGTTCGTACAGCATCACGATCGCATCGGCGCCGGTGGCGCACCAGTTGTAGCCGGCCACGTCGGCCACGGCGAAGAACTTGTTGCCGTCGCGGGTGATGATCACCGTTTCGGCATCCTCCGCAGCGTTGGGGTCATCGGCGGCTTCGGTGAAGGCCAGCGCGAAGGCCGCAGGAATCTCCGCGGTCTCGGTCCAGTTGCCGAAACCGATCGGGCCACCCAACGTGTCCAGATAATCCCGTTCGCTGGCTTCGCCCTTGCCGAAGCGCGAGTAGCAGGCCAGCCGGCCATGCGTGGCGTGGTAGTCGCGCGCCTTGCCGTAGCTCTCGCGCATCTGCGCGATGTGTTCCTGCGCGTCCTTGTCGTCCACTGCATCACCGATGAAATAGCCCTCGTTGCCGAGGAAGCGCATCTCGTTGCCGGCGGTCAGTTCGAAGGCGATCCAGTTGGTGCCGGTGAACGCGTTGTGGTGTTCTTCGGTGGTCTCGCCGATACAGCCGTCATACGGCTCGATCGGGCACAGCATCGTCGCCACCTGGCCCGCCAGTTCCGGGCGCAGCACGCCCAGGTCGATCTTCAGCAGCGGCAACAGGTGCTGGCCGAGCCAGGCCTGGTCGGCGGGGAAGGCATCGGTGGGGAAGGGGACCATGCCGGGCAGCAGGTCGCGCAGTTCGGTGTGGTGGATCATGTCAGTCCTTTGAACAGTGTCGGTCGTGCCGGCCGCTGGCCGGCATCCTCATTGCCGCCGAGGCGTGCCGACCAAGGTCGGCACCTACCAGAAGCGAATCAGGTAGACGCGTTGCGGATCGCCTCCGGCAACGGGGCGCTCTTGCCGGTCTGGGTATCCATCCACACCACCACCACGTTGCCGTCCGAATACAGCTTCGACTCATCCTGCTGGTCGACGATGCGGTGGCCGATGGTCACGCTGCTGTTGCCCAGGCGCTCGACGAACAGTTCGACCAGGATGTCGTTGGGCCACACGATCGGCAGCCGGTAGTTGACGTTGGTCGCGGCCACCACCGGTGCGATGCGGTCGGTCATCGACACGCCGTCCACGCCCAGCATCCAGCGCACGCGCGCTTCTTCCAGGTAGGAGATGTACTTGGCGTTGTTGACGTGGCCCATGCTGTCCATGTCACGCCAGCGCACGCTGATCGGGATGCGGGCCAGGATCTTGTGTTCGCTGCT